>JANNJO010000374.1:0-10764 GCA_031395755.1 Acidobacteriota bacterium
GTCGGGGGGGTCCTGTTTGGCGTCGGCTGGTCGATGGCCGGCATGTGTCCAGGACCGATTCTCGTGAACATTGGCGAAGGAAAGATCTACGCCGCTGCAGCGCTCGCGGGGGCGCTCGCAGGCGCCAGCGCATTCGGCGCATTGTATGAGCGGTTGCAGAATGCGTTCGGTCTACCGCCCCTCAGCGTTGGTACCGGCGAAGGCTGAGAGAAACGTCTCCGCGAAGCGGATGAACGCGTTGACGTCCTCCACGTTGGTCACCAGCCCGAGTGAGACGCGCACGGCACCGGTGCTCTTGCCGTCGATGCACAATCGGAAATCCTCGATCGTCAGGCGCGTCTCGTGCTCCGGCTGATGAAAGCACGAGGCCAGCTCGGTGCCGGTGATGCCCAGCGCGATTTCGCCGCCGCCGGGATTGCAGAAGCATCCGGTGCGTAGAGAGATACTGGCGGCATTGGCGCGCTCCTCGACGATGCGATGGTCGATCGGCCGCCCCTTCGGATCGTAGAAGTTGAATGTCACCGTCCCGCCTCTGCGACGGGTCGATCGCGGCCCATAGATGCGCGCGAGGGGACTGCCATTCGCATGGTGCAGTGCACCGAGGCGTTCGAGCAGCCATCCGGTGAGACAGGCCACCCGCGTGTGGATGGTGTCGATTCCTATTGATGCGATGTGCTGCAGCCCGAACGCAATTGCCGGAAGCGCAAGATAGTTCGGCGTGCCATCCTCGAAGCCGGATTCGCCTTCCGCCAGATAAAACCTGTCGCCCTGCACCGACGCGACCGTGATGGTACCGCCGGCAAACCACGGCCGCCGCAGCTTCGCGAGGGCTGCCTTGCGCGCCAGGAGACAGCCCACGCCCGTCGGGTACCCGAAGATTTTATAGAACGACTGCGACACGAAATCCGGCCGCCACCGGCTCAGGTCCAGCGCGTTCGTAGGCGTGAACGCCGCGGCGTCCAGCAACACATCCCAGCCATGCTTCTGCGCGAGCGGGATCCAGTCGAGCGGATGCTGCACGCCGGAGAAATTCGACTGCGCCGGATATGCAAACAGGCGAGGTCCGCCGCCGGAGGTGCGCGCAAGATGGCTCGCCAGCTCGGCATCCTCGACGCGCATATCGGGTAGCACCACCGGAACGTACGTGACCGGACAGTGTCTCGCGCGCGCAAACTCGCGGATGCCGTTCACCGAATTGTGATTGTCGAACGTCAGGAGATACTCGCTGTCGGCATCGAACGGATACGCCTCGCCGACGAGTTTGAGCGCCTGCGTGGCATTGCCGGTGAAGATCACCACGTACTCGTCGGGATCCGCATTGAAGAACTCGAGCACCGACAGCCGCGCCTGTTCGACATGCGTGGTCGTCAGGGCCGACGCGGGGTTGGTCGAGTGCGGGTTACCGAGCAGGTGATCGCGCAACAGCGTCATGTGGCGCTCGACGAGCGACAGCGGGACGAGATTCGCCGCCGTGTAATCGAGATAGACGTGCCTAATGCCGTCGAGCAGCGGATAGTCGCGCGCGCGCAACTCGTCCAGCGCGCGCGTGGCCGCGTACGCGGGATAAGCTGCAGAGAATACCGAGCGTGAAGTCGTCAGCGCAGCGTCTCCCAAAAGGTATCTCGACGAAATCAGCCTGTAAGCAGCCGCGCGATGCGGGCGCGTGCGCGTACGCGGGCGCGCGGCGGCAGCGGCGAGGAGCCGGCCGTGCGGTACAGCGCAATCGTTCGGCGCAATCCGGCAATCATCCGCTGGCAGCGCGTGCAGTCGCGGCAGTGCACGTCGATTGCCCGCCGCTGCTGCGGTGTCAGCTCGTCGTCGATGTAGCGCGACAGACGTTCGAGCAACGCAAGGCACCGGGCCGGCGGACGTGGGGTACGGGCGGTCATCAATCCTCCAGCTCCTTGCGGAGAAACAGCCGCGCGCGATGCAGCCGCATCTTCACACTCGACTCCGATATCTTCAGGACGCCCGCCACGTCTCTCGTGGAGAGCCCCTCCATCTCGCGGAGAAAGACGACGGCCCGGTACTCGGGCGGCAGCGCGCGCAGCGCCTTCCCCAGTCGCCGCCGCAGCGCGGCGTTGACCGCCATCGCTTCGGGGTTCCGGCCCGATTCAACCGCATCGATGGCTGCGCCAGGCCCCTCGACAGAAGGAAGAAGATCGTCGAGCGACAGGACACGCTTCGGCTCGCCGATTCTCCGCCGGCGCTTCATCAGGCATGCATTGCGCACCGTGCGGTACAGCCATGTGCGGAAGGCGTGCGGGTCGCGGATGCGCTTCACGTAGCGGAACGTCTTGAGCAGAGCGTCCTGCATGACGTCCTCGGCATCCGTGGGCCCGCCGCACACGGTGTGACTGAAACGGTACGCCACCTCCTGTGCCCGCATCAGCAGATTCTCGAGCGCGCGCGCGTCGCCTCCGGCGGCGTTCCTGATGAGGTCCGCATACTCATCAGAGAGATTCTCAACCGCGCGTTTGGTCACAAGCCGGCATTGTATGGCGATTTGTGACCGACTCGCCGGAACTGCATCTATGGGGACAGGAATGACTGCCCAACGGAATGCGCTCGTCGGATCGCTGTTATGCGTGCTGGCTTATCCGGGTGCCGTGGTGCACGCGCAGGAGCGCCTCTCGCTGCCGCAAGCCGTGGCGGCCGTCCTGACGGCCAATCCTGAGATTGCGGCAGCACGCGCCGTGACGCAGGGTGCCGAGCAGCAGTTACCTCAGGCGCGGGCGGGTTTCCTGCCGCGCATCGACTTCACGCACTCGTGGCAGCGCGGAAACCAGCCGGTGTTCGTGTTCGGATCCCTCCTCGCACAGCGGCAGTTCTCGGAAGCCGATTTTGCGCTGCGTCAGCTCAACCATCCGGATCCTCTTACCAATTCACGCAGCGCGTTTTCGCTCGAACAGGTGCTGTTCGACGGCGGACGCACCCGGGCGGCCGTTCGGGGCGCTTCGTTGGGAGCAGCCGCCGCGAAGGCCTCTGAGCGGCAGGCTCGGAACGATCTCGAGGTGACGACAACGCGAGCGTACGGACAGGTGCTGCGCGCCGCAGCCGAACGACGGGCGGCGGAGGCCGGTGTGGCGGCCGCCGAAGAAGACGCGGGTACCGCCGACGCACGCCGCGACGCCGGCACCGGAACTGAGGCCGACGTGCTGTCGATGCGCGTCCATCTCGCGCAGATGCGGGCGCGTGCCATCGACGCGGCCAGCGGCGAGCGCATATCGCGAGCCGAGTTGAATCGGCTGATGGACACGCCGTTTGATCGCGAGTGGTCGTTGGAAGAGCCCAGGGTTGCAGGCAGCGCACCCGCGGACATCACTGCGCTCGTGGACCGGGCGTTGCGGCAGCATCCCGAGATTGAACAAGCGTCTCTGCGCCGCGATTCCAGCCATCTCCTTCGACAGATCGCGCAGAGTGCGCTCTTACCGAGCCTGGTTGCGCAGGGCGGCTACGAATGGAACGACGGCCGGAGGGCCGGGCCGGCCGGCGCATGGATGGCCGGCGCGAGCCTGCGCGTGAACCTGTTTTCAGGCGGCGCGAACGTGGCGCGCGTGCGAGAGGCGTCGTACGCGATAGCAAAGGCAGAAGCGGAGCAGGCGCGCGCCGAGGCCGGGGTTCGCCTCGACGTGCTGACGGCGATGGAGCGGCTGGGCGCAGCGCGGAGCCGCCAGGACGTCAGCGGCGCCGCGGTAATCCAGGCGCGCGAAAGCCAGCGGATGATCCGGGACCGGTATGAAGCAGGAATCGCGCCCGCCACCGATGTGATTCGCGCGGCGACTGCCGTACTGGATGCCGAGGCCCAGCGGATCGGCGCGTTGGTCGATGTCATTGTCGGTGAGGCCGCGATGCGAAGGGCCGTGGGGGGCGACGAGCTAATCCAATGAGCGTAACCAGACTGCGAACGTCATCACTTGTCCTGCCGGCCGCGTTCATCATGGCCACCGCCGCAGCGTGCGGCGGTCGAGACGGGAGCCCGCCCGCCAAGGCCGCGCCGGCTGTCGAGGTTCGCGTCGCCAAGGTCGCCGTTCAGCGGCTCGCGCAGACGTTCGAAGCCGGCGGCGTCATCAAAGCCCGGGCCACGGCGCAGATCTCCCCACGCATCGCGGCCGAGCTTCGCGAAGTGAAGGTGCAGCCGGGCGATCGCGTGCGGCGCGGACAGATCGTCGCCGTCCTCGACGATCGCGACCTCGCTGCGACGCGCGCGCAGGCACAAGCATCGGTCCTGGCGGCGCAGAGCGGCACGGCATCGGCCGAAGCCGAGCGGGAGTCGGCCAGCGCGCGGCTCCTCCTAGCTCGCGCGAGTCATCGGCGAATTGAGCAGCTGCGCGAGAGAAATTCCGCGACGCCCCAGGAGCTCGATCGTGCGACAGCCGAGCTTCAGATGGCGGAAGCGGCCGTACGTGCCGCCACGGCGAGGGCCGCCGAAGCTTCTGCATTGGTCACCTCCGCCGAGGCTGCAGGGCGCGCTGCCCAGGTGACCGCCTCCTTCGCCACGGTCGTCGCGCCGTTCGACGGACTCGTGACCAACAGGCTGCTCGAGCCGGGAAATATGGCATCTCCGGGCGTTCCATTGCTGACCATCGAAACCACCGACGGATTCAGGCTCGAGGTGCAGATCGACGAAGCACGGGCACGGTTGCTCGCGCTGGGCGACGCCGCGGCCGTGGCGTTCGACGGCAAAGGGGAAGGGGACACCGTCGCCGGTCGCGTGGTGGAAATCGCCCGCGCGGTCGATCCCGGGGCCCACGCCTTCGTCGTGAAAGTTCAGTTGCCCTCCGGTATCGCCGTGCGATCGGGCATGTTTGCCCGTGCGCGCTTCGAGAGCGATAAGCGCGATGCGCTGGCCGTGCCTTCCTCGGCGATTGTGCGCCGCGGCCAGCTGTCGCTCGTGTTCGTGGTCGACAGCAGCCGCCGCGCACGCATGCGCGCGATTACCACGGGTGCGCGGAGCAGGGATGCCGCCGAAGTGCTCGCGGGCATCCAGCCCGGCGAGACCGTCGTCACGAGTCCACCTGCGTCTCTTATCGACGGCGCCGAGGTGCGAGCCACGGGAGGCCGGCCGTGACCGTCGAACGAGGACTCGCCGGGCGGGTGGCCGCGGCATTCGTCCACTCCAAGCTGACGCCGTTGTTCATGGTCGCCTCGATGCTGCTCGGCATCTTTGCCGTCCTGGCGCTGCCACGCGAGGAAGAACCGCAGATCGTCGTCCCGATGATCGACGTCTTCGCGTCGATGCCTGGCGCGACACCGTCAGAGGTGGAACAGCGGCTGACACGCCCGATCGAGGAGCTGCTCTGGGAGATTCCAGGCGTCGAGTACCTCTATTCCACGTCGAGCCCCGGCCAGGCGATGGTGGTCGTCCGCTTCCTGGTCGGGGAGAACGAGGAAGACGCGCTGGTGCGGCTCAACCAGAAGCTGGCCGCGCATCCGGACGTGCTGCCTCCGGGCGCGCCGGCGCTGAACGTCAAGCTTCGCTCCATCGACAACGTGCCGGTCATGGCCATCACGCTCTGGGGCGAGCGCTATGACGATTTTCAACTGCGCCAGATTGCCGGGCAATTCCATGACGCGGTCAAGGAGATTCGGGACGTCTCCGAAGTCACGATCATCGGGGGACGATCGAGGCAGCTGACGGTTCAGATCGATCCCGTGCGCCTTGCGGCGTACCGCATCGATCCGCTGATGGTCCGGCAGGCCCTGCAGTCGTCGAATGCCAGGCTCACAGGCGGCGAGATTGTGGATGGCAACCGCAGCGCGCTGGTCCAGGCAGGGAAGTGGACGACGACCGCCGCCGATGTTGGCGACGTCGTTGTCGCGACGCGTGCCGGCGCGCCGATTCTCGTCCGGGACGTTGCCGACATCGCGGACGGTGACGGCGAGCCGGACAGCTACGTCACCTTCGCCGGCCGCGATGGGCGCGCGTTTCCCGCCGTCACCGTTAGCATCGCCAAGAGGCGAGGCACCAACGCGATCGATATTGCCTCCAGAATCGAGAAAAAGCTCGACACGATTCGCGGCGTCTCGGTGCCGGCCGACGTCGAGGTGACCGTCACGCGGAATTACGGCGAGACCGCCCGGGATAAATCGAACGAGCTGCTGTGGCACATGCTGCTGGCGGTGCTGTCGGTAGGGCTGCTCATCTGGCTCGCGCTTGGCAGACGCGAAGCGGCTGTGGTGCTCACCGCCATTCCCGTCACGCTCGCGCTGACGCTGTTCGTGTTCTACCTGTATGGCTACACGCTGAACCGCATCACGCTCTTCGCGCTCATCTTCTCCATCGGCATCCTCGTAGACGATGCCATTGTCGTCGTGGAGAACATCGTGCGGCATGCGCGCCTGGCGCGCGCGTGCGATCGGGATTCGCTGACAACGTGCGGCCTGCTCGCGGTGGACGAAGTCGGCAATCCGACGATCCTGGCCACACTCACGGTCGTCGGCGCCATTCTGCCGATGGCGTTCGTGGGCGGTCTGATGGGGCCGTATATGCGTCCGATCCCGATCGGCGCGTCGGCGGCCATGGTGTTTTCGCTGCTGGTGGCGTTCATCGTGACGCCATGGGCGGCCGTGCGCCTGCTGAGCCGCGGCGCTGCCCACACCGAAGTTGCCGAGGATCGGCTGACGCTGGCGTACAGGCGAGTGATGGGAGCGATCATCGGCCGGCCGCGGGCGCGCGTGCTGTTCTTCGGAGGAGTGGCGGCCTTGCTGCTTGCCGCCATCGTGCTCGTGCCGCTGCAGATCGTGAACGTCAAGATGCTGCCGTTCGACAACAAGAGCGAGTTTCAGGTCATGGTGCGCATGCCCGAGGGCACCGCGCTCGAGGAGACGGGAAGGGTGACCAGTGCGCTCGCCGCGCGGGTGAGCCAGGATCCTGCCGTTGTCAACGTGCAAACCTACGTCGGCACGTCCGCGCCATATAACTTCAATGGTCTCGTGCGCCACTACTTCCTGAGGCGCGCGCCCAACCTCGCGGACCTTCAGGTGAATCTGACGCCAAAGGACGAGCGGCGCGAACAGAGTCACGCCATCGCAGGGCGCGTCCGCGATGCGCTGGTGCCGATGGCGAAGCAATTCGGCGCCACCATCCAGGTCGCCGAGGTGCCCCCGGGTCCGCCGGTGCTGCAGACGCTGGTGGCCGAAGTGTATGGCCCAGATCACGATCGCCGACTGGAGGTCGCACGTGACGTGCGGCGGGTGTTCGAGCAGACCGCGGGCGTGGTCGACGTGGATTGGTACGTCGAAGAGGAACAGCCGAAGTGGCAGCTGGACGTGGACGCCGAGAAGGCGTCGGCCGCGGGATTGTCGTCGGCGGCGGTTGCCGCGGTCGTCCGGATGGCGGGTGCGGGAGAACCAGTGGGCCTGCTTCACGACGAGCACGCCCGCGAGCCGGTCCCGATCGTGCTTCGGCTCGATCGTCAAAGCCGGGGCTCGCTGGATGCCGTGCGGGCTGTGCGCCTGGAAGGCTTCGCGCCGGTGGCCGTCGGCGAGCTCACGCGCGCCACACTCGGGCGCGAGGCGCGCAGCGTCTACCACAAGAATCTTCAGCCGGTCACGTATGTGACCGGTGACATCGCCGGCGCCGCCGAGAGCCCGGTGTATTCGATTCTGGAGATGAACCGCGCATTGGAGTCATTGGTGCTGCCCGAGGGGTACGCATTCGAGATCTTCAACGCGACGCAGCCGTTCGACACGACCCGGTATGCGATGAAGTGGGACGGCGAGTGGCACATCAGCTACGAGGTGTTCCGCGATCTCGGGCTGGCGTTCGCGGCCGTGCTGCTGCTGATCTACGTGCTCGTGGTGGGATGGTTCCAGTCGTTTACGACGCCGCTGATCATCATGGCCGCAATTCCGTTCTCACTCGTCGGCATTCTGCCCGCGCACGCCGCGATGGGCGCGTTCTTCACGGCGACGTCCATGATCGGATTCATCGCCGGCGCCGGGATCGTCGTCCGCAATTCGATCATCCTCGTCGACTTCATCGAGCTCAGGCTGCGCGACGGCATGCCGCTCGATCAGGCCGTGATCGACGCCGGCGCCGTCCGCTTCCGGCCGATGGCGCTCACGGCCGCCGCGGTCATCGTCGGGGCCGGCGTCATTCTGTTCGATCCCATTTTCCAGGGCCTGGCGATCTCGTTGATGGCGGGCGAAGTGGCGTCGCTGCTCTTGTCTCGCATGGCCGTGCCGGTCATGTACTTCGTGATGAATCGGAATAGGAAGGAAGTGAGTTATGCGAGTTGAACCCATGCTGCGGCTGATTGCGGGCGGATTCGTGGCGGCGAGCGTGCTGCTGGGAATGTATGTGCATCCCTATTTTTACTGGTTCACGCTCTTCGTCGGGCTCAATCTCTTCCAATCGTCCTTCAGCGGTTGGTGCCCGATGATGGCGATTCTGAAGAAAGCCGGCGTGCCCAGCTAAGCGACACGGTGCGAGCTTCCGTTGTATAACTGAGGGCAGTCCCACAGCCAAACGGGAGGTTCTTGGTTTGCGAAGACGATCGGGTCTGCTTCGAACGGCGGTGTGTCTGATAGGCGCTGCGCTTCCGGCGGTGGCCATAGGCCAGGCTCCGCCGGTCACGGCCGCAGGCAAGTCGAAGGTGACAGAAGTCGTCACGGATCATCTAAAGATCCGGTATGAGAACGAGATCGCGCAGAAACCGGGCGGCTCGGTGTCGTTTGTGGTGGAGATCGAGCCTCGTTCGGGGATGCACGTCTATGCACCGGGCGCCGCCGGCTACCAAATCGTCAACCTCGCCCTTGACGAACACGTGCGCGTCCGGCCGCGGCCACTCCAGTATCCTGCGTCAGAGATTTATCACTTTCAGCCTCTCAATGAGAAGATCCCCGTTTATCAGAAGCCGTTCATGCTGAGGCTCGATGCGGTCGTGCAGAAGGCGGCTGAGCCGCTCGCGATCAGTGGCCGTCTTCAGTACCAGGCGTGCGACGACAGAGTGTGTTTCGCTCCCGTTTCAGTTCCGCTGTCGTGGACAGTACCGCTGGACTCGTCCGTCAAGTAGCTCATCCGTTGCGGCGAGGAGGTCTTGTGCGTCGTGCGGTCATCGCCCTCATATTGGTTGCCGCGCTGTTCGGGGCCACGGCGACGCTCTTCGCCCAGACGACGATCGTCCGGGACGTGCGCGTGGCGATTGGCTGCACGAGCTACCCATGTTCCCCGAAGGCGGACTTTACTCAAGGGGAAGCGATCCTCGCGCGATATCGAGCGGCAAACGGCGACACATCGCAGGCGCTCGAGGCCTTGTCGTGGCTGGGGCGCGCCGCACTTGCCGCCGGCAGGCTGGATCAGGCGCGCGCGTATGCGACCGACGCCTACGATCGTTCAGTCGAGCGCTCGACAGCGCAGGCGATCGCCGGCGACATCAGCCTGGAGAACGCGCTCGGCGCAGCGATAGAGGTTCAAGCACATGTGAGAGCCGCGCAGGGCCGCCGCTCGGATGCCGTGTACTTTCTGCGGCGCGAGCTCGACACCTTTCGACACAGTCCGCTTCACATGCGGATTCAGAAAAACATCAATCTGCTGAGCCTTGAAGGCCAGGCTGCGCCTGCGCTGGAGGTGGGGAGCGAGCTCGGACGGCCGACCCCTAGCCTTGCGTCGCTCAAGGGAAAAATCGTCGTCCTTTTCTTCTGGGCCCATTGGTGCGGCGATTGCAAGGCCCAGAGCCCGATCCTGTCGGCGCTTCTCGATCGGCACCGCGCGGCCGGCGTGACTATCGTCGCGCCGACACAGCACTACGGCTACACGGTGACGGGCGCGCTGGCGACGCCGGCGGCCGAGCTCGACTACATCGGGCAGGTGCGCGATCGGTATTACGCGTTCCTGCGCGACGAAGCCGTACCGGTCAGCGACGCGAACCACAAGCGGTACGGAGTATCCACGACGCCCACGCTGGTCGTGGTCGATCGGCAGGGGATCGTGCGGCTGTACCATCCCGGCACGATGACCGCCGACGAGCTCGACGCGGTCATCAAGCCGCTGCTGGCCGCCCGAGGGGCGAATTGATCAGCGTGCAGACGGGGCTGGCACGTCAGCCGGCGTGCACGAAGGAGTAGCCGCGCTCCTGTGCCCGATTGACGGCGACGACGCCGGCGGGCACCATGTGCGCGTTGCTCAGCAGGTTGGCCACCAGCTCTTTATAGATGGTGTCGGTATCGGTGCCGGCAGCCTTTGCAATGATACCGGCGTGGTTACGCGTCGCCATCTGGCACACGGCCAGATGCACGCCTCGCGCGAGCAGGCCGTCAAGCCGGATGCGATGAACGTTGACGGTGGGGGGCTGCTTGGTTGTGGGATCCACGAAACCGGTCCGCTGTGCGAGGAGCGCGCCGTGCCTGGCCCACATACCGTCGGTGTACGCAAACGCTGTCGAGCTGTGGCGCGCCACGATGACGACCGCCAGGTCGGCGTCGTTCAGTCCGTAGCCGCTCTTGTTCGCGGCAAGGTAGTTATTGGCGAAGGACAAGGCCTCGGCGAACCCTTCCGGACTCGTGGTGTCGAACACGAACCGATGCACGCCAGGAATCCGATCGAGCCAGTCATCCTCTTCGTGACGGCGTGGCTGCCACTCCGAATTCCCGGCTGCCTGTGCGTGTGCAGACCGGCCCGCCAGAACGGTCAGGCCGGCTGCCGCTGCGTTCGTATGTTTCGCGTCGTGCGTCCCCGCCACGGACCAGGCCGTGCGATCGCGCCATATCTCGATCCCGGAAGCGTGACCGACGAAGAAGCCCAGTATCTGGCGGCCTTCA
>JANNJO010000394.1:0-26203 GCA_031395755.1 Acidobacteriota bacterium
ACGGCACCGCGTTGCGCCTGACGCGGAACGAAGCCGACGCCCAGGACCTCGTTCAGGACACCTACGTGAAGGCGTTCAAATCCGCCAGGCAATTCACGCCGGGGACCAACCTCAAGGCGTGGATGTTCACCATTCTCCACAACACGTTCCGGAACCGCCGGCGGGACAGCGGGCGCGACCCGGTCGAGGTGGACAGCGATCGCGTGGAGGTGGCGGCCCCGGTGGATCCGCGCGCGACCCCCGAAGAACAGATGATGCGAGAGGCGATGGGGCCCGACCTCCAGGAGGCGCTCGATGCGCTGCCGGAGGCCTTCCGCGAAGCCGTGTGGCTTCGGGATGTGGAGGAGTTTCCCTACGCCGAAATCGCCGAAATGCTGGGGATTCCGGTCGGGACGGTCATGTCCCGAATTTCGCGGGGCCGTCGTATGCTCTATGACAGGATGGTGGGGAGAAATGTTGAACCGGCCGTGCGGAAAGTTTCGTCGTAAAGGCAGCGTGAATGCCTAGTTGCCGGGAAGTCGATCCGCTCTTTACGCCGTACATCGACGGCGAGGCCACCGCCGCCGAGCGGGCGATCGTTGACGCGCACCTTCGCGCGTGCCCGAAGTGCAGGCACCAGACGGCGCTGCAGGCGGCCGCGCGCGAGTCGGTACGCACGAAGCTCTGTCGTCCCTGCGCGCCGGAACAGCTGCGGGCGCGCTGTCGCGCCGCAGCACACACTGGGCCCTTCGGCATTCCTCGAACCCTGATATCGTTGTCCATGGCCGCCGCCCTCGCTCTCGTCGTGGGCGGCGTTTTGCTGTACAGCCTCACCGGCCTGTCGCCGACCGTGCTCGCCGCGCAGCTCACGCTCGATCACGTCACCTGTTTTGCGGTCCATGACTCGAACGCGGCTGTCGATCCGCGCGCCAGCGAGGATCGCTACGCGCGCGAGCATGGGCAGGAGATTCGCCTGCCGCGCGCCGCTGTGGCGGGCCTTCAGCTGGTCGGTATGCGCCGGTGCTATTGTGGAGAAGGAGCGGCGGCGCATGCCATGTATCGCCTGAACGGCCGGCCCGTGTCGCTGTACATCATTCCTGACGCGAGTCGTGAGCGCGCATCAGCGGACGTGTTCGGTCACGACGCTTTCATCTGGTCGAAAGGCGACACGACATACGTGCTGGTCAGCCGGGAACCGGGAGCAGCGCTGGAACAGCTGGCCTCTGCGATGAACGGATCACTGTAGATGAAGCGACTGTTACGATTGGCGGGTCTGGCTGGGGTGCTGGCGCTGCTGTCACTCGCCGTACCGCTGCCGCATGTCGAGGAGGTGCGCAATGCGGACCTGTCCGCCGTAGCGCTGGGCGCGGAGGTGGAGGCGGCGCAGTCTCCTCTGTGCGACAAGAACCCGAAGGCCGCGAACCTGAACTTCGTCCTGAAGGACTCCGCGGGCAAGGACTTCAACCTCGCGTCTCAGAAGGGGAAGGTCATTCTTCTGGATTTCTGGGCGACCTGGTGCCCGCCCTGCAAGGTGGAAATTCCGTGGTTCGTCGAATTTCAGCGGACTTACGGACCGAAGGGCTTCATCGTCATCGGTGTGTCGGTCGACGATCCGGCTTCGACGCTGAAGCCGTTCGGGGATCTGTACAAGGTGAATTACCCCCTGCTGGTGGGCGACGGGCGCGCCGACATCAAGGGACCGCGCGGCTACAACGCCTCATGGGGGCTGCCGAAGACGTTCGTCATCGGCCGCGACGGAGCCATCTGCAAGACGCATATCGGGCTTTCGAGGAAAGAACATTTCGAGCAGCAGATTAAATCGCTGTTGTAGTAAGCTCAGGGACGCAATGCTGCAGAAGGGATTTACTCATGCGCGCCTGGCCTGTGGATGCCGGGTGACGTTTCGCGACGGCCTCGACGCCAGCCGGTATACCGTGGTGGTCGCCGACAAAGCGCCGACGTGCCAGATTCACCTCCACGTGCGCGATCTCCCCATCTACGACTACCGCGAAGCGCTGCGTCCATCGACGCGCATCAGCCCCTCAGAGCACGAAGACTTCGAAGAAGAGAACTGAGGAGTCCGCACAGGAGACCAGGAGATCCGGAGAAATTCTGATCAAAAGTCTCCTGAACTCTTGAGCTCCTGTCCAAAACCCTATTCAAAGCCCACTTTCAGTTCGGCCAGGAACGGCAGATGGTCTGAGGCCATCAGCGATTTCCGCGTGCGCGGGATCTCGATGCCGGCAATCTCGACCTCGCCCTCGTGATAAATGTGATCCAGGTGGAGCAGCGGCAGGATTGCCGGATAGGTGCGCTTGCGCTTCAGATAGAAGCTCAGATCGATCGCCTTGAGCTTCTCGGTGAGCGCGGCGGTCGCGAGGCCCCCGCTCCACTCGTTGAAGTCGCCGAGGAGAATCTTCGGGGGATGGATGCGGCCGTCGCGGATGATCGTTGCGAGCCGCTCAGCCTGATCCTTCCGTTCCCGGTACGCCGTTCCGAGATGCACATTGAAGAGGTGCAGCGTCTTGGCATCGTCGATCGCGATATCCGCGCGCTGGCAGCACCGCGGCTCGCACGTGCGCCACGACAGGTCGTACTGCACGTGCTGGCGGATAGGAAAATGCGACAGGACGACGTTGCCGAACTGCTGGCCCCGCAGGTGGCGCACGGACGCCATCACCCATCCCATGCCCAGCGCGGCGCCGATCGCTGCGGCGTGCCCCGAGTCATTGGGCCCCGCGCCGATCACTTCCTGGAGCGCGATGATGTCGGCATTCAGGCTGCTCAGCACATCGACCGTCCGCTGCGGCAGCGTGCGGCCATCCATGCCGCGGCAGCGATGGATGTTGTAGGTGACGATTCGAAGGGTTTTGCGTTGCAAGTCGGGGATCAGTCCAGGTCGAAATCGCGCGTCGGTTTCGTGAGGGGCTCTTCTTTCGCCTGCTTCAAGGCTTCCTCGAAGCGCTTCGAGAGCGCGTCGCCTTTGGTGCGCTCGGTGTTGAAGGATTGGTCGAACGCCGCCTCGCGCCGGGTCTTTTCATCCGCCAGAATCTGGTGCGCATCGGACAGCTCGATGTTCAGGCCGGAGTCAGGCTCGCGATGCGAGACGATGCGGCCGAGATTGAGATCAATGACCAGGACCGCGCTGCAGCAAGGGCACTGAACCTCGCGCTCAGACTGAAGTCTCGCCACGTCTTTCTTAGCCACACCTCATCATACCTCTGCCCTCTGCCCGTCGACCCCATCCGCACCTATCGCCCCCGAAACTCCTCCGGGATGGGCGTCCAGTGTCTGCGGCCCTCATAGAACAGCGGCTTGCGATCCGGGTGCCTCTCCTTGAACGCGCGATACGACGCACGGAACGTGCGGAAGCGCGCGTTCGGCATGTGCAGAGGCTGGTGCGGTGTCTCCAGCAGCATCCGCTCCACCTTCCAGGCATTTGTTTCCGAGAGACGCCAGTCGTAGTTGCCCAGCACGCGAAGGTCGACCACGGTAAACGCGGTGACGCGGCCGCTGAGGTCCACATACGTGTCGAGGTAACTCGCGGCCAGCGTGCGCGGCGTGGCGAAGACGGGTTTCCGGCCGTGCAGTCCCGGATCGCGCGAGCGCGCGACGGAGCCCCACCCCCCGCGATGCTGATACACGAAGATGACGTGATCGAGCTCGTCAATCGACTCGAAGGAAATGACCAGCGGGGGATACCCGTGCTGTTCGAGCACGGTGGCGGCGAACAGCGCCGCCTCGAGACAATGAGCGGTGCGGTGGCGCACGACGCCGCGAAAGCTGCGGAGCGTCGCGCGGCCGGGCGGGGGCTCGGTGTTGTAGGGCAGCGAGTTGAGATAGCCCTGAACTTTCGCCGGTGTGTTCAACCGCGCGATGAGGCGGCGTTCGGCGCGCGTGAAGTTCTGCCCTCTGCCCTCTGCCTTCTGCCTCGACGCGCGAAGGTGCATCAGGGGAGCTTCTCGATATCGGCGACCAGATCCGCCGGGGTCCAGTCGGCGCCCGAGTAGGTTTTCGCCAGCCTGCCGTGGCGATCGACGAGCGCCGTGCGCAACGTGTGGCCGATCTCATCGGGGTTGGCGGCCTCGCCCCTGACCAGCGTCAAGCCGAAGTTGGTGGCGAACCGATCGATCTCGTCGCGGTTGCCGGTGACGAACGTCCAGATCTTCGGATCGAAATCGAGCCGCTGCGCGTGCTTCTTCAGCACCGTGGGCGTGCTTCTTCAGCACCGTGGGCGTGTCGTTCCCGGGATCGAAACTGACTGACAGCAATCCCGCCTTCCCTTCGAGGCCCTTCTGCTTGATCAGCGCCTGGGCCTCGGCGAACTGCCGGTCCATCATCGGGCAGAACGTGGGCACGGGGCACTTCGTGTAAATGAACGTGACAGCCACCGCGCGATCGCCGCGCACGTCGCTGAACGTGCGCGGCCGGCCGTCCTGATCGACGAACGGCTGGCTCGGGACTTCGTCGCCGGGCATCAACAATTTCACCCCGGCTTTGGCTGGAGCCGCCGCGGCGGGCATGTCGGGCTTGGCCGTCCCGAGCTTCGTGAGTGTCGTGACGACGCCCTCGTTACCCTCGACTTCGATCTCGCTCGTGATCAGATCGCCCGGGCCCAGATTGTCGAGCATGCTTGCCGTCCGCACTTTCCACGGCATCGTCATCGCCGGCATGAGTCCCTCGATCTCCTCATGCTTGACGAGAATCTCCAGCTTGTCGCGGTTCACGGCGAGGATCTGGCCTCGCATTTCGTAGTGCTTGGCGCTGCTGCATGATGCGCCGGCGAGGAGCCCCGCCAGCAGGGCCAGAACGCGAAGATTCATACGTTAATGCTATGCTTTCTTTGAATCTATGAGCAAAGGGAAACCCCGTCGTATCGAGATCATGGATACGACACTCCGCGATGGGGAGCAGGCCGAAGGCATCTCGATGATGCCCGAGGAGAAGCGCACCATCGCGCAGCGGCTGCTCGAGACCGTGAAGGTCGACCGCATCGAAGTCGCCTCCGCCCGGGTGAGCGAGGGGGAGCGCCGCGCCGTGAGGACCATCATCGACTACGCCGAGTCGAAAGCCTTGACCGACCGCGTCGAGGTGCTCGGCTTCGTGGATCTCCATCGATCGGTCGATTGGGCGCAATCGGTCGGCGTGCGCGTGATCAACCTGCTGACCAAGGGCTCGCGGCATCACTGCCGCGAGCAGTTGAAGAAGACCCATCAGCAGCACCTCGACGATATCCGGAAGACGATTGACTACGGCGTGAAGAACGGCATCACGTTCAACGTCTACCTCGAAGACTGGTCGGGGGGCATGCTCGGCGACCCCGACTACGTGGATGAGCACATCACGGCGCTGATCGACATGCCCGTGAAGCGCATCATGCTGCCCGACACGCTCGGCCTTCTGGCGCCGATGCAGGTGCGCGAGTTCGTCGGGCGGACGATCGCGATGTTTCCCGAGCCGCACTTCGACTACCACGGGCACGACGACTACGGGCTGGGGACGGCCGACACGCTCGAGGCCGTCATCGCGGGCGTGCGCGGCGTGCACGTGACGGTGAACGGCATGGGCGAGCGCGCCGGCAACGTCACGCTCGACGAGGTGGTCGTCGCGCTTCGCGACCACGCCGGCATCCGGACGTCGGTCGACGAGCGCGCGCTGTCGGACATCAGCAAGCTCGTGGAAGTGTTCTCCGGCCGTCGCGTGCCGCCCAACAAGCCGATTGTCGGCGAGAATGTCTTCACGCAGACCGCCGGCATTCATGCCGACGGCGACATGAAGGGCAATCTGTACGAGAGCCGGCTCACGCCCGCGCGGTTTGGACGGCACCGGACCTACGCAATGGGCAAGCTGATGGGGAAGGCCAGCCTCGACTTCAATCTCGAGCGGCTCAACATCTCCCTGAGCCCCGAGCAGAAGCAGCAACTGCTGGCGCGCATCATCGAGCTGGGCGATCAGAAGAAGAGCGTGACGATTTCCGATCTGCCGTTCCTGATCTCTGAAGTGCTGCAGACGCGCGAGCTGCGGGTCTTCGACGTGAAGGACTACTCGGTCGTCAGCAATCGTGGGCTGAGGCCGACGGCGACGGTGCTCGTCCGGTATCGCGACAAGGAATTTCACGCGACCGGCACCGGCGACGGCGGGTACGACGCCTTCATGCAAGCCCTGAAGAGCATCGAAAAGCCGCTCGGCTTCGAGCTGCCTCGGCTGCTCGATTACGAGGTGCGGATTCCACCCGGCGGAAAAACGGACGCGCTGGTGGAGACGACGATCAAGTGGGAAGGGGGCATGAAGACCCGCGGCGTGCACAGCGATCAGCTCGCCGCCGCGATTCAAGCCACCGAGCATGCACTGAATATGATCGCGCTGCGCAGCGCTCCGTCTCACAAGGGGCAAGGTGTCCCTTTTTCAAAACACAAGAGGGCTCATGGCTCAACTCAGCACAAAAAAATCGCTCACGCTCGCCGCGGCTAAGGAAATCGGCAACGCCGCTGAAGCGAAGGCCCGGGAACTGAGCTTCACCAACAGCATCGCCATCGTGGACGATGGCGGGAACTTGATTTATCTCGTCACGATGGACGGCACGCAAATCGGCAGCATCAACGTGGCGGAGCAGAAAGCGCTCGCCGCGTTGCGGTTCAAGCGCTCGACGAAGCTGTTTCAGGACATGGTGGTCGGCGACAAGCCGCACATGGCGTTTCTGCCCGGCGCGGTGCCCGTGGAGGGCGGCTTGCCGTTGTTCGTGGACGGACAGATTTACGGCGCGATCGGCGTGAGCGGGATGCCCTCGGACAAGGACGGCATCGTGGCCCAGGCGGGCGCCGACCTCGCCGCGACGCTACGCTGAAGTTGGCCGGCCATTCCTGAGGAGCAGATCACCATGGGTCGCAGGCTCTATGTGGGCAACCTTCCCTACAAGGCGACGGACCAGGAACTGACGGCGCTGTTCAGCAGCGTGGGCGACGTGGCGAGCGCGCGTGTCATGCGCGATATGGCTACCGGACGCGCCCGCGGTTTCGGGTTCGTGGAAATGACGACCGACGAAGCCGCGGCGAAGGCCATTGAGACGCTCCACCAGCGCGAGATGGACGGCCGCGCGATCGTCGTCAACGAGGCGCAGCCGAAGCCAGCCGGAGGCGGTGGATTCGGCGGCGGCGGCGGGTTCGGCCGGGGCCCTCGTGGTGGCAGCGGTGACGATTTCGGAGGGAGTGGACGCCGCGAGCCGCGCTGGTAAACAGGTGCGGAAGGTGCGACGGGTGCGTAAGGTGCGTTAGGTGCGCACCCCGAACGCTCCGCACTTGTCGCACCCTTCGCACCTAACGCACCATGATCTGGGTTGGCACCTCCGGCTACAACTATCCTGAGTGGAAGGGGACCTTTTATCCGGCCGACCTGGCGGCCGCGAAGATGCTTCCCTACTACGCGGCACGTTTTCCGACCGTCGAGATCAACTACACCTTCTACCGGATGCCGTCCGAGAAGCTGCTCGCGGGCTGGACCGCGCAGGTGCCGAAGGCGTTCCGGTTCACGCTGAAAGCGCCTCGCCGCATCACTCACGACGCGAAGCTCGTGAACTGCGAGGCCCTCACCACCACGTTCTGTCTGGTCGCCGGCACGCTCGGCGATCAGCTCGGGTCTCTGCTGTTTCAGCTGCCGCCGACGCTCAAGAAGGATCTCCCTCGCCTCGACGCCTTTCTCGACACGCTTCCGCCAAAGGCGCCCGCGGCCTTCGAGTTCCGCCATGCATCCTGGTTCGATGACGCCGTGTTCGCACGCTTAAAAGAGCGCGGCTGCGCGTTGTGCGTGGCCGACAGCGAGAAGCTCGAAACGCCGCTGGAGGTCACCAGTGACTTCGGCTACTTCCGCCTGCGCGACGAAGGGTACGAGCCGAACGACATTGAAGAGTGGGCAGGAAAAATTGGATCGTTGCAGTCGCGGTGCACAGACATCTACGTGTACTTCAAGCACGAAGAAAGAGGCATCGGCCCCGAGTTCGCGCGGCAGCTCATGCGGCATCTGGGGTTGCCGACGCCGGAGTAGGCTCCAGGCGTTGGGCGTCTGGCGCGGAAAGCCCGACCATCCCGGTAGCAACGGGGCCGCGCCGACGTTCTGCTCGCGGGCAACGTGTTCTCGAGTATCCATTGCCCGCTCAGCAGAACATCGGCGCCGCCCCGTTGCATGACGTAGTGTCCCTCTCTATTGCCTGGAACCTGTCTGTGAAGTGCTTCCGCTTGCGTTCAACCACTGTTGATGCGGGTGGCCATCGTGATAACTTGGCCCTTTGTGTAATGGCGCGCCCGGCAGGACATGCACCCTTTCACGTCGGTCAGATCGGTCCGTCGAGCGGGGTAGCTATCGCGAACGTGACCGTCACCGGGACAAGATCGCGATGATTTCTTCGCGGCGCGGATTGGCGTATCCAGGCAACGTGGATGAAGCACCACGACTCACCGGGTTCGGTTCCGTTCTACTCGCAACCGGCGGTGGGACGGGGGAGACGCTTGAACGCTGGATGTTCGTGGACGAAACCGAGCACCATCGAGAAGAGGTCGCGCAGACGGTCCGCTTCGCCGGTTGTGGGCTTGTAAGCGTCTTTCCATAGCACGGTGTGAACGACTCCGCCGTTGCGCACTTGCAAACGGTAGGTGCTGGCCGGTGTAACCGTCCCCACCACTCGCAGTCCGATAGGAACGCCGACAAATGTAGACGGATAGTCGAAAAATCGGATGGCCTCAAGGGTTTCGTAGATTGCCCGCATTTGAGCATCAGTTAGGGAGATTTGCGCAGTGACCGTTCTGGCAGGCTCGCCGCCAAGGTTCTTTGTAAACACACTGGTGAACGTATCAAGTCGCTCCGCCAAGCAGTCCCCGACCTCAAATCGAAAACCGAAATCGCCAGCTTGAGCCGCAGAGGTGTTAACTCTCGGCGCGTAGAGCACCAGGGCAATCACAAGCACCAGCGTGCGTTTGAACGTCACAGGAGACTTAGACCCCATGAACTAAGTATCGGCTGAATAGGCTCGGACAACTCATGCTGCGACACTCTCCAGACCGTACGCACGCGCCTACCCACGCGAATCCTGAAGGCTCTGACGGGTCTTTATGGAGTCTGACGGGGAGGGACGTGCCGCTTCAAAAGCTGCGAACGTGTTGGTCCGGTAGAAGCGTGACACCGCTCATACCGCACCGGGGCGGCGCCGATGTTCTGCGGAGCGGGCGATGGACACTCGAGAACACGTCGCCCGCGAGCAGAACGTCGGCGCGGCGCCGGTGCTCACGAGCTACGGCCCGGCTGAAGCCGGGCACTACGTCCTGCAGTGGCGAGTGATGAACTCGATAATCTCCCGCTCCGCCCAGTAGCCATCGTAGTCCCCCTTCGATTCTTCGACGAAGCCGCAGTGGCCGCCGTGATCGGGCATCTTCACCGTGATGACGGGGTTGCGGGCGACCGCCGCCGCCTTGAACGGGCCCGGTGGCACGAACGGGTCATCCGCGGCCGTGATGATGAGCGCCGGGATGCGGATCTGGTCGATGACGCGCATCGCGCTCGCCCGGTGGTAGTAGTCCGCGGCATCGCGAAAACCGTGATGCGGCGCGGTGTAGGCTTCGTCGAATGCGCGAATCGATCGGATGCGCGGCAGGGCGTCGAGCGACCACTTCCCGGGAAACGCCGATGCCTTGCGCCGCATGCGCCGCTTCAGGTTCCGGACGAAGTGCCACTGATAGATCGCGTTCTGCTTTTCTTCCAGCGCATCCACGCACATCGCCAGGTCCATCGTCGGCGAGACGGCGCAGACCGCGCGAAGCTCCTTGGGAGGATTCGATCCGTAGTCGCCGGCCAGCTTCAGCGTCAGATTGCCTCCTAGCGAATAACCGGCGACCGCGAATGCCGTCAGGCCATCCACCTCAGTCAGCTCGCGCATCACGGCGATGGGATCGCCGGTCAACCCCGAGTGATACAAACCGTCGGACAGGTGCTCGGTTCCGCCGCAATTACGCTGATTCAGCCGCACGGCATTGAATCCGGCGGCGAAGGCCTTCGCCGCAAGACCCCGGACGTAGTGAGCCTCGCTCGAGCTTTCGAGCCCGTGGAGCGCAATCAGCGTCGAGTGCCCCCGCGGCCTGTTCTGCCAATGGCAGTGAGCGAGCACCTGGCTTCCTGGCGCCACGTCGAAGTACCGAGGTCGGGACCGGGGCAGCGCGGGGAATCTGCGCGCCTTTCCCCACGCGTACAACGTCATCCAGTGTCCCCCCTTCCAGCGGGGAAGCGGGGCGAATTCGCTCATGGGTGGAGCGTGTACACCCGGAACTGCTCATTGCGATAGGCGAGGGGGAGGTCGACGTCGCGCTCGACGACGAGGTAGTCGAGATCGTAGCGCGAGGCCAGCGAGCGCAGCTGTTCTGGTGTGAGCGCGTCGAAGTTCTGCGAGTCGCGAATGCGCTGGAGCGCTTCGACGGCAACCTCGCGCGAATAGAGCGCGAGGGCAAGATCCTTCACTTCCTCGAGATACACATCGCGCTCGCCGGAGACCCTCACGCTCGTCCCGTACATCCATGCGTGTCCAGGCGCGGCCAGGATGTGGGTATCGGCGGGGGTGTTCGAAATCCACGTCATGGCGTCCGTCCAATTATCCTGCGGAAAGCCGATGCGGACGATCGGGTTGCCTGCGTGCTCGACGCCCCAGACGAACACGCCCCGCCCGATCGTCACGACGACCGCGACTGCAACGATCGCTCGACGCAGGGCGGGCGATGGCGGCGCCTCGGCGAGGAGCCACGCGATGTAGACCGCGGCGAACAAATCGAGCATCCAGAACACGCGCGACGTCTGGAGTTGGAGGGCCAGAGCAATGCCCGCGACCATCAACGGCCACGAGATCAAAAATACGCAGACGAGCGCGGCGGCGCCCGCCAGCAGGCCGAATTCACGCGGCAGCGCGAGGCCACGCCGCCGTCTCAGCGCATGGATCGCGGCGGCGACGCCGAGATACGCGAAGTTCACGAGCCAGAAGGACGCATTCCAATCAGAAGGGAAGATGTAGTCCTTGCCGGCCATCGCCGAAGCCCAGAGCGGATCCATCCGGTTCAGGTGGCCGCGGAGCGGACCAGCGATCACAGCCCATAGCGACAGCATGGCGCCGGCAGCGCCGGCGCCCAGCAGTGGCCTGCGCCACTGCCGTTCGGATACCGCCAGCGCGACCGCAATCCAGATCCCGAACCAGAGCGCTGTCGTGGGATGTACAGCAAAGGAAATGGCCACGAGCCCGAGCGCGATTGCCCCGTTGCCACGCAGGTAGGCGGCGATGGCCCAGGCGCCGAACGCGAACGCCATCATGCGCGGCTGGAAGTACGCTTCGAGGGTGTTGGCGCCGGTCTGCGTGATGCGATGTCGAAGCGTCAGCAGCGTCACCAAGAGCACGACCCCCCACCATGACGTGTACATGACTCGGCCGATCGCGACGGCCGCGCCGTACAGCAGAACCAGGCCGATGACGTATCCCGCAAAAAACAAGGCCTGGACGGAGATCCCGGTCGCTCGCGCCGCCGCCGCCGTCGCATCGTCGTACAACATGAAGCGATCCTGCGCATGCAGCATGGCTCGATCGCGCGGGAAGAGATTCGGATTCAGGTGTTGAACGACGGCGGGAACATAGAACGCCTGGTCGCCGATGCCGTAGCGGTACCCGCCGCAATTCAGAATGACGATGAGGCAGAATGCGGCGGCGCCGGCGGCGAGCGCCGCCCTGCGGGTAGTGATCAATGAGCGGAGATTCTACTCGACGAGATGGCAGTGGTAACAACCAACCGCCGCCTGCGAGCGGTTGTAGCCGTATGACTTCGCGAATTCGTAGGCGGGGCGTTTCATCAGCTTCGCTATGCCCGGCATCACCTCGCGCCGCATGTAGGCGGCGATGGACTGCTTGTTCTCCTCGGCGAGGTAGCCGTACACCGCGTTCCTCATCTGAGGATCCAACCAGAGCCGCGCGCGCTCGAGCCCGGCAAAGCGCAGCTCCGGCTCCGGGAGGGCGCGCACGCCCGGCATTGTCCACCTGCGGGCCGCGGCGTCCTGGCCGTGGCAGGTTTCGCACGTGACCTCGCCGGCGCCGCCCACGAGCGGAGCGAACGCACGGCGGGCGAACGGCATGACGTCGCGCTCCATGAACGTCACGATTTCTTCAGTGGAACGTCGTTCGCCGCCCGGCGCGATCGGATCGTCGGCCGAATAGCTCACCGGCGGCAGCGGCTCATGCCGCGCGAGGCCGACGCTGACGAAGAGCAGCCCAAACGCCGCCGTTGCGGCCAGCAAGAGAGCTCGAGGCGGCCGCAGGATCGACGGCGATTCCGGCCCGAGGGCGCGTCGGAAAACATCGGCGTCGATGTCGCTCGGGTCCTCGCCAAGCAGCTCGGTCGCGCGCAGCTGGAGCAGGAGCGCGACCTGTGGGCCTTGATGAATGTTGCCGAGCTCCAGCGTGCGGCCATGTCGTCGAGACACGACCCGAACCGTGCTCGTGCCGGCGGTCCGCTGCCACCACGCCTGCGTCAGCCCGACGCTGTCGATGTCGTCTAGGGCGAGCTCGTCCACGGTACGACCGTGACGTCTCACCACAAGGCGAAAGTCTGTGAACGCGAATTGCGTGCGCGGGCGCGCCAGTGAGACGGGGAATGCGGGCGAGGACGACCACCACACCCGTTCCCAGGGGAGCGGAAAAGTGTCGCCGGCCAATAAGTTTCGTGACAAGACGCGAAACAGTGTAAACCCTCTCTGCAGCCTTGTGGGACAGTGCCCGATACAGGGTTTGAGATGCTGTGGATTTTCGAACGCAAGGGTGAACAAATGCGCTGCGAGATCCGCCGGGAAGGTGTCGGCGTCGGCTACGAGATGATCGTGACGAGCCCTGACGGATCACAGCGGATGGAGCGGTTCGAGGAGACGAACGACCTCATCAAGCGTACGTTCGACCTTCAACGCGAGCTGATGGAGACCGGCTGGCGCCAGCCGAAACCCTAGAAATTTACCTTCGGCACCTGCTGCGCCGCGGGCGGAGCTTCGAAGAGCGGGTAATCCTTGAACCCGAAGATCTTGGCCGTCACGACACCAGGGAACTGGCGGCGGCTCGTGTTGTATTCCTGCACGCGCTCGTTGTACCGCATCCGCTCCACGGCGATCCGATTCTCCGTGCCCGCGAGCTCATCTGACAGCCGGTTGAACTGTTCGTTCGCTTTCAGATTCGGATAGTTCTCGACGATGACCAGCAGCCGGGCGAGCGCCGCGCTCTGCTGATTGGCGGCGGCGATGGCGTCGGCCGGCGTCTGTGCGCCGGACAGCTTCGCGCGCGACTCGGCAATCTGCTGAAACACTTCCTTCTCGTGAGCCGCGTAACCCTTCACGGTCTCCACCAGGTTCGGAATGAGGTCATTGCGGCGCTGTAGCTGGTTCTGGACCTGCGCCCACTGCGCCTTCACCGCCTCTTCCTGCGACACGAACCGGTTGTACGAGCAGCCCGAGAGAACCGTGGCTGCCAGGAGAATGCCGAGCAGCGCCACTTGCCGTTTGCATTTGACCATAGTGTGATTCTACCAGCCGGCGCCGCCGCCGCCACCACCGCTGCGGCCGCCGCCGAACCCGCCAAACCCGCCCCCGAACCCTCCGCCTCCGATGCGGCCGCCGCCTCCGAACGGGCCGGCGCCGCTGTTCCACCCGCTCCACGGGCCCGCCCCCCACTGATTCCCCCGCCGCATCCGCGATCGCCGGCCTCCCGCGTTGTTCATCAGCATCACGATGATGATGATGGCGATGAGGAGCCATGGGCCGAACTCGATGGGCGAGCCGCTGCCGGGCGCGACCTGCGGCCCGCCCGGCAGCGTCACGCCGCGTCCTTGCGCAATTCGCCCAATCAGTCGCGTGGCGCCCTCGAGCAAACCAGGTCCGTACTCCCCGCGGGCGAAATACGGTGTCATCACGGTACGGCTCACCTCGCCGGCGACGCCGTCGGTGATGAATTGCTCGATGTCGTAGCCGACCTCGGCCCACACACGGCGGTCCTTCACCGCGAGTAACACGAGCAAGCCGTTGTCTTTGCCTTTGGCGCCAATGCCGCGCCCGCCGTTCTCGAACATCTTCACCGCGTACTCGCGGATGTCCGCGTACGGCGCGAACGTCTCGATCGTGGCCACGACCACGACATCGCCCGAGGCCTGCTTCAGCGCGAGAATGCGCCGCTCGATCTCGGCTTCATTCTCCTGTTCGATGACATTCGCGAAGTCGTTGACCGGCTTCGTCAGCTCTGGAGGTTGTGGTTGGGCGTAAGCAGGTGTGACGGGTGCGAAAGGTGAGTAGGGTGCGTGAGGTGCGAGCGTCAGCACGATCAGCGTGACTACCGCCAATCCCCAGCCCCTAGTCCCTAATCCCGAGTGTTTCAATGCGCCCATCGATCCACGTACTCGACGAGCCGTTCGGCAGCGTGTAGCGCGTCAGGGAACCCCTTCTCGAAGTTCTCGAGGCTGAGTTGTGTCGCGAGGGCCTTCGGCGAGATGCCGTCCAGGCGCGCGGCGTTGGTGACCAGCGCGCGAAACGCCGGAATCGCGGCGAGCACCAGTGCGTCCACCGCTTTGCGATCGCCGGCGGCCTCGATATAGCCCTCGCGGAGATGCAGGACATGCCCGCGGGCCTGCACTTCGCACGCGCGCCGCAGGTCCGACTTCTGTACGGCGACACCTTCAAAGAGATCCGCACCAGACACCACCCGCCTCGTGGCGATGATCTCGCTGAACTCCAGCGGAAAGGCATCAAGGGCGCGCTGGAGCTCGGGCTCGAGCACAAACAAGGGAGCGTCGAGGTTGAGCTTCTGCCACTTCGTTTCCAGGCCGGCGCATCGATCGAGGTCGTCGAGCGTCAGACTCCGAACGACGGCACAAGTGTTGGAGGGGCCGCCGAATGCCGCCAGCATTATGAGCCGATCGCCGAAAATCTCCTTGAGATCCGCCGCGAGCGTATCGGTCGAGCTCATAAGTGAATTATCATCCACTCCAATGCGGATGCGGCAGTTGAACGTGGGGTGCTTCGGCGGAGGCACCGGGCTCCCCAGCCTGCTCGGGGGCTTGAAGAAGAATCCCTGGCTCAGCCTCAACGCGGTGGTCACCATGTTCGACAGCGGCGGCAGCTCCGGGCAGCTGCGTGACGAGCTTGGCGTGCTGCCGCCCGGCGACGTGCTGAAATGCGCCCTCGCGCTCGCCCGCAACGAAGCCGAGGCCAGGCGCGTGCTGTTGTCCCGGCTGCCCTCCATCGATCCGCGTCTGGCGGGCCATACCGGCGGCAACCTGCTGCTGTCGATGATGGAGCGCTACAGCGGCGATTTCCTCTCGGCGGTCGACGGGCTGCGGTCGCTGCTCGGCTGCATCGGGCACGTGTGGCCCGTCAGCGTCGAGCCGGCCAGCGTGTGCGCGGAGTACAGCACGGGCCTGCAGACGCGGGGCGAAGTGGAAGTCGATCTCGGTCAAAGCCAGGGGCAGTTCGTCAGGCGGATCTGGCTGGAGCCGTCCGTGCAGATTCATCCCTCGGTGGATGCCGCGATCCGGAAATTCGACGCCGTCATCATCGGCCCCGGGAGCTTTTACACGAGCCTGATGCCGATCTTTCTCGTGGAAGGCGTCCGCGATGCGCTCCGCAATATCCCCGGCCCGGTCGTGTTCATCTCGAACCTGTTGACGGAAGGCAGCGGGATGAACGGCTTTACGGCGAGTGAGGGTGCGCGCCAGATCAGTGAGGCGATCGGCCGGCCGGTCGACGTGGTCGTGCACAACACGGCGGGACCTTCTGCGGAGGTGCTCGAGCGATACGCGGCCGAGCACAAGCGGCCGCTCGAGCTGGGCACGCTGCCGGAGGGCTGCGAGCTGATCGAGGGGGACTTCTGGTTGGACAACATTGCGCGCCACGATCGGCGCCGGATCGCCTACGCCGTCGGCCTCGCGCTCGGGCGGCGGCTGTATCGAGAGAAGAGGGAAAAGACAGTCGTCAGTCGTCAGTCGTCAGTCGACAGTCTATAGTCAACAGTCGATAGTCGCACTAACGCCGCTTGGCAGGGGGCTTCTTCTTCGCTTTGGGGCTCTTCCCTCCGCCCTTTCCGGCGGCTGCCGCTTTTATCGCGGCCGCCCGGTCAATAATCTCCGCCAGCATCGCACCGCTCGCACCCCCTTTCGCGGGGCGATTCGATGTCCAGATTGCCGGCGTGTCTGCGGCGAGAATATCCTCGAGGTCGCCGCCGCCCTTCACGCTCACCGGCGCAAACGTCGTGATGTCGACAGGGCCGGCCCAGTCGTCGCGATGCTTGATCAGCAACCAGCTCCGACCCGAAGGGTCGCGCGGGCCGCGCGTCTTCACCAGCACCCAGGATCCCTTCAACTTCACGCCATCGAGCGTGAACTTCAGGTCGCCCTTCTTCAGCGCCGCGTCGACATCTTCGACCTCCGGGGTCCACGTGCCTCGATCCCACAGCATCACGATGCCGGCGCCGTAGCCTTCCGGGATCACCCCTTCGAAATCGCCGTACTCGATCGGATGATCTTCGACGTGCATCGCGAGACGCCGGACCGACGGCTCGAGCGACGGTCCTTTCGGGACCGCCCACGACAGCAGCACGCCGTTGTGCTCGAGGCGGAAGTCATAGTGGAGGTGGCTGGCAAGGTGTTTCTGGACGCAGAAGAAACGTGCCTTGAGCCTGGCGGCAGACGCGCGAGACGCTGGCCCCGAGCCAGACGGCTCCGGTGTTTTCTTGAAGTTGCGCTTTTCCCGGTATTTCTCGAGCGCCATGTTCGTGAATGCGGGTGTACAGGAGATAAGAAGATCAGGAGGACTTCTGATCTCCTTATCTCTTGTTCAAGATTTACCAGCGGGGCTCGCGTCGGCTGCCGCCACCGCCGCCACCGCCCCCACGGTCGCCGCCAAACCCGCCGCCGCCCATCGGCTTGGGCCGAGCTTCGTTGACGACGAGCGCCCGTCCCTCTACCTGGAATTCGTTCAGCTCGGTAATGGCGCGCTGCGCTTCTTCGTCGGTAGCCATTTCCACGAAGCCGAATCCCCGCGCCCGTCCGGTTGCCATGTCGCGCATGATGCGGGCGCTTTCGACGGTCCCGGCCCGGCTGAACAGCTCGGTGAGCTCCGCTTCGCCGGTCTGATACGGAAGGTTTCCCACGTAAAGCTTGCGACCCATAACGCGTCACTCCTATGTTTCAGGTTTGTACTCCGGTGGCAGCGCCTCGTTTCCGCCGAAGAAGAAGTCCTCCATCTGCTTGGCCATGAGCGCCTGAGCTTCTTTCTGCCAGGGCATGAGGCGGTACTCGTTGAGGATCATCTTCATGCGGTCTTCCCACTGTTTCCACGCCTCGGCGGAGACGGTGTCGTAGATCCGTCTGCCGAGTGCTCCCGGCCAGGGCGTCTCCTCGAGGCCGGGCAGTTCCTTCTGTAATTTCGCGCAAAATACGTTGCGTGCCATGCGCTAATCCTACCACCTATAATGCAGGCATGGCTGTCTCACAGACCGTCGACCGCGGACGGCCGCGCACGTTCGAAGACAACGTCAACGCCTACTTCGATCACGCGGCGAAGTTCTGCAAGCACGCCAAGGGGCTTCTCGATCAGATCCGGGTCTGCAATTCGGTGTACTCGTTCGCGTTTCCGGTGCGTCACGCCGACGGCACCATCGAAGTCGTGCATGCGTGGCGCGCGGAGCACAGCCACCACAAGCTGCCGACCAAGGGCGGCATCCGCTACAGCCCGCAGGTGGACGAGTCAGAAGTGAAGGCGCTCGCCGCGCTGATGACCTACAAATGCGCGCTCGTCGACGTGCCGTTCGGCGGTGCGAAGGGCGCCGTCCAGATCGATCCCGCGCGCTACACGGTCGAGCAGCTCGAGCGCATCACGCGCCGCTATACGCACGAGCTGGATCGCAAGCAGTTCATCGGCCCCGGCATCGACGTGCCCGCGCCGGATTATGGGACGGGCGAGCGCGAGATGTCGTGGATCGCGGATACCTACGGCCAGCTGCACACCGGAGAGCTCGAGGCGCTCGCGTGCGTGACCGGCAAGCCCGTCACAGAGGGCGGCATCCACGGACGGCGGGAGGCCACGGGCCGCGGCCTGATGTACGCATTGTGCGAAGCCTGCCGCTCGGAGGAAGACATGCAGGCCCTCGGCCTCTCAGCCGGCCTCGAAGGGAAGCGGCTTGTCGTGCAGGGCCTCGGCAACGTCGGGTATCACACCGCGAAGTTCTGCCGCGAGCAGGGGGCGATCATCGTCGCGCTCGCCGAGCGCGAAGGCGCGATTTACAGCCCGAAGGGGCTGCACGAAGACGATGTGTTCAACTATCGCAAGCGGACGGGCTCAATCCTCGGCTTTCCGGGTGCGACCGACATCCTTCGCAGCGCCGACGCGCTCGAGCTCGACTGCGATGTGCTCGTGCCGGCCGCGCTCGAGAACGTGTTGACGTCGGAGAACGCCGCGCGCATCAAAGCGAAGATTGTCCTCGAGGGCGCCAACGGCCCGACGACCCCGGAGGCAGACGAGGTGTTTCGCAAGCGGGGGATCATGGTCATCCCCGACGTGTACGCGAACGCGGGCGGTGTCACGGTCTCCTACTTCGAGTGGCTGAAGAATCTGTCGCACGTGCGGCTCGGCCGGATGGATCGGCGGCGGCAGGCCGCCACCGAGATGCGCATGCTCCACGCGATCGAAGTGGCGACCGGCAGGAAATTCAGCGAAGGCGAGCGTCAGTCGTTCGTCAAAGTGACCGATGAGCTGGCGATCGTCAACTCCGGCCTCGAGGACACGATGATCGTGGCCTACCAGGAGATCCGCGATGCGCTGCGCCGGCAGCCAGAAATCGGCGATCTTCGCACGGCGGCCTTCGTCACCGCCATCAACAAAGTGGCGATTGTTTACGAAGAGCTCGGCATCTTCCCGTAAGGCAAGCGGGCCACCTCAACCCGCGCGTCGTTGAAGCAGGCGCCGGCGCCCAGGTCGGTCAGCGAGTCGGGCACCAGCACGTTGCCGGTCAACTGGTTCCACGTGCTCTTCCTCCACAGTCCCTTCGGCAGCGATACCGTGCCCTCGCGGATCGAGGTTTCGATCGTGAGCGAGCATTGTACTTCGCCGAGCTCGTTGAAGATTCTGATGGGATCGCCATCCTTCAAGCCGCGAGGCGCCGCGTCAGCCGGATGCATCAGCAGTGACACGCTCGGCCGCTCGAGCTCGCCCAGCGTCGAGCTGATCGTCTTGTCGCTGGCCGGCGAGATCAGCGCGAGCGGAAACCTGTCAGAGGCGGGATCCGGCTGGAAGGTGTACAGCCCTGCCGGCGCTTCAGCGTCCAGTACGTGGGGAAACAGATCGACTTTCTGGTCGTGCGTCCTCGGCATGACGTCCACGAACTGAACCGGGCGGAAGCCGAAGGGCGGCATGGCGCGGCCGCCGGCTTCCATCTGCTCGCCGACCGTGCCCGGCAGCGTCTTGAAGAGAGTGACCAGCATGTCCAGCTCGTTCTCCGGCTCCCCGGGCTGGAGCACATCGAGCCGTCGCGCCAGCTCGCCGAACACGTCGGGATTCGATCGGGATTCTCCGACCGCGTCGATCGCCGGCCGCACGAGCTGAAGGCTGAGCGGCCCGTACCCTCGGGCGAAGTCGTAGGCTTCGAGAAACGTCGTGGCCGGCAGAATGACGTCGGCAAACACCGCGGTGTCGGTCATCACCTGATCGAAGACGACCGTGAACAAATCTTCGCGGGCCATGCCCTGCAGCACCCGGTGCTGGTCGGGCATCGTGGCGACCGGGTTGCAGTTGTAGACGAACAGCGCCTTGATAGGCGGATCGTCGAACTCCATCAGCGCGCGTCCAAGTTTGTTCATGTTCACCACGCGCGTGGTCGGCTCCGGACCGAGCCACGGCCGTGTGACGTTCCACGCGGCCGAGTTGCTCATGGCATAGCCGCCCCCCCGCACCCCGAATTTTCCACCGACCGCCGGCAGCGCGAGGATGGCCATCGCGGCGTTCCCGCCGTTCCGATTCCGCTCGAGGCCCCAGCCGCAGCGGATGAGCGCCGGCGACGCGCTCGCGTAATCCTCAGCCAGCCGACGCAGGGCCGCTTCGCCGACGCCCGCCGTGACGGCGGCGCGCTCGAACGTCCAGTCGGCGGCACGCTGACGCAGCCGGTCGGCGCCGTTGGTGTGCGCCGAAAGAAATGCCGTATCGGCGAGCCCTTCCTCGAACAGGTGTCTGTGGATGGCGAGCGCAATGGCCACGTCGCTGCCTGGCCGTGGCGCCAGGTGGAGATCGGCCCGGCGGGCGAGCGGCGTCGCTCGCGGATCGATCACGATCAGCCGCGCGCCGCGCTTTTGTGCTTCGCGCACGTAGGGAACGAGGTGGATTCCCGAGGTGGAAGGATTGACGCCCCAGAGGATGATGAGCCGCGCTTCGGGATAATCCTCGTAGGTGACCGACGGCATTTTCCCATATAGCGATTGGGCCGCGACCCCTGTCGGCGCCGCGCACACGGTCCGCGCGAGCCGCGAGGTGCCGAACCGCCGGAACAGCACGGCGTCGAGCGTGTCCTGGGTGAGCAGCCCGTTCGAACCGCCGTAGGAAAACGGAAGAATCGCCTCGCCACCCCACTGCTCGCGGATGTCGAGCATACGGCTCGCAATCAGTTCCAGCGCTTCGTCCCAGGTGACCCTGGAGAAGCGACCTCGGCCTTTCGCGCCGGTGCGCACGGCCGGATAGAGCAGCCGCGCGTCGCCGTACACGCGATCGCCGAATTTTCTAACCTTCGCGCAGATGTACCCGGCCGTGGGCGTGTTCCGCGTCGAGCCGTCGATGTTGACGACCCGGCCGTTGCTGACGGTCACCGCCAGGCTGCACGAGTCGGGGCAGTCGAGCGGGCAGGCCGTGTCGACGATCGTTTCGCTTCCCGGAAATTCGCTGTGCGAAGGTTCTCTCGCCATTCCGTGTCAGCATAAGCCAGGATGGGGCGCGCCCTGAAATTCTTCGTGTTGCTGGCTGCGGCCGTGATGGCCCTGGCTCCGCTTCCGCGTGGGACGGTCGAGCGGGTGTATGCCCGTGGCGTGTACCCGCTCGTGCAGCCGCGGCTCACGGCGCTCACGAACAGGACCCCGTTCGCCTGGTTCGACGTGATGCTGCTGATCGCTGCCGGCTCGCTCGTCGCGCTGTGGATCGTGCGCCTGAGTCGAAGGCGAAGCGGCGCATTGAAGACGATCGGCGGGCTGTCTGTCGACACAGCCGCGATCGCGGCTGTGCTGTACCTGTGGTTTCTCGCCGCCTGGGGTCTGAACTATCGACGCGAGCCGCTCCGCGCCCAGCTCGATTTTCAGGAAAGCCGCATCACCCGCGAACGCCTGCGCGATCTCGCGCTCCGCAACGTCGAATCGCTCAACTCCTTATATGACGAGGCGCACGCAGGCGGGTGGCCGGAACTGCCGGCGGTGCCCGGCGTGCTCGCCCCCGCGTTTCTGCGCGCGCAGCAGGACCTGGCGATGACCTGGCGGGCCGAGCCGGGCCTGCCGAAACGATCGCTGTTCAATTTTTATTTCACGCGCGTGTCGATCGATGGGATGACGGGTCCCTTTTTTCTCGAGACCCTCGCGAACCAGAGCCTGCTTCCGTTCGAGCGGAGCGCCACGGTCGCGCACGAGTGGGGCCACCTCGCGGGGTACGCCGACGAGTCCGAGGCGAACTTCCTCGGCTGGCTGGTGTGCATGCGGGGATCGGCCTCCGATCGGTACAGCGGGTGGCTGTCGTTGTACTTTACGGTCATCGGCTCACTTCCACGCGGCGATCGCGAAGAGCTATCGCGCGCGCTCGAATCGGGCCCGCGCGAAGACCTTCAGGCGATCAGGGCGCGCATCCAGAGGCAGGTGGTACCGATCGCCAGCCGCGCGGGCTATGCGCTCTACGATCGGTATCTCAAAGCCAATCGTGTGGAGGCGGGGATCCGAAGCTACGCGGAGGTGATTCGGCTGCTGCTCGGTACGAAGTTCAACGAGGATGGATCGCCCGTGCTGCGGCGGTGAGAGCTCAGATAGGGCAGAGGGATGAGGGCAGAGGGCTGAAGGGACGTTATGCCCTCTGCTCTCTGCCCTCTGCCCTTCCTACGAAGGGACCAGGTCGTCGTCGAGCGGTAGCGCCAGCTCCATGTCGTCGCTCATCGGCGCGCGCGCCGGCGCGGCTGCGGGAGCTCGTCGTGGAGCAGGTCTGCGTGGCGTGGAGCGGCGTGGCGCCGATCGGCGCGGTGTCGCGCGTTTGACCGCGCGCTTTGCTGTGCGCTTTGCTACACGGCGTGCTGACGTGCGCGCGCCTCCTCTTTTCCGTGACGCTGTTCTGCTGCTGGACTTGCGGGACTTCACCTTGGTTTTTGCCTTCGTCCGGCGTTTCTTGGCCATGCGCGCTCCTTGTAATTGACTGCGCGCGTATTCTAGCGCCGTCGCCCAGCGAATGGGCAAGAACTTGATAAGCTTGACGCTCGCGTGCTGACCCTCCGGCTGGTTCTGGCCGTGTTCCTTCTCGGCGTTGCCTCGCCCCCGGCCTCCGGTGGCCAGGGCGGATCACCCTCCGCCACGCCCATGCCGTTCGAAAAGGGCACGGTCGAAATCAGCGTCCTGGGCGGCACGTCCCTCCCGATTGCATTGTTTCGGGCCAACGCCAACCACAACCTCACGATGGCTTCGCTTCAGATCGGCCGGGTCATGACGGGGGGGCCGAACGGAAATAACCTCCAGTTGATTCTCGACGGGACCCCATTCTTCCAGGTCCGACAGCCAGACGCGGTCAAGGGATGGTCGGTCTCACCTGTGTTCGTCCGCTGGAACTTTCCGCCCACGGGTGAGCGCGGAGCCCGGATCTTCGCGGAAATCGGCGGCGGTTTGCTCTTCACCGCGCAGCCCGTGCCGGTCAGGACGACGACGTTCAACTTCGTCGATCAGGCGGGTTTCGGAGTACGGATCGAGGAGAACGCAGGCCGAGCCTGGCTCTTCGGCTACCGGTTTCAGCACATCTCGAACGCCGGCCGTGTGAAGCCGAATCCCGGCGCGAATTTTAATTTCGTGTACGCCGGTGTGAGTTTCATCCCATAACCAGCGAACCTGTTGCTTCGACCGCGGCACACGACATTACTGTCGATTCCAGCTGAGAGCCGATAGCTTGTGGCCGGCTAGCAGCGACCGGCTGAAGGGCACAACACTGTGGAATTTCACACACGACCGGAACAGGTTTGTAAGAAAACGGACACGGCCCCAAGTATTTAGCGCTGTTTTTCAGCGCGCGGTGAGCCCCTCATTGGTACGGCGCTTGCTACGATGTCCGTCGTGATCATCAGGCACCCCGATCTTTCCCGTTCAGCATCACTGACGCGCGCCTCGTCCCCGAACGTGCTACGAAAGTTGATCCTCAGCTTGCACTCATACCTGCCTTCGTAAACTTCTCTCGGTTCCGCGTCAGTCGACTGAATGGGAAAGATCGGGCTTAGGCCCGATCTTTCTGTTGCGAGTTCTCGCACCCGCCGCCCTGGTCGCGGTTCCCGCGATCGCGCTGCTGTTGTATATGAGCCTCGATCGCCGGCAGCAGGCGGAGGGCGCCTGTGACCCAGGACGCCGAGCGGCTTGCCGGCTTGAATTGAAGATCCATTTTCCGCGTTGCGAGGACCAGCCGACCGTCGTTGCATCGGAAAAGCCTGTCAGTCGCGGCTCCAGCGGCAAGGCGACGATTCCGATGGTCGAGGACGACCCGGGGATCCGCGAGCTGGCCTCGAAGGTGCTGCGCCGCTGCGGCTACCAGGTGCTGACGGCCTGCGGCGGTGATGAGGCTCGCGACATATGCGAGCGGCATGGCGGCGCGATCGACGTCCTCTTGAGGGACGTTGTGATGCCGGGAATGAGCGGGCCGAAGGTCGCGCCGATGCTGACGAAGATTCGTCCCTCGATGAAAGTCGTCTTCATGTCCGGTGACACGGACGACGCGATCGTGCGGCACGGCGTGATGGAGCGCGACGTGCCGTTTCTGCAGAAGCCGTTTACTCCGGTACGGCTGGCCAACAAGATTCTCGAGGTGTTAGGATAGGCCTCTCTTTTCAAGGAGCTGAACCCGTGTCGAGCAAAATCGGTTTCATCGGTCTCGGCATCATGGGCAAGCCCATGGTGAAAAATCTTCTCAAGGCCGGTCACAAGGTGACCGTGTACGACATCATGCCTGCCGGCATGGACGACGTGGCGGCGGCGGGTGCCGAGAAAGGTTCGTCGCCGAAGGACGTGGCGGGCAAGAGCGACATCATCATCACCATGGTGCCGGATGGCCCCGAAGTAGAGCAGGCGATACTCGGGCCGAATGGCGTCATCGAAGGCGTGAAAAAAGGGGCGACCGTTGTCGACATGAGCTCCATCAGCCCGATGGTGGCTCAGAAAGTCGGCGCTGCACTGGAGGCCAAGGGGATTGAATTCCTTGACGCCCCGGTGAGCGGCGGCGAGCCGAAGGCGATCGAAGGAACCCTGGCCATCATGGTGGGCGGCAAGCAGGACGTGTTCGACAAGATGGAGCCGATCCTGAGGACCATGGGAGCGACGGTGACGCTGACCGGAAAGATTGGAGCGGGCAACGTGACCAAGCTCGCCAATCAGATCATGGTCGCCGTCAACATCGCGGGAATGGGGGAGGCGCTGGCGCTGGCAACCAAGGCGGGCCTTGATCCGGAAGTGGTCTTCAACGCGGTGAAGGCGGGCCTTGCCGGCAGCACGGTGCTCAACGTAAAGGCGCCGATGGTCTACTCGCGCAACTTCAAGCCGGGCTTCCGCATCCGCCTGCACCAGAAAGATCTGCGGAACGCGCTGCTGGCGGCCGAGTCGTTGAAGGTGTCGCTGCCGATCACGAGCATGGTGCAGAACATGCTGATCGACCTGATGAACAACGGCAAGGGCGATCTGGACCATTCCGCCATTGTTCAGATCACCGAGGAGGCGTCGGCCGTGGAGGTGAAAAAGCCCTCCTAGGGGTTACGGCGCCTCCGGCCGGCGCTGCGCCGCCATGCGGCAGCCTTTCTCCAACAGCCACCTGTGCCCGCGGCGGGAGTTGCAGGGGATGTCCGCCATCCGCCCATGGGTGCTCCCCGATCCGGGGCCGGGCCGGCGACTCCAATACTGCGCGCGCGAGTAAATTCCGATCCCACATATTCAGACTATGGACGAAGGACCATATCCGCGATGAAGCAGCCGACGGCCTGGGTTCGCGAGGGGCTGACCGTCCCTCCGGCGAGCGCGGCACCCAGCGCGTTGCGGAGATCGTGCGTCGTGGCGGCAGGACGCTCGCGGCCCAGTTCGACGAACCGATCGTCGATGCGGCCGCGGTAGATGAGACGCCGGTCCTTGTCGAAAACCGCGGCCTCAGGTGTGATGGTCGCCTGCGCCGTTTTGACGAGCGCGTGATCCGGGTCGGCCACACCGATCAACGAATATCCGTATGCCTTCAGGTGCCGGTCGATGGCGGCGCGGTTGTCGGACGGATTCGGGTAGACGAGCTGAAACCGCACGCCGTGTGACGCGAACTCGTTGTAGAGCCGCTGAATCTCAGGCGCATACCGGTTCGAAACGGGGCAGTCGATGCTGATGAAAATCAGCACCAGCAGAATCTCTTTCAAACGTCCTCCGTTACAGACAGATTGTCGCGCGGGGGCGACGCCACCGCAATCGCGGATGTCAATTTACCGGCAAATTCAGCACGGATCGATATGGTACGGCCATTGCTCCAGCGCCGGCCAGCGTCTGCAACGATCGGAGGCCCCCATCCGTGCGTTATAAATATTTCCTCACCTTCGGTTGCGCGGCCGTGTTGCTCGCGCTGTCCATCATTCCCGCCCAGGCCCAACATCGTCACAGGGGTCGCGGCGGCCCCGGGATTGTCAGGTCGCCGCTCCTGTTCGGCGGCTACCACCATCCTTATTATTTAGGGTTTAACCAGTGGTACCCCTATCCCGGAATCGGGTTTCCGCCGATGCCGGGGTTCTACCCTGGCGACCATTTCAGCAGCCTTCGCATTCAGGTGTCGCAGCGCGAGGCGCTCGTGTACGTAGATGGTTACGCCGCGGGGCTCGTCGACGACTACGACGGCGTGTTTCAGCGCCTCCAACTCGTGCCTGGCCACCATGAGATCATTGTGTACCTTCAGGGACACCGAACGATGAGGCAGA
>JANNJO010000413.1:0-6058 GCA_031395755.1 Acidobacteriota bacterium
ATCAACACCCTGACGGCCCAGGAGAGAGCGCAGGGATGGCAGCTCCTGTTCGACGGCAAGACGCTCAACGGATGGCATTCCTCAGCTCCTGCGCAGGGCCGCGGCCGGGGCGCCGCGCCATCGGCGCAACCGGCTCCACCACCAGCACCGGCGCAGCCCGGAGCCCTCCCGGCGGTCGGGTCCACGCCGAAGCCATGTGCCACCACTCTCAAGGGATCCGCTTCCACCGTGCCGGCCGGCGGTTCTCACTGGGAAGTGGTCGAGGGATTGCTGGTGGGATGCGGGGAGCCCGCCGGTTACCTGACTTCCGATCAGAGCTACAAGAATTTCGTCCTCTCGATCGAATTCAGAACCAGTGCGGATGCCAACAGCGGTGTGTTTGTCCGTTCCCCGAAGGAAAGCGGCGGCTACGAAGTGCAGATCTGGAGACAGCAGCCGGCCGGCTACAACACCGGCGCCATCGTCGGAACCGCGAAAACCGCGCGGGATTACAGCTTCAAACCGGATCAGTGGAATCACCTCCAGATCACGGCGGAAGGAGATCACATCGTGGTGGCCTTGAATGGCGAGACGACGCTCGATATTCACGATGCGAGATTCGCGGAAGGAAACCTCCGGCTGCAATACCAGCAATACCCCATCGCCTTTCGGAATATCAAGGTCCGGCCTCTGCCCTGAAAGGCACCGAGCTCAGGCTACAAATTGATACTTTCCAATGGCCCCAAGTACACGCATAATGGGACATTAGAACCGCAGGTTATACTCGTCACCGGAGGTAGATGACGAAGCCGTTCCCGTTCGCCAGATTGGTGTCGCTTGGGTTCGTCGGGCTGGCTGTGACGCTGTGTCTTTGCCTGCAGGTGGAAACCTCTGCACAGCAGGCAGGTCGGCAGCAGGTCGTGAGCCCCCCGTCACCCTCGGCCGCCGGTGCCGCGATGCCCGTGTCGGGCCACGGTCTTCTGCTCGGTCGGTACTGCGTCACGTGCCACAACGAACGGCTCGCGACTGCGGGCCTGAGGCTGGACCGGATCGACGTCGCCAACCCCGCCGCTGAAGCCGAAGTCTGGGAAAAGGTGGTGCGCAAGGTGCACGGCGGCAGCATGCCCCCGCCCAACATGCCGCAATTGTCCCCGGACGACCGGCGCGCGCTGCTGGCATGGCTGGAAACATCGCTCGATGCGGCGGCCGCGACGAAACCGAATCCCGGGCGCACGGAGACGCTCCGCCGCCTGAATCGGACCGAGTATCAGAACGCCGTCAGAGATCTGCTGGCCCTCGACATCGACGCGGGCTCGCTGCTCCCCCCCGATGAGAGCGGGCACGGCTTCGACAACGTTACGGTCGGCGACCTGCCGCCGACGCTACTGGACCGCTACATCTCGGCCGCGCAGAAAATCAGCCGCCTGGCGATCGGCAGCACGCAATCGTCTCTGCAGGCCGACACCATTCGGCTGCCGGCCGATCTGACCCAGGAAAATCATGTACCGGGCCTCCCGATTGGCACGCGCGGCGGGGTGTCGATCTCGTACACGTTCGCCCAGGACGGCGAGTACGACATCCAGATGTGGCTTGCGCGCGATCTGAACGGGAATGTTGGAGGGTTGCGAGAGCCCCGTCCGCACGAGCTGGTTTTGCTGCTCGATCGGGAACCAGTGGCGACCTTCACGATTCAGAAGCCCGCCGGCGACGATACACAGCTGGACAAGGATTTAAGAGCGCGCATCGCGGTGCTTGCAGGACCACACGACATCGGCGTCACGTTCGTAAGGGAGGGCTCGTCGCTCGTCGAAACGGCGAGGCAGCCTCTGCAATCACGCTTCAACGAGAGGCGTCATCCGCGTACCGGGCCCGCGATCGACCAGGTATCCGTGACCGGGCCGCATGCGGCGAAGGGCGCCGAGAACACACCGAGCCGCCGCCGGGTGTTCGTGTGCCGGCCTGCCGGAGCAGACCAGGCGAACGAAGATGCCTGCGCGAAGACGATTCTCACCGCGCTCATGCGGCGCGCGTATCGCCGGCCGATCGTGAAAGCCGAGGTCGATGGGCCGATGGTGCTTTACCGCGAGGGGCGGGCCGACGGAGATTTCGATTCAGGAATCGGAAGGGCGTTGAGCGCCGTGCTCATCAACCCCGAGTTCCTGTTCCGCGTGGAAACCGACCCGAAGAACGTGCCGGCCGGCGGCGCTTACCGCGTCACCGATCTCGAGCTCGCATCGCGACTGTCGTTCTTCCTGTGGAGCAGCGTCCCGGATGACGAACTGCTCGACGTGGCCATTCGCGGCAAGCTGAGCCGGCCCGAGGAGCTCGAGAAGCAGACGCGCCGAATGCTCGCCGATCGGCGCTCATTCAACCTCGCGACGAACTTCGCCGGACAGTGGCTGCGGCTGCGCAATCTCGAGGCCGTCACTCCGAACGCGCGTCTGTTCCCGGATTTCGATGACAACCTGCGTCAGGCGCTCCGGCTGGAAACCGAGCTCTTCCTCGACAGCGTGCTGCGCGACGATCGCAGCGTCCTCGATTTGATCAGGGCGGACTACACCTTCCTCAACGAGCGCCTGGCAAAACACTACGGAATTCCCAACATCTACGGCAGCCGCTTCCGCCGCGTGACGCTCGCACCCGAGAGCAGGCGGGGAGGCGTGCTGCGGCACGGCAGCGTGCTCTCGGTCACGTCGTACGCAACCCGGACGTCGCCGGTGATTCGTGGTGTGTATGTCCTCGAGAATATCTTCGGCGATCCGCCGCCGCCCCCGCTTCCCAACGTGCCAGCCCTGGATGAGAGCACCGTCTCCGCCAAGCTGCCGATGCGCGAGAGGCTGGCTGCGCACCGCAGCAACGCGGTCTGCGCAAGCTGTCACCGCACGATTGATCCGGTAGGCTTCTCGCTCGAAAACTTCAACGCCGTCGGGCAATGGCGCGAGTATGAAGGTGAGGGCGAACCGATCGATGTGTCGGGCGCTCTGCCCGGCGTCGGCGAATTCCGCGGCGTGGCGGGACTCGAAGACGCGTTGCTGAGCCGGCCCGAGCGGTTTGCCGGCGCGCTCACGGAGAAACTGCTGACGTTCGCGCTCGGACGCGGGGTCGAGTACTACGACGCGCCGGCCGTCCGCAAAATCGTGCGCGACACCGCGAAGGACGGATACCGCTTCTCGTCGATCATCCTGGGCATTGTGAAAAGCGTTCCGTTTCAGATGAGGAGATCAGCTTCATGATCATTACGAAGAAGGCGCTGCCCCGGCGGACATTTCTGAAAGGCGTACAAGCCGCGCTCGCGCTGCCCCTGCTGGACGCGATGATTCCCGCGGCAACGGCCTGGGCGCAGACGCCGGCCAAACCGGTCCGTCGGCTCGGCTTCGTGTATATCCCGATGGGCTGCGACCACGCGCGATGGACGCCGCCGGCCCGGGAGAGGCTCAGCGAGCTGTCGCCGATTCTGCATCCACTCGAATCGGTCAAAGACCACGTGACCGTCATTACCAACACCCGGCTGCAGAATTCCTACCCGGGCACACACGACACGTCCAACGCGGGGTTCCTGAGCGCGGCCTTCGCGAAGCACACGGAGAGCTCGGACTACTTTCTGGGCACGACCGTCGACCAGATCGCGGCCAGGGAGATGGGCCGCGAGACGCAGCTGCCGTCGCTCGAGTTGTCGATGGACCTGAACCCGCTCGCCGGTGTATGCAACAACGGATACGCCTGCGTCTATCAGAATTGCCTTTCCTGGTCTTCGCCCACGACCCCGCTTCCCTCCGAGGCGCATCCGCGCATCGTCTTCGAGCGCCTCTTTGGCGAGGGAGGCGACGCCGCCGCGCGACGCGCTGCGCTGCGAAGCCGGGCCAGCCTGCTCGACTCGTTCAGTGAAGACATCGCGCGCCTTAAGCGGCGCGTGGGCATACCCGATCGCGTTCGTGTCGATCAGTATCTCGAGAGCGTTCGGGAAATCGAGCGGCAGATCCAGCGTGCGGAGGCGGGCGCGGAGGAAAATCTCATGCCCGATCTGGATCGCCCGGTGGGAGTCCCCGCGGCGTTCGCCGATCACGCGAAGCTCATGTTCGATCTGCAGATTCTGGCGTTCCAGGCCGATATCACACGGGTGATCTCGTTCCAGCTCACGCGCGAGCTGAGCAACCGCACGTATCCCGAGATCGGAGTGGCGGATCCGCACCATCCGACCAGCCATCATGGCAACGATCCGGAAAAAGTTGCGAAGATCGCCAAGATCAACACGTTCCACGTGTCGCTGTTCGCGCAGTTCCTCGAGAAGCTGAAGGCTACTCCGGACGGCGACGGTTCGCTCCTCGATCACACGGTCTACCTGTATGGAAGCGGGATGGGCAACCCCAGCCTGCACGATCACGAGAACCTTCCCATCCTCGTCGCTGGCGGCGCCTCGTCCGGCCTCAAAGGCGGCCGTCATATCAACTACGACAAGGGAACGCCGCTGGCCAACCTCCACGTGACGCTGCTCGACCGTGTGGGCATCCGTCTGGATTCATTCGGCGACAGCAACGGCAAGATCGACGATCTCTTCGATCCCGTGGCGTTGTAAGGCAATCTGAGGGAGACGCACATGAATTGGCAAAGAATCAGTGGACTCGCTCTCCTGGTGCTCGGCCTGGCCGGCGCGGCCGTGGCGGCCGAGCGCGCGACGCTCGCCGACGCCGCGGAGCAGCGCGACAAGGCGCTCGTCCGCACGCTGCTCGACGCGCGCGCCGATGTGAACGCCGCGCAGGTTGACGGGACGACCGCCCTGCACTGGGCCGCGTATCACGATGATGTCGAGACCGCCGCGCTGCTCGTGCGATCGCGCGCCAACGTCAACGCCGCGAATCGCTACGGTGTGCCTCCGCTCGCGCTGGCATGCACGAACGGCAACGCGGCTGTCGTGAGGCTGTTGCTGGAGGCCGGTGCCGACGCGAATGCCACAGTAAAGGGCGGGGAGACCGTGCTCATGATGGCTGCGCGTTCTGGGAACGTCGAGGCGGTGAAAGCGCTGCTCGTGCGTGGCGCCAGACACGACGCACGTGAGCGGCGCGGACAGACCGCCCTGATGTGGGCCGCAGCCGAAGGGCACGCCGCGGTCGTGCGGGCGCTCATGGAAGCCGGCGGCGACATCCACGCGACGCTCGATTCCGGATTCACGCCGTTCTTCTTTGCCGTGCGTGAGGGGCGCATCGACGTCGTGCGTGCGCTCCTCGAGGCGGGGATCGACGTCAACGAGCCGCTGCGGCGCCGGGAGAAGGCGCCCGAAGGGCCCGTCGACAGCGCCTCGTACAAGCCGGCGGGCAGAGGCACGAGCCCGTTGCTGCTGGCGGTGCAGAACGGCCACTTCGAGCTCGCGATCGCGCTCGTCGACGCGGGTGCCGATCCGAACGATCTGCAGACGGGATTCACCCCGCTCCACACGATCACCTGGGTGCGAAACCCGGATTCCAGCGATGTCAGTGATCCCGCGATGCCGGCCGGATCGGGCCGTCTGACGAGCCTTCAGTTCGTACGCGAGATCGTGAAGCGGGGCGCGAAGGTCAATCTGCGTCTGGACAAAGGCACGCCGAAGGTCCCCACCACGTCCTCGCGCATCGAGTCTGAAGGAGCGGCCCCATTTCTGCTGGCCGCCGATCGCTCCGACATTGCGCTGATGCGGCTGCTCCTGGAGTTAGGTGCCGATCCCCTGCTGCCGAACTTCAACAACACCACACCGCTGATGGCCGCTGCGGGCCTCGGCACAACCGAACCGCTCGAAGAGGCCGGCGAGGAACCCGAAGCGCTGGAAGCGGTGAAGATGCTGCTCGATCTCGGCGCGGATATCAACGCTGCAGACAACAACGGCGACACCGCGATGCATGGCGCCGCCTATGGCGCCTACCCAACCGTGGTGAAGCTGCTGGCCGACCGCGGCGCCGATCCGCAGCTCTGGAAGGAAAAGAACAAGTTCGGCAGGACCCCGCTGTTCATTGCCGAGGGCTATCAGGGGCGTCTCCCGCGGCCGGATGTTCCGACGATCGAGGCGGTGACGCGTCTCATGCGGGCCGCCGGGCTTTCGACGGAAGGTGAA
>JANNJO010000285.1:0-2133 GCA_031395755.1 Acidobacteriota bacterium
GAAACAAAGGAAGCGACGGTCTGCCCGAAGTGCGGATCGGACGACGAATCGATGATCGAGAGGGTCCGCGAGGGGTCGTATTTCTGCAACACGTGCTCGCACGATTGGACGCACCCATCGCACCCATCGCACCCGACGCACCCATCGCACCCGACGCACCCATCGCACCCTCGTTTCGCTTCCGTTGACGACTTGGTGCATCGCAGCAGCATCCGCCGCGAAGAGCTGCAGATGCTCGCCGACATCGGCGCCTTTACGTCGTTCGGCTACGAACGCCGCGAAGCGCTGTGGCAGGTGGAAAAGGCTGTGCGTCCCGCGGGTGAACTCTTCCGGGACGCGGAATCGGGATTAGGGATTGGGGATTGGGGATTAGATCCGTGCCCGCTCCCCCCCATGTCTGCGGAGGAGCGCCTGGTTGCCGACTACGCGGGCACGCATTTGACCATCGGCCCCCATCCGATGGCGATGCGGCGTTCGGAGCTGGCCATGCGGGGAGTACTGCGGGCTGTCGATCTCCCGCGCGCGCGCAGCGGCCGCCGCATCCGCGTGGCGGGGACGGTCATCACGCGCCAGCGCCCGGGAACCGCGAAGGGTTTCGTGTTCCTCACGCTCGAGGACGAGACGGGCATTGCGAACGTGATCATCCGCCCCGATTTATTCGATCGCGAGCGGTTCACCGTTCTCGAGCAGACGTTTTTGCTCGTGGATGGAATCCTGCAGATCCAGGACGGCGTTACGTCGGTCAAAGCCGAGCGTTTACACGGCCTTGGCGGCGTCGCCCTCGAGGTCGATTCCCACGATTTCCACTAGTGTCGTGTCTCAGAAAAAGTCTTGTACTTGGCCCGCTGCTCGGGTACGCTCCGCGGCATGCGGAGAAAACGCCACCACAAGCCGATCGTGCTGACTGACGACGAACGCCGCACGTTGGAGCAATGGGCTCGGCGACCGAAAACGGCGCAGCGGTTGGCCCTGCGGTCTCGGATTGTGCTCGCCTGCGCCGAGGGCCTGCCGAACCGCGCGGTCGCCGCGCAGTTGAAGGCCTCGAGCAACAGCGTGTGCAAATGGCGCGAGCGGTTTCGCGTCCGCCGCCTGCCGGGCTTGACCGACGAGCCGCGGCCTGGTGCCCCGCGTAAAGCGACCGACGATCGGATCGTCGACGTGATCACCCGCACACTGGAAGGCCCGCCGGCTCACGCCACGCAGTGGACGACGCGCAGTCTGGCCGACGTGGCCGGACTCTCCAAAGCCACGATCTCGCGGATCTGGCAGACGTTTGGGTTGCAGTCGCATCGCATCGACACGTTCAAATTGTCGGCCGACCCCCAGTTCGTGGAGAAGGTGCGCGACATCGTCGGGTTGTATCTCTGTCCCCCGGACCGCGCCATCATCTTGTCGATGGACGAAAAAAGCCAGGTGCAGGCCCTGGATCGTACCAGGCCGCTCTTGCCGCTGCGCCCGGGCATTCCCGCCCGCCGGACGCATGACTACATCCGGCACGGCACCACCTCGTTGTTTGCCGCCCTTGAGGTCGCGACCGGGAAAGTCATTGGGCAGTGCCATCGCCGCCATCGGCATCAGGAGTTTCTCAAGTTTCTCAACCGCGTCGACGCGCAACTGCCGCCGGACCGAGAGGTGCACGTCATCATGGACAACTACGGCACCCACAAAGCCCCGAAGGTCATCCGGTGGTTTGTCCGCCATCCGCGCTATCACCTGCACTTCACCCCGACGAGTGCGAGCTGGCTCAATCAGGTCGAACGCTTCTTTGCCACCATCACCACGCGGCGGATCCGCCGTGGCACGTTCGACAGCGTGCCGGCCCTTGAGGCGGCCATTCACGATTATCTCGCGCACTACAACGAGCGCTGTACGCCCTTCGTCTGGACCGCGACCGCCGACGTGATCTTGGACAAGGTCAGCCGATTCTGCGAACGAACTTCAGGGACACGACACTAGCCCTGTGCTACTCTAAACTTTCTTTTTTGGTCATTTCCTTCTTCCGAAGACGGACCTTTGGGGGTTTTTTCAGATGAGAAGTTCAGCTCTTCTGGCGATGGTGGTGTGGCTCACCGTGCTGGCATCGCCTGCCTTCGCGCAAACTCCGGCCGCAAACACCCGCCGCGTCGAGGCCAC
>JANNJO010000461.1:0-5751 GCA_031395755.1 Acidobacteriota bacterium
CAGCGACGCGAGGGTCTGCGCTTCGCGGGTGAACCGCGCCAGCCGTTCCGCATCGTTCGCGAACGAGTCAGGCAGGACTTTGATAGCGACGTCGCGATTCAGGTTGGTGTCCCGCGCGCAAAACACTTCGCCCATCCCGCCAACCCAAGGGCGGAGAGGATTTCGTACGGGCCGAGACGCGTGCCAGGAGTCAGGGCCACACTCGTGGATTATATAGGCGGGACGGCCCTGCCGACCGGATTACTCCTCATCAGCGCCGCAGTGTTTACCACTGCCGAGCTGAGCGCTCAAACTGGCCTGCCACCAAAGTACGCATCCCATCCATCTCAAGGGACATCGACAGCCCCCTTTCTGGATCCTCCTAGCCTCCTGAACTTTTGTTAGCAGGAGATCAGAAGGTCAGGAGTTATTTTTTGCATCTCGCAAGGGAGGCTGTGTGGCAAATTCTGCCAGCTGAAGACGTGCATGCGCGGAAACGGCCGGTACCTGAAGGCGCGGTTTGTGCTTTCAACCCAGAATGGGTCGCACCGAAACAGACGTCGAGCCGTTGACGGAGAGAATCATCGGATGCGCCATTGAAGTGCACAGAAACCTCGGACCAGGACTGTTGGAGTCGGTGTACCGCGAGTGCATGGTCATCGAACTCAAGGGGAGCCATCTCAGTGTTGAGAGTGAGCGGCACGTCCCAGTCCTGTACAAAGGGCGGCGTATCAGTAGCGGGCTCAAACTGGATCTGCTCGTTGAAGGCTGCGTTGTTGTGGAGTTGAAAGCCGTCGACGCTATTCACCCAATCCACCTCGCGCAGGTCATCACCTACTTGAAGCTCACTGGCTGTCCTGCGGGACTTCTTATGAATTTCAACTCGATCACTCTCCGGGCTGGCCTCAGACGCCTCCATCACCCGGACAAGTACGTGAAGAAAGCATTTTAATCTCCTGGTCTCCTGTTTTGCATATCCAGCGCCGCTATAGTCTCGCCCATGGATCCCCTCTCGCACGTCGTCCTCGGCCGCACGCTTGTTGCCCTCGATCGCCACCGCCGGCTTGGCGCGGGTAGCGTCGGGGCCTGCGTGCTCGGGGCGCTCGCGCCTGATGTGGATGTGGTTTTCATTTCACAAGGCTGGGACGTCTATCTGCGCGTCCACGAGATCGGCACGCACTCTTTCGTCGGGAGCCTGGCCGTGGCATCCGGGGCCGCGGCGCTGGTCTTTATTTTTCAACGGGGCGCGCGTTACCTGTCGCTGATGCTTGCGGCTTCGATCGGGGCGCTCAGCCATCTGGCATTCGACCTTGTCTCCGGCGCCTCTCTCAAACCGGGGTGGCCGCTGTTTCACGGCCGGCTGGGCATTCCGCTTGTCGCGATGGCCGACCCGTGGCTCGTCGGCATTTGTGTCGCAGGCGCGATCGCGCTGTGGGTGGGGCGGAGGAAGATGGCGGGCATCGCGGTCGGCGTCCTTCTGACGATTGGGGTATTTCTCGTGCTCAAAGGCGCGCTCATGGCAGCCGCGGTTCCTCACTGGACGAAGGCGCGCGGCTCGGAGGCGATCGTCAGTCGGGCTCTTGAAGCCGAATGGGGCTCGCTCACAGCGTGGCACGTCTTTGACCGGACACCGCTCGCACTCCGAAAGTGGCGCGTGAGTGCATTCGGCGGCGCAGCGACGCTGTTGTTCACGCTGCCTCTGCCGCCTGAACCGCCGATGGTTACGGCGTCCCGGTCGCTCGACACCGTTCAGAACTTTCTGCGCGTGCACGAGCTCGGGTTCCCGGTCACCGCGCCCGTCGAGAACAGCGGCACGGAGGTGTTGTGGTCCGACATTCGCTACTGCCGATCGGCCTCGGCGTGCGCGCTCTGGTTCGGGGGCGCGTTCGATCGCAACGGACGGCCCGTCATGCAGATTGTTCGCGTGGGCGAGTGGCAGCAGCGTCGGCCTGTCGGACCGTGAGCCGGAAAAGATGATTCGCAAACGGAGTGCCCGTGCCGGCGGGAGCGCCCTCGGCATCAAGGCCGTGCCTTAAGAAGCAATCGCGCCACTCCGCCACCGTTCGAAAGGACAAGGGCTGACGCCAGGCGCCGGAGGCCAGCGCCGTCAGTCGGTTGCCGACACGCACGGCCTCAAAGCCCCATCCAGCCGCGGCATCGGCTTCACGCACAAGAATGACGCCCCCCGGCTCGAGCGCGCTCACGGCCGCGGTGAGCAACGCATCCTGCTCTGCCTCTGACATCATGTGCAACACGTCGAAAAGGAGAACCGCTCGGCAGTCACCGGGCGCCATTGTCCGTGCATCGGATTCGACGATGTCCGCATCCGGGCCGAGCGCGGTACGCGCAAGCCTGGCGCGATGCCGGCGCAACTCGATGCCCACCATGCGCTCGAACCGCGGAAGCCGCACGCCGGGTGGCATGGCGCCGTCGCGAGACATGCGCTCGGCCTCTGCCAGCAGCGCCAGCATCAGGCCCTGACCGCAGCCGATGTCAAGAAGCCTGCCCCCCGAGGGCAGCCATCCCCCGAACAGCACCTCTCTATACAACGGATCGCCGCGCAACTTGCCGCGTGCGAATTCCCAGGCCGTAATGCTCGTCCCCACGTAGCGATCGGAAGCCCGTCGCGCCAGGGTGTCAAAGAAAGGATCGGTGTGGCCGCCGCGCAGTGCAAAATACGTCACCAACCCGCCGACGCCCCCAAGCACGCCTCCAATCACGGCGCTGCCAACCAGCAGGTCCGCTCCGAACTGCCAGGGGTTGATGGTCTTGACCGTTTGAACCGTCAGCGTGAGGAAGGAGCCGGTACGCAGCCACGTGCCGGTCTGAATTTCAGCGAACAGGAGCACGGGCGCCACGACCGGATTCGAGATGTTTGCCGCCAGGTACACTTTCAGCCGGTTGAGTCCGAGCAGCCGGCCGCACACCCAGCTGAGCAGAAGGTGGAAGCCGTAGAACGGCGAGCAGCCGATGAACAAGCCGACGCCGATCGCGCACGCTTCGCGGGCCGGACCCTGCCCTTCGGTCCGCAGGTCGTGAAACGTGCGCCGGAACGCGCTCATCGAAAAGGACACGCCCCGCTATTGTGCCATCGCTATCAGTTATGATCACGCTCTGGGCACACACGTGGCACGCGATCTCGTTCATCCCGAAGCACTGCCGCTGACGGCTGTTCCGCCCCACTGGGTCGATGGACTTCTCGGACCCCCTTCGGCGGGCAGCAAAATAGCGGACGACGATCTCGATCTGCAGTTCTCCGGGTCATTGGCGCACGCAACAACGTGCATCCGTGAGGCGGTCCATCTGGATGCGCCCGCGTTGCGGGCCCGGGTCGCCTCGGCCTATCTCACGCTCATTCGCGCGCTCGAAACTTTCGACCGGTATCCGGTGCGATTCTGGAACTTCGTACCCGGCATCGGCGACGCGATGCCGGGCCATCTCGATCGCTACATGGTGTTCAATGCCGGCCGCTACGACGCCTACACCGAACGGTACGGTCCGCAGAGCATCACCTCCGGCACCTGTCACGCGATCGGGACGGCCTCGGCTGTCGGCATCACCGGATCCGATTTGTCGATCCACTGCCTGGCGATGGACCGGCCGGGGACGCCGCTCGAGAACCCGCGACAGACGTCTGCGTGGCGGTACTCCGCCCGATACGGCCCTCTGCCCCCCTGCTTTTCGCGCGCGACGATTGTCCCGCTTCGTGGGCGCCCTCACCTGCTGATCGGCGGTACGGCAAGCGTGGTTGGCGAGGACTCCCGGCACGCGGGCAATCTGGAGGGGCAGCTGGACGAAACCTTGCTGAACATGGAGTCTCTCGTGCGAACCGCGAGCGGTGGCGCCGGCGAACAGCCCTCCGCACTCGAACACCTGATCGATCTTCGCGTTTACCTGACCTCCGCGAAAGAGGCAGAAGCCGTCAGGCGCACGCTGTCACAGCGCTGTCCACACGTGCGGACCCTCGATATCGTGGTCGCGCAAGTCTGCCGTCGGGAGCTGCTCGTGGAGATTGAGGGCGTGGCCGAGCTCTAACCGGCGAGCGTGAGGCTGCCCGACGCGACGACGCTGCCGTCGGCTGTGACGTTGCCCTCGATCTTATAAAGCGCACCCATCCTGCCGACCACACGGGCAGACGCTTCGAGCACGGCACCCGGCCGCGCAGGCGCGGGAAACTTGAATGCGCCAATCGCCGCCACGCGGAGTTGAAGGGTCCGCGGCGATTCGCCCTCGCGCGGTGCGCCGGCGGCGAGCCCGCCGGCCTGCGCCACCATCTCGACGAGAATGACGGCAGGAACGATCGCGTCGTGCGGAAAGTGTCCCTGAAAGTAAAAATCTTCAGGCTTCGCACGCCGCCGGCCGACCGCGGTCTCTCCCGGGCTGACGGAGACGATTTCTTCGAGCAGCCTCATCGGTGGCTGGTGCGGCAGCAGATCGAGCCATTGCATCGCACAGCAGTATACCGGCCCGCTAATCCGGTATTCTTTCGATGCTGTGAGCGTCATCGTCCAGCGCTTTGCGCGCATCGTCAAGGAACAACCCGAACGGCCCGTCATTTTTTCAGGCACGAATGACGTGGTCACGGCCTCGGAGCTGTGGCAGACGCACCTCGAATTGCGGCAGCGGCTCGCTTCCATCGGCGCCGGCCCGAATCAGCTCGTGATGTCGGCCGCGGGAAATCGCACGGCGGCCGTCCCTTTGCTGCTTGCGTGCCTTTCCCTGCGCGCACCGCTCATGCCTGTCGACGCAGGCGCGACAATCGCCGAGCTGGCGGAGTTCGCGGAACGGTTCGGCGCCTCCACGGTGGTGCTGCCGGAGGCATCAGCCCGGAGCTACGCAGAGCGATCGGCTCACCTGACCGGCGATTTGCACGTCGTGCATCATCGAGTCGAGGGAATGGCCTACCGCGGAGCGGCACTGCTGAAAATGACCTCGGGCTCTACAGGTTTTCCGAAAGCCACGCTGACTGCCGAAGCCCAGCTGATAGCCGATGGAGAGCAGATTATCGGCGCCATGGGAATCACGCCTGCTGACATCCAGGTTGCCGCGATTCCGCTGTCGCACTCTTATGGCATCGGCAATCTGGTCATGCCCTTGCTCCTTCAAGGCACGGCATGCGCCCTGCGCGAGTCGTTCGTTCCTCAGCAATTGCTGGCCGACGCCAGACGCTTTCAGACCCGTGTCTTTCCCGGTGTCCCATACATGTTCAGCTACTTCTCGGCCAATCCTCCCGTGGATGGGTGGCCGGCCTGTCTGCAGCTCCTGATCTCGGCCGGCGCGCGCCTCGATGTGCAGACCGCAGAGGCCTTCCGCGCGCAATTCGGCACGACGATCCATTCGTTCTACGGAGCGAGCGAGACCGGTGGCATTGCCTACGATGCCGGCGATGCGCTGAACCACGAAGGGCAGGTCGGGCGCGCGATGCCGGGAGTGACGATCACGCTGAAGGAAGATGACGGCGCGCCCCCAGGGAGCGGCCGCGTTTTCGTCAGCAGCTCTTCGGTCGCTACCGGATATCTCCACACTGAGGACGAGCCCGAGGATCCTTTCGTGGAAGGCGGATTCCTGACCGGGGACTACGGATTCATGAACGTTGATGGCGACCTGACGCTGACCGGCCGCGCCTCAACAGCGGTCAATGTCGCCGGACGCAAAGTGCACCCTTCCGAAGTCGAGCGTGTGCTTCGAGGCATGGAGGGGATCGACGAAGCGTGCGTGATCGCGGCTCCGGACGCGCGACGAGGGCAGCAGATCGTCGCCTTCGTCATCAGC
>JANNJO010000482.1:0-4868 GCA_031395755.1 Acidobacteriota bacterium
TCCAGCTTTCCCTGATTTGCGTAGGCGGTGCCAAGCATGACATACGCCGTGAGATTGCTGGCATCGACGGCCACCACGCGGCGGAGCGTCCTCTCTGCCTCGTCCCAGTCGCGGCGCAAGATCGCTGTCTTGGCGGCGACGAGCAGCAGCTCGGGATCATCGGGCCGCGCGCTCAAGCTCTGGGCGATGCGCGCTCTGGACTCCTCGAGATTATTCGTCGCGGCGTCAACGGTCAGAAGCCCGTCGAGCGCTTCGGGCGAGCGCGGTTTCACGGCAAGGGCCCGCGAGAAGGCGCCGCGAGCCGCGACGTAATCGCCCTGCTGCGTTCTCAGCAACCCCGCAAGCGTCTGCACCGCCGCCGAATTTCCATAACGCGCAACCAGGATCTTGATTTCTTTTTCCGCTCCGACAACATCCCGCCGCGCGAGCAGCGCGCGCGCGAGTTTCATCCGCGCCTCGTCATTGACGGGTTCGTCCTTGAGCGCCTCGGCCGCAAACTGCACCGCCAGGTCGAGCGTACCTTCCTGGAGACTGATCTCGGAGAGGCGCAGCTGCGCCTGGATTGCGCGGGGGTTCAGGCGGAGTACTTCCAGGTAGGCGCGACGGGCGCCCCTGCGATCGCCGCGCGCTTCGAGGAGCGCGCCGTGCGTGTAGTGCGCGGCCGCGGAGGTGGGGTCGATCTCGAGCGTTTGCGCAGCGGTTGCGGCGGCCTCGTCGTACTGCCGGCTGTCGACGAGCAAACGGACCTTCAAGAGCCGCGCGCGCACATTCTTTGGGTCGTCGCGCAGGATCTCGTTCAGCCTCGCGAAGGCCTCCCGCGTCCGGCCGGCCGTATAGTCGATGGCTGCGAGCCGTGCCCTCGCCTCGGAAACCGCCTCCGGCAGCTTCAGGAGCCCTTCGAGGATCCGAGCTGCGTCGGCGGGGCGCTTCAGCGACACGTAATAGTCAGCGAGCGCAAGCTGCGGACGAAAGGTCGGAGACAGCGCAACAGCACGCTTCAGGAACGGCTCGGCGTCGGGCATCCGCTGAGTAGACGCGTACAGCGTGGCGAGCGCGCGGTTCGGGCTCAAACTCTCAGGCGCGTGGCGGTATGCCCGCAGGAACGCCTCCTCGGCATCGGCGACGCGACCCGATGCCCAGTAGAAGTTGCCGAGTGCCAGCAGGACGGCCACGTCGTCGGGCTTCAGCTCGAGCGCCTTGCGGAACGCCGCCTCCGCGCGTTGCGCATCGCGCCGAGCCATATAAATCGTGCCGAGCACAGCGTGCCGGCGGGGCTCCGTGGGATCGAGCGTGATCGCCTCTTCAACCTGGGCGAGCGCGGAATCAAGATCCTTGAGTCCGGCCAGGGCGTTGGCGAGCAGCAGCAGCGCCTGTCCATCGCGAGGGCTCTTTGCAAGGAAGGCCTCCACGCGATCCTTCACTTCCTCGAATCGTCCTGCCAGCAAAAGTCCGCCTGCGGCTTTCAGCTGCGTCTCGCGGTTCTGCGGCATGAGATCCGCGGCGCGCAGGTACTCCTGGAACGCTTTCATCGGCTCGCTGCTCTTGCTGTAGGCCTCGGCCAGCTTGTACCGTGTTTCTCCGGATTTCGGATCGCCTTTCAGTGCGTTCCGATACTCGATGATCGCTTCAGCGAATTTGCCCGCCGACACGTATCGATCGCCGCTGGCCACGTGTGCGCGGGCGTCCGCGGAGGGATCGCCGGCGCAAGCCGCGAGGCTTACACTGACGACGATAAGGAAACTGACGGAGTACAGTCTGGACATGAGTATGTTTCGATCTCTCAGGCCGGGAGGTGGACGGCGAGCTGAGGATAAAGCGAACGGATGAACGAGGCGGCGACGGCGTCAGCCGATGCCTCCGTGTCGTTGTCACGTAAAGGAACGATCACTCGCACGAGCGCACCGTCGGTCCGATTCGTCCGGAGTGCGCCGTCGATCAGAAACAATTTCGCGGTGTACTCGCTGGCGACGACGCGGCCTCGCATCTGGTACCAGAACAACACGATGTGGCGGTCGAGGCCCTTCTGCACGACATAGCGGTTTATCAGCAGGTGCTCCGCACGCCCGCTGGCGTCGATCACACTGAATTCCCGCCTGCCGGTCTCAATCGGCTGCCACCCGGTGCCAGGCAGGCATTTCAAGGGGGAATGGATCGTTTCCCCGGTCCGCTGTGACGCATAGAAGCCGATGTACAGCGAGACTGGCGGCATGCCAGGGCGTTCGTACACCCGACTCAGGTGGTCGTCGACACCAAGCGTGCGCAGCACCTTTCCGTCGAGCGGGAACTCGGTGCCTCTCCAGCTCTCGAACGACTTCGAAAGCTGAGAGAGTGGGGCGCGGACAATCTCGGGCTCGGGCCGCGACAGCCACTCCGCACCGGCGCCAGTCGCCGTGAGAATCCCGATTACCGCCAGAACGCGGCTTGTCACAGCGGTGCTCCTTGCTCGAACGTTGCGTGCGGCGGCCGCCGAAATGGAGGCCAATTCAGCACGACGCTTAACACGGCGCGGAAGCCGATCAGCAGCGCTCCAGCCACGACAAACATGGCCCACCCCGACGTGGAGTGGAAAAATCCCTCAGCGGCGGGTAGACCGTAGTGGTGCGCGGCAAGGCCCGTCGAGGCCACGCGCAGCCCATTGACGAGGATCGCGATTGGTATAGTCGCCAGGAGCAGGATTGTGCGAATCCGTCGATCGGGTTCGCTGACATGCCCGAAGACCGCAGCCAGCGTGAACAGCGCCACGAGCGAACGAATTCCGCTGCAGGCCTCCGCAACTTCGAGCGTCATGTTGGGAAGGACGATCAGGTTTCCCTCACGAAGGACAGGCACGCCCGCTCCGACGAGTGCGGCTTCTCCAAGACTCGACGCGATCAATTGGAGGGGAAACGCAATGCGGTTGAAGATGATGTCCGGGATGGGAATCATCAACACGAGCAGTGCCAGCGGGAATCGCACGATGCGGACGTGCTCTGCGCCATACAGCAGCCAGATCACGGACGCGATCGTGCCGACCATCGAGATCCGTGCGAGGAAAGTCTCCGCTGCCAGCGTTCCCGTCAACAGCAGAATCATTGAGCCAAGGAGCCCTGCCAGGGCGCCCCACTGAGGGTTCATCGGCGCTCGACGCAATTCCCGTCGACGTTGCCATGCAAAGTACGCGGCGAGCGCAACAACAAAGAAGCCATGCGAGTAGTCGCCGTCCGGATCCCAGTCGTCGACAAGCCAGCGGATGACGTCGTGGTAGAGAAGCAGGAAGCTGGCAACGAGCGCCAGAACCCCCAACGCGGCACGATGCGTATGCGTGAACGTCACGTACGACGCCCTGTAGAGCAAGGAATGCTCCGGTCGCTTCATTTCTCGTAAGCAGTTGAGGACTAACTAGTTAGTGGGAACTGACCCTTGGCGCACGGGTGGAAGGCGTCAAAAAGTCGCCCTGAGAGCGACCTTTCTTCCCGGAAGGCGAAACATAATCGGAGTAAGGACCCCGGAATAATCAAGCGAGGGAGCGGTGAGCTTTAACGTCTGGTCAGCTTACGTGCCTGCGGCGGAACCGCCGAATAGCCGCGGCGGCCAGACCGGTGCCGAAGAGCAGCATCGTCGCCGGCTCCGGAACGGGCGGGCTCTGCGCGTCATGGGAGAAGGGGGCGAAACCTTGAACATCATTATCGACGCAGGCCGGGTCGTTGCCGCTGAGCTCTCGCTCGCGACGGCCGCACCGGCGCGCCGTGGCGTTGTACAAGTCGAAGTGGATCACGTAACGCGGGTCAAGCGCCGACGTATCGATCACGAACTCGTGGAAGTACGAGCCCCCTCCCGCGGTCGGCGTCGGACCGCTGCTGGTGCCGCCTGCCTGGATGTTCTCCTGGGTGTCGTAGGTGGCAGCCCTAGCCGTCGGCGCGAACTGGAACGCGAATTCCGTGAAGTACGTTGGATAGATACCGTGGGGAGACAGGTCGCCTGAGTCGCCGCCCTGGAGCGCCGCGATATCCTCGATCGGCGGCTTGCCGTAGACCATGTCTTCCGTGACATCAACTCGCTGGCCGTTCACCGTGAAGTATCCGAGGTCCATGCCAGGCTCGGGCAGAGTGGGGTTCACCGCCATTGAGACATAGAACGTCTCGTTGAGGATTCCCTGGGTTGTCGCCCTCGGTCCCTGCGGGGTGGCGATGGCAAACAGGCTGAACGGGTTGCTCGATGCAACGATCGTCTGCGTTGAATTGTCGTAGTACCCTCCGGCGATATCCAGCTGCAACACCGGCGCGGCAAAAGCGGTATTGGAGACCACCAGGGTAGAGAATGCTAGAAGTGCGGACCCCAAGATTCTATGTCGCATGCTCCACCTTTTTGAAAGACACTTATCGGGCTGTAAACACGCCGAGCCGGAACCGTTATGCTCGCAGCGAAGCAGGATTCGTGCCCTATTACGAACAGGCCCGAAACCTAACAAATCTGGTCTCGTGCCCCGCTGGGCGCCTCTAATGTCTGCCTGCAGCGAGCCTTTCGTCTACTAACGCTGTTAGGTGCAGCCTTCTCTGGGCTTCATCGGACAGAACGGGAGCGGCGCATTCCCGCCCCCGCCGTCCTCCACTCGTATGCGCCGACGTCCCAGGCTCGTCCTTGCGGACGCGGCTGTCCATCGCGATCGACACGTATGTCGATGCCGTACAGCTTTTCGAAGGTCGCATATGCCGCGTGCTCGGACGAGGCGTCGATGCCCAAGGAACTGGCGGCCGCATACCGAAAGTTCATTTCAGCCTCATTGACGAATTTCGGTTTAGCGGCGTCGCAGCCTGAGCACCTGCGAGAGCTGCGACCCCAGCTGATCCGGTTCTCGGCGACGAGGTTGTTCGTCAGCTCCGACCGGTGAT
>JANNJO010000497.1:0-3197 GCA_031395755.1 Acidobacteriota bacterium
TGCGGTAAAACGTCCTCCGCGTGTTCTCATAACCCAAAGGTCGGGGGTTCTCCTCCAGCCGCTTAGAGTCATCCGAACAAGCCAGCTCGATTTGAACCCCTTACTTGGATGACTGACGATTTCGATCGCTCACGCGTCCACACGTCATTAGCTCCTCAGTCTCTCAGCGTCGCGGCAATGCCTGCTCGGTAGGCCGTGGCCGCGAGCCCGAATGCTCGTTCGAGTTTAGTACTGTCGAAGCGGTAGTCGTGCTCGAACTGGTAGAGCATCTCCATGTTTTCACGAAGAACGGGAACGAACACGCCCAACAACGACAGCATCCAGCGCGGCGGCACCTGCAGGCCGTAGGGCCGGCCCGAAAGTTCGCAGGCGGTGCGCACGTAGTGTTCGCCGGTCATGGGTTCGTGGCTGGTTAGCGCGTGCCACACCTGTCCGTACGCGGTCACGGTGTTCCCGAGCAGCGCCACCGTACGACCGGCGTCGGGCGTATAGGTAAATGTGTGGATCGCCTTGGGTTTTCCGACCCATTGCGGCGTCTTCTTGGCCTTGAGACGCTCGGTCACCGTCGCATGCGTCAGACTGAGTCCGGCGCCGGGACCGTAGAAGTCCGCGGATCGAACGATCATGCCGCGCAGTTCGCCGCGCTTCACCTCGTCCATGAAGATCGTGGCGATGCGCGCCCGTACTTCGCCTTTGCGGCTGCAGGGGTTGTACGGTGTATCCTCCGTCATCACACCGTCCACCCGGCCATACGCATACACGTTGTCGAAGAACACGAGTGCGCTGCCGTGCCGCTTGCAGGCATCGATGGCGTTCCGCATGACCGTGGGCCACTGCTCCTGCCACACTCGGTAGTCGTATTTCAGGCCGGCGACCAGGTAGGCGACCGAACTGCCTGCCACCGCGTCGGCCGTGGCTTTGGCGTTGAGGAGGTCGGCGCTGAAGAGGTCGTCTGTGGGATGCACCCGCTTCGGTGTCCGACTGACCTGTCTAATGCGCTCCGTATACGAGCGGAGTTCGCGCGACAGCGCTCGGCCGATGACGCCGTTCGCGCCAAGAATGGTTTGCATCGCCTTCAGCTTCATCCTACCTCCCGGTACTGAGCGCCACGGCGAGGCTGCAGATCAGCATCACGCCGGCAGCCGGCGCCCAGATGCGGCGCTCATCCCTGCTCGGAGTCATCGTGTTGAGTACAAGCGCGACCGCGCTGATGGCGACAACCACCCACACCGCCCATGTTGCCACGCCCGCCCATTGAGGGAACAAGAACCCGGCTCGTGACAGCACAATGAGGACGATCAGGACGAGGAGCACAGCCTGCACGACGGCCGCGACCCGCATCAGCGGAGGGAGTTCTCCAGGAAAGCGGCCACCCATCGCGTATGCGCCCCACGGAGCACCGAGTGCGAGTGCGAGTTGGAAGCCGACGACGGCTGACGTCACCACGGCGAACACGATGGCGGCAACCGAAGCGATCATCAGGCTCCTCGTGACATACAGAACCCAATCGTCAGTAACGCCGACGCGACCAGAGCGGTTCCCGTGCGAACGTGGTTCCACGCTGTCCAGACAATGACGTAGGTGTTCCAGAGCCAGGTGCCATCGGCGCTCGCCGGATTCACGGTGGCCAGAGCATTGTTCCGCGGCACGGTGAAGACGATGGTCACGAGAATCGCGCCGGCGAGATAGAGCCCGGCGCCGATCAGCAGATAGGCGGCGCCGGGTTCTTGCCGCCTGAATAGCACAACGGCGTGACCGCGAAGACATTGATCGAATTCATCGCGGTAATACCTTGCGTGGGCGGAAGACGGGCCAGCGCCTTCATCACGAACGATGAAAACGCGAAAAAGGCGCCCGCCATCAGCCCGCAGCCAGTGCGACGCAGAAGGTCACGACGACCAAGCAGCTCGATCTCATTGGTCAGCCTCCAGACTCGCCCTCGACGTCCACGACGATTAGGCCGCGCAGCAGGCCAACCGTTGTCGCGTGCGCTTCTCTCGAGGCCGGATCATAACGCCGCGACTCCTTCGAGAAAGAATCTCTGCGCTCCGCATGAGTGCGTCGCCGGCCTGACTGATGGCCATCACGCAATTGCTAGCCCGCATTATTCACGAATGAGTTAATAACAGAGCCATCGCCCTATACCCCGAGGCCGCGGCACGCCGAGCCTTCGCTGCGCCGCGCGTAGCTTGCTGACGAGCTCAGCTATTGAATCCGCGAGAGGCTGTGGTCTTGAAGTCGCCAACCATCCCTCGTGGGATAGCGTGCGCGTTCTTGTGCGCGTGCTCAATCCGTAAAGAAAGAGCCGAGGCTGGAGACCTTTCGAGCACGAAGCCTGAGAGGTAGAGCGCTCGGTAGACCATTCACCATCGGTCACGCGCCCATGCACCACAGCTGCAAGTACCGACGGCTGCACGCCCCCGCAACCACTTTTCAACGGGTTTCACCTTGTCGGACGGTGTGTCTCGTTCTTAGAGCTTCGACTCGACGAATAAATCAGCGAGAATCCCCAGAATGGGTTTCTCGTTCTCCGGTCACATCGGGCTGCTGGGGCAATTCCTCGCCGGCCGCCAGCAGATCGTCGACGACATCGACCGCCGGTTATTGAGTGTGCGGGGAAAGGCGACCGCGCAGGGGACCGATCGCGGATTTTTCGACGACATCCTCAGCAATTGTTTCTTTGAATCGCCCGCAGTTTCGCCTGAGGGTTCCCGCTTGAAAGGTCAATTGGCAGCGGCCCATCTGGCCGAGGGCTTCGACCCGGGGCCCGCGGCCGACTATTCGCGCGAGGTCGATCCCGTGGGCCTCGTCCGTTACGCGCAGCATGTATGGGATCGCGATCGATGGCCGGGCAGAAACGGCCGGATCGCGTATGCGCAGAGCCTTTACGCCGTGTTTGTCCTTCGCCAGCTCGCGCACCTGAGCTTGAGGATCTGGGATGAGGGCAGCCACCTGGCGTCGAAGCGCCTGCAGCAGGTTCAGCGGCTTCTCGACCTGTTGAACACAGCGGGCGCGCCCCCGCTCGTACGCGATGCGCGGTGGCTGATACAGATTGCCCAAGGTCCGCTCACCACGCATCTAAAACCGTACTTTGTGATTGCCGATCGAGTGGCTGGATCGTTGATGGATCGCGACCGTAGAGAGATTCACAAGGCGGGCGCCGCGCTCGCCGGCGGCCACCTGCGCTCGCAGCTTCG
>JANNJO010000499.1:0-2136 GCA_031395755.1 Acidobacteriota bacterium
GCCGCCTGCACAACCTTTGAGCGCATCGGAGCCATGTCTCAGGCCGCCCGAGCGGCGGCAGCGTTGTGCAATGCCAAGCAACGGCCCGCAGGAGTACCGCCGATTGCCGTTACCGTCAGCGCCGACCCACGCCCGCTTGACGACAACGCCTTCCGTGATGTGGGCGACTACTGGTCGGTGGCCTTCGACGGGCGCGTGGCAGGCGTGCGGGATTCGAAAGGCCTGCGGTACTTGTCACGACTGCTCGCCGAGCCTGGACGGGAATTCCATGTCCTGGATCTTGTCGCTTTCGAAAGAGCACCGGACAACGCCGACCCCGCCGGTCGCGTCATCGCGTTCCCTGCAGACGGAGATGCTGGCGAGTTGCTGGACGCGCGCGCGAAGGCTGCGTATCGCCGCCGGCTGGCTGAGATCGACGAGGACCTCGCGGAGGCGCACGCGATCGGCGACACGGCTCGTGGGGCGCAAGCGGAGGTCGAACGCGACGTCCTGGTGCGCGAACTATCCCGAGCCGTCGGACTAGGGGGTCGTAACCGACGCGCCGGTTCCGCCTCCGAACGCGCGAGAAGTGCCGTCACACGCGCCATGCGCCACGCACTGGTTCGGATCCGAAAGCACCACGCCCCGTTGGGCGACCATCTCGATCGTACGATTCGTACCGGCACGTACTGCGTGTACTTGCCCGACCCCCGATTTCCCATAGCCTGGAAAACCTGACGCCCGCCTCATCTCACACCAGGTCGAACGTCAACTCGCCCAATTTCTCGAGACTGCACGCGATCTTGTCCCCGGGCTTCAGCCACACCCGTTTGGGCTCCGGCATCCCTTGAATCACGCCGTGAGGCGTGCCCGTATAAATGATGTCGCCCGGCTTCAGCGTGAAGTAGGTGGAAATGTAGCTGATCATCTTCCGCGTGTTGAAAATGAAGTCCGACGTGTTCGACGACTGCCGCGTCTCGCCGTTGACGCGACACTCGAGCGTGAGGTTGTCCGGATCGACCTGGTCCGCCGTCACCAGATAAGGGCCGACTGGAGCGAACTGGTCGAGCGCCTTCCCGACCATCCACTGCCCGCCGCGCCCGTTCTGGAGGTCGCGCGCCGTGAAGTCGTTGCCGGTGGCGTACCCGGCGACGTACGACAACGCGTCGGCCTCGCTCACGCGAGACGCTGTCCGGCCGATCGCCATCACGAGCTCGACCTCGTAGTCGAACTGCGTCGCCAGATCGACCGGCAGCTTCACGGTGCCTCTGTGACGGTTCAGCGCAGGGTTGAACTTATTGAAGAGCACCGGATATTGCGGAATGGCCGCACCGATTTCCTCGGCGTGTTTCCGGTAGTTGAGGCCGACACAGAGGATCTTCTCGGGACGACTCACGAGCGGGCCGTACTCGACTGTGCTTTCCTCTCGGAAGGCGGCCTGGGCCGCGCTTGATGCGAGGCTCGCCTCCACCAGTGCCTGCAGGCTCGGGCCGTCCTCGTTCTGAAGCAGATCGTCCAGCGTCGCGGGCGCGAACATCTTCAGCAGCGACGCGGCCTCCGGCACATCCAGCACGCCGCGATCGGTTTTGACGCCCAGGCGGTCAAGACCGCCGACTCTCAGGGTCAGGAGCGTCAAACCCTTCGCCATTCCCCTCGCCAGCGTTCGTGTCGGACTCGCAGAGGAGTCCGGCGTCTCAGCCGGCGAGGCGCAACTGCCAGTGGCCACCGCGGCGGCCAGCGTACCCATCGATCCGGCATTTTTCAGAAACTGTCGTCTGTTGAATGTCACGCTACGAAATCTCCTCTCAGCGGCTCGGTAATCCGAACACCCTTACCGTCGACCCTGCGACCACGCCGACGAAGCCCATCGATGAGCGGTGGCGCGGCATACGACGTCGACCACGTCTTGGGCCCGGAGGCTAGGTTGCGGCATTCGATACTCGCGATTCGCGAATAGAGAATAGCAGACAGCGTGCAGCAGACCACCGCAAGGTGCGGCTAACGCCGCTCTTTCGGCCTGTTAACGTCCAGCCCGTGCTGGTGTAGTCCCGCGTCGCCACGATAGACTCAACCGAGCGTGACTCGCGAACCCAGGGCATCGTTGAGCGATACCGGCAGCGTGGCGGGCCTCTATCTCGCCACGACACGGCAGCTTCG
>JANNJO010000010.1:0-4469 GCA_031395755.1 Acidobacteriota bacterium
ACTGCAGCACGCGCTTGGTCTCGGCGCTGAAGGGAATCTCCACCGAGGTGGACACCTTCTCGCGGAAGACCGTACGGCCTTCGATCTCTTTCCTGATGTTTTCCAGGGACAGGTGCGACCGGGCAAAGATGCGGCTGGTCAGCCCCTTGCCTTCGCGGATCAGCCCAAGCAGCAGGTGCTCGGTCTCAATGGAAATGGACCCGAGTTGGCTGGCCTCGTATCTCGCGAAGAACAGAACGCGACGGGCTCGTTCGGTGTAGCGTTCGAACATCCGTTTTAACCTGCGTAAAAGGGGCGGTGGCAGTGCGTTGGCGACCTATGCGCATTATACGGCCAAACCCCTGACCTTCCTATCCTTACCCCCTACGCCGGAACCAGTTGGCCGCCCTCCAGCCGCAGGACGCGATCGCACGACTTCGCCAGCTGCATGTTGTGCGTCGCGATCACCGAGCTCAGCTGACGCTCACGATGCATCTCGCGTAACAGCGCGTGCAGCGTCTCGGCCGAACGCTCGTCCAAATCGCCGGTCGGCTCGTCGGCCAGCAGCACCGACGGTTCAGTCACCAACGCCCGCGCCACCGCGACCCGCTGCTGCTCGCCGCCGGAGAGCATGCCCGGCCGGTGCGTCAGCCGCTCCCCGAGCGCGAGGCGCCGCAGCACCGCCGTCGCGCGCGCACGCGCGTCTGTGGCATTGAGCCGCGCGATCCGCAGCGGCATTTCCGCGTTTTCGATCGCCGTGAATTCCGACAGCAGATGATGGAACTGAAAGACGAAGCCGACGTGCTTGTTGCGAAACGTGGTGAGCTCGTGCTCCGGAAGAGCGCCGATGTCGGTCTCACCGACACGGATGGCTCCGGAATCCATGCGGTCGAGCCCGCCGAGCAGGTGCAACAACGTGCTCTTGCCGACACCGGACGCGCCGACAATGGCCACCATCTCTCCACGCTCCACCGAAAGATCCAGATCCCGCAGCACGTGAAGGTGCTGGGTGCCGACCTGATAGCTTTTGTTGATGTGAGTGGCGGTGAGGAACGGCGTCATAACTGGAGAACTGTTGAACTAGGGACCTAAGGAACTGGGCGATACCCCCAGCTCAATAGCTCCCTAGTTCTCCAGATCGCCAGCTAGTCTAGTGCCGTTTCACCTGATCGTAGATGGCTGCCGCGCCGCCACCGATAGCCGCGCCGGCGAGTGCGCCCTTCTTGCCGCCGACCAGCGCGCCCACCCCGGCGCCCGCGCCAGCCGAGCCGCCGATGAGCAGCGCGCTCTTCTGCCACGTCCGCCTCGGCTTTGTCTCATACGCCACGCGCTGGGTCGAGGCGCGGCGGACGACCGGCCGTTCGGTCACGACCCGCTCGGTGACATACTGCGGCTGCGCCGGCGCATACGCGCCCTGCGGATACGCGCTGTAGCCGTAGGGCACAGACGCGGTCGGTGCCATGGTCGCGTAAGGCGACCATCCGTAGGGCTGGCCGGCGAAGGACTGACCTGAACCGGTCTGACCGGCCTGAACCAGATACGGCCTGGCAACGCCATCGGGTCCCATCACCATCTGCGTCGTCGGGGTCATGGTGTTGAAGGCGCGACGCTCACCGAGGTCATACGACACGAGCACGGCACCAACGGCCAACGCTCCTGCAACTGCTCCAAAAAGTGTTCTCATGGTTCTATCCCCCTGCACACACATACATCAAGGGAGATGCCAGCAATTTTGTTGGGCAATAAGGACTTATACGCGTGCAGGTGTCCTGAATGCAGCGCAATGGCGTCCCCAAGTCAGAACACTGACCGAACGGTGTTTAGGTCTATCCGTATCTGAGTGCTTCCACCGGCTTCAGCTTTGCGGCCTGGCGTGACGGGTAGATCGTGGCAACGAAGCAAATCAGCACCGCCATCACAAGGACCACGAGAACATCGAGCGGCAGAAGCGTGAAGGGCACGTAAGAGATCTGATACACCTCCCCCATGCCGGGAACGCGAAGAAGCTGATATCGGTTCATCACCCACGAAATGGCGACGCCGGCACCGGCGCCGATCGCCGTGCCGATCATCCCGATGACCAGGCCCTGCAGCATGAAGATGTACATCACGCTTCGGGACGAAGCCCCCATCGTCTTCAGGATGGCGATATCGGCGCTCTTCTCCATCACCAGCAACACCAGCGAGGCCACGATATTGAGCGCCGCCACCATGACGATGAGGCCGATGGTGACCGAGATCGCCATCTTTTCCAGCCACAGCGCCTCGAACAACGTCCGGTTCATCGTCGTCCAGTCCTGGGTGATGTAACGGTCGCCGAGCAGCTGCGGGATGGCGGCCGCTACCTCCGGCGCCGCGTTGATGTCGTCGACGGCCAGCTCGATGAGCTCCGGCTGACTCTTGTTCATCAGTCGCTTCGCGACATCGAGATTCACGAATCCCCAGGTGTTGTCGATCTCGTACAGGCCAAGATGGAAGATGCCTGTGACGCGAAGCGTGCGCGAGCGGGGCATCATCCCGGTAAACGGGTTCAAGGTGCCTTGCGGCGTGAGCACCGTGATGGTATCGCCGACTCCGACGGCGAGCTGTTTCGCGAGATCCTGACCGAGGAAGATGCCGTCGTGCGTGGCGTCCTCTCGCGGATGTAAATCCGTCAGCTTCCCCGAGATGATCGATTTTTCGATCTCGGTGACCGAGGCCTCGAGCGCGGGATCGATCCCCTTGAAGCTGATGAAGGCGTCGGCGCTTGGCGAGGATGCGAGGGCCCGCCCCATGATCGCCGGGGCCGCGCCGACGACCCGCGGAACCTTGCGGAGCGCGTCGATCTCGGCCCCATAATCCTCGATGCCGGTCGACTTGAAGACAAAGATGTGGGCCGTCGACCCCAGAATGCGATCGCGCAGCTCGCTCTGCAGGCCCGTCATGAGCGCCAGCGCGATGATGAGCGCCATGACGCCCACCGTCACGCCCAGCGTCGAGACCAGCGAAATGATCGAGATGAACGCCTGCCGCCGGCGGGCCAGAAGATAGCGCAGGGCGATCTGGAGCTCGAAGGGCATTACTTCGGCCGCATCTGCGGGAACAGAATGACATCGCGGATGGACTTGCTGTTTGTGAGCAGCATCACGAGCCGATCGACGCCGACCCCTTCGCCGGCCGTCGGCGGCAGGCCGTATTCGAGGGCCCGGACGTAGTCTTCGTCCATCGCGTGCGCTTCCTGATCGCCTTTGGCGCGCTCGGCGAGCTGCTGCTCGAAGCGGCTCCGCTGCTCGACCGGATCGTTGAGCTCGCTGAACGCGTTGGCCATTTCCATCTTGCCGATGTAGAGCTCGAACCGCTCCACCGTCTCGGGATCGTCGGGCCGCTGCTTGGACAACGGCGAGACCTCTGTCGGAAAATCGTAGACGAAGGTCGGCTGGACCAGCGATTCCTCGACGAGCGCCTCGAAGATGGTCATCGTGATCTTGCCCGGCCCGCTTTTGGGATCGCCCGCGACGCCGAGGCGTGAGGCCAGCGCCTTCGCCTTCTCAGGTTCGCGGAGATCCGAGTCGCCCACCGGCGCGCCCAGTTTCTTTGAGGCGGCATCCGCGGCGGCCTCCCGGAGCGACACGCGCGCGAACGGCGCCCGCAGTGAGATCGTCTCCCCCTCGAACTCCACGTCTTCAGAGCCCACAGCAGACCTGGCGACGAAGGCCACCATCTCCTCCGTCATGGTCATCAAATCCTGGCAATCGCTGTAGGCCTGGTAGAACTCCAGCATCGTAAACTCGGGGTTGTGACGGGTCGAGATGCCTTCGTTGCGGAAGTTCCGGTTGATCTCGTAGACGCGTTCGAGGCCGCCCACCACGAGACGCTTCAAATACAGCTCGGGCGCAATCCGCAGATAGAGATCGATGTCGAGCGCGTTGTGATGCGTCCGGAAGGGCCGCGCCATGGCGCCGCCGGCAATGGGCTGCATCATCGGCGTCTCGACCTCGAGGTAGCCGCGCCCATCCAGAAACTCGCGGAGCGCCGCCATCACTTTGCTCCGCACCTGAAACACCTCGCGCGCCTCAGGGTTCACGATCAAGTCCAGGTATCGCTGGCGATAGCGGATCTCGACGTCCGTCAGCCCGTGCCACTTCTCGGGCAGCGGCATGTGGCACTTGGCGAGGAATTCGAGCCGCGACGCCCAGATCGTGAGCTCGTTCGTGCGGGTGCGGAACAGATGGCCTTCGACACCGATGAGGTCGCCGAAATCGATAATTGTAAGGGTCAATTTGTACAACCAGCCAGTAATTTAGGTAGTATGAGAAATGAAGGTGTAGAGTTACAATTAGGCTACACAGATAAGGCTGGAGAGTTTAACTACAGGGTATCTGGAAACTTTAGTTTTGCCAGAAACGAAATTCTTTTTCAGGATGAAGTATCCAGACCATTTTCTTATCAAAACAGAACAGGGCAACGTTTTGGACAGTACTTTGGTAGATTAAGCGATGGATTATACAATA
>JANNJO010000022.1:0-9836 GCA_031395755.1 Acidobacteriota bacterium
GAAAGTAGCGTCCAGCTTGTCGTCCGCGATGACGGCGTTGGCTTCAATCGGGACGCGGTCCGCCAGGGGGCGGTGCGCGGAGAGAGTTTCGGCGTGCTGGGAATGGAAGAAAGGGTTGCGATCCTAGGCGGCAACATTGAAATTACATCAGAGCCGGGACACGGGACAGTCATCGTCGTCGGCTTTCCCTCCGGGCTGCCGCCGTTGTATCCAGTCGGCACGGCAACGAACTGATCGCCTCCGACGCTGAATGTCACCGGATAGCCCTGCGCCGTCGTGGGCAACCGTGTCTCCCACAACGTCTTCCCGGTCTTGACGTCGAACGCGCGAAACACGCGGTTGAAGTCGCCGACGAACCCGACACCTCCCGCGGTGGAGATGACGCCCGTCAAGAACGGGCTGCGCTGTTGAAAACTCCAGACCGGTCGCATGGTGTCGGTTTCGTAGGCCGACAGGCGTCCCAGGTTGCCGTCGGTTCCTGGCATCTCGTAAAACAACTGCGGACCCCCGCCGTACATCGCGCAGTTCTGGCTGAGCGGGATCATGAGCAGATCGTTGGACGGGTCGTAGCTTGTGGCCTGCCAGTTGTGGCCCCCGGACGGACTCGGACAGGAGGCCACTGCTTGGCCCGGCTTCTTCTCGAGGATGTCGTCGCGATAGGTCGTCCGGCCGGTCTTCATGTCAATCGCCGCCCACACGTTCTGGAAGACGGTTTCCTTGACGTCGAGAAATTTGCCCGTGACGCGGTCCAGCTTCCACATCAAGCCGGACTTCCCGACGGTCATGACCGTTTTCTGCGGCCCATGATCGATCAGCACGCGCTCGAACACCTCGTCGAGGTCCAGCGTTTCTCCGGGGGCGTTCTGAAAGTACCACTTCAGGGTGCCGGTGTCGGGATCGAGCGCCAGCGTGGTGTTCGAGTAGAGGGCATCGCCGTTCGGCCCGCGCTGATCGCGACTAGCCCCCTTCGCCTGGCCCGTGCCCCAGAAGGCCAGGTTGAGATGAGGATCATAGGTGCCGGCAAACCACGCGTCGGCGCCCGAGCGTCTGTCGTCGGGTAGATCCCCCCATGTATCGCCGCCCGGCGTGCCCTGACGTGCGACGGTGTAGAACTTCCACAGCAGCTTTCCGGTGTTGGCCTCGTAGCCCGCAATGAAGCAATGGTTGCGGGCATCCAGATCGTTGCAGCGCGTGAGACCGACGAGCAGCTTGTCCTTGGCCATCATGATTCCCCCGATTTTGTCATCGGGGAACTCGGACACCTTGTTCTTCCAGACGACGTTCCCTGTGCGTGCATCGAGCGCGTATAAAGTGGCGTCGGTTGCCGGATAGAACAACAAGTTGCCATACAGCGCCATCGTCCGCGTCGCGTTCTGACCGGCCGTCCCGATCGGTCCCAGTCGATGCTCCCAGATCAGGTCTCCTGTCCGAGCGTCCAGCGCCTGGACCGTGTTGCTCATATTCGTTGACAAGAACATCACCCCATCGTGCACGATCGGCGTAATCTGCTGTCGCATTCCGTCTTCGAGCGGCCACGCCCACTTCAGCTGTAGGTTGCCAACGTTCTTGACGTTAATCTGGCTGAGTGGGCTGTTGTTCCAACCGGCGTACGTGCGGTAGTGCATCAGCCAGTCCCCGTCCGGAGGATGAGCCAGGATCTCCTCAGTGATCGGCGTGTAACTCTTGACTGTACCCGGCACGGTGAGACCCATTCGCGGCGCATTCGGTGTCGAGGAGTCGTCGTCGGCTCCCCGTCCACGCCCGCCCCGGCCACGGCCTCGCGCCGGTGCAGCGGCCGCAGCCGTCAGGCTCGCCGGCATCTGACCATTGGCAATCGACGCAATTGGGACATTGGTCGCGGGCGTCAACGCGCTCGAGCCGGCCTGCGCGCCATTGGCCTTTAGAACAAAAGCCACTATCGATGCGTACGTGTCCGCGGAGAGACCGTTTGGATTTTCAGGCGGCATCGAAACACGGATGCGCGTGAACAATTCCTGGGTTGTGTGAGAACCCCAGGAACCCATGAAGGCGCTACCCGCCAGGGGAGGTGCTTCACCACCGCCGGAAAGTGTCCTGCCGTGACATCCGGCGCAGCTCTGCGCGTACGCTGCTTGGCCGGCAGCCGCCTGCTGGTCCGTGTACGGTGCGCCTTGCTGCGCCCGCGTGGCTGCTGACCACCCGCCGACAGTCCCGGCGATTGCAATTATTGCGAGTGCGACTCCGTATCGTGTTCTCGGCATGAAAGTCCTCGAACATACGCCGCGTCAACGCTAGAACACGAATTTCAGCCCCAACTGCAACCGGCGCATCTCGGTACGGGTCGAATTGATCGTGCCGAAGGCTACGCTCGACAACGTCGTATTGGGATCTCCCCAGTTCGGATGATTCAGGAAGTTGAAGGCCTCGAAACGGAGCTGGATGTAATTCGTGTCACTGATATGGAAATCCTTGGACGTGGAGAAGTCCCAGTTCATGATACCGGGGCCGATCACCTCGCCGCGGCCCGCGCTGCCGAACGTGCCGGCCGCCGCCCTGGAATAGGCGCCTGTGTTGAACCACCGATTGACCGTCGGGTTGTCCAGTGCGGTGGCAACGCCTGACACACGATTGGGTCGACAGCAGTTGCCGACGTTGGCGGTGTCTTCACCGGCCCCGATCGTCAGCGGGAATCCCGACCCGATCGTGACGATCGAGTTGAGCTTCCACCCCCCGATCACTTTGCCCAGCACTCCCTCGCTGAGATACTTCCGGCCGGGTCCGAACGGCAGATCGTAGACCGCCGAGGTCACGAACCGGTGCCGTTGATCGAAGACCGACGGGCCGTCCTCGCAGGACAAGCAGTACGAGTTTTGCGGGTTCAAGGGGTCGGTCCCCAGCGTGCGAATGCCGCTGCCGTTGTCGGTGGATTTCGACCACGTGTAGCTGCCGAGGACCGTCAGGCCGGCGGAGTAGCGTCGGGTCAGCTTCATGCCAAGAGAACGGTAGCTGGAATAGCCGACATTGGCCGCACCCTGGAACAAGCCGAACTCGGGGAAGGGCGAGCGCGACGCGATCGAGGTCGTCCCGGGAACCGGCTGGTTCGCCAGGTTGATCCAGCGCTGGAGCTCGCGCCCGCGCGATTCCAGGACGCTCACCTCCAGGGCCATGCTGTTCGTCAGCTCCTGCTGGACGCTGGTCTCCCATTGATCCACGTAGGGGGTCCTGCGATCGATGTTGCTCGTCAGCACCAGCGGCCTCACGACGCACAGCACGCCAGCCGGGGTGTTGCAGGGATTCCCGCTACCGAAATTGAACGGATCGGCCCAGGTCGAAATCAGGCTGGTCGAGGTGGACTGCACCGTCAGGCGCCCCTGCAGGTTCCGGTTCATGTCGAAGGAAATATTGCCGATGTCCTGGACGTAGAACCGGCCGACGCCTGCGCGCAGGACCGTTTTCGGCGTCACGCTCCAGGCGGCTCCGAGACGAGGCGCAAAGTTTGTGTAGTCGGCCTCGATGAGCCGTTTGCCCAGACGGCCGTCCCTCGCGACCTGGATGTCTGGAGAGAAACGAATCCCGGCGTCTTCATAGAAATCGCCCGTGCCCGCGCGGACCAGTACGGGATGCAGGCTCAGGTCGGCCACCTGGGGTTGCGGCGTATTCAGAGGAATGAAGCCCACAATCTGCCGCTCCGACACGTCGGTCCACGGCGGGGTGAATTCGTAGCGCAGGCCGCTGCTGATGGTCAGGTTGGGCCGGAGCTTCCACGTATCGCTGATGTAATAGGAGTGGCTGAACGCCTGGAGTCTCGCCACGGCCAGACCCGACGCGTATGACCACGTTCCTAGGTAGCCGAGCATGAAATCGGAGAAGCCGTACCCCGTCGCCACGTTGTTGTTGAACCCGGCCGCGCCGCGGGCAAACTGATTGCCGTCCTGGTTGTAGTGATCGAGCCGCAGGTCGGCGCCCACTCTCACGAAGTGCGAACCGCGATTCCAGGACAGGTTCTCGGTAAACTGCCAGTTCTGGTTCCGATTGATGTATGGGGAATTGGAATCGGGCCCGAAGCCTGAAAACCCTGCGACACCGATGCTCGGCAGGCCCCATGCATCGGCCGGCACCTTCGTCGGAAGGGGGATGCCTACCGCCGTGGTCGCGTCCAGCACGTTGTTCAGTTCCGTGCCCGCCGCGTTGTAGAACCGGTTGTAGCCGAAGCGCATTTCATTGACCAGCGTCGAGCTCAGGACCCGCGTATTGTCGATGAGGGCCTGGTGAGCTCTGGTCGCCACGGTTGCGCCGTTGAGCCGGATCCCCCCGGAAAACACGCCTTCATCGGTCCAGCCGTAGCGGCCATACCAGCTCGATTTGTTGCTTTCGGTGAAGTCCACCCGGGTGTTGAACTGGTCCTTGTCGGTCTTGTCGGGATTCACCGCCAGATGGTTGTTCGCGAGGCCAGACGTGGGCTGGTTGGGGAGCGGGTAGTACTCGAGCAACGCCACCGACACGGGGCTCAGTCGAGAGGCGGGGATGATGTTGCCGGGAAACGGCGCGTTCGTGAGCGGATCTCTGAGCGTCCCACTCCGTTCCGAGAAATCTCCCCGCCGCATCGCGGCCGACGGAACGCTGAAGAGCGTCGCTCGCTGGTTTCGTAACCGGAAGCCCTCGTAGTTGGCCATGAAGAAGAGCTTGTTCCGGCCATCGATCACCTTGGGAATCTGGACCGGACCGCCGAGCGTGAACCCGAACTGGTTCCACTTGAAGGGGCTCGACGTCGGTGTGGCGCCCCCGAAGGCGTAGGGGAGAGCGTCCAGCTTGTTGTTGCGAAGGAACTCCCACACGGTGCCATGGTAGGTGTTGGTGCCGCTCTTGGTGGTCACGTTCACCTGACCGATGCCGCGACCAAATTCCGCCGAGTAGATGCCGGTCTGAATCTTGAACTCCTGCAGCGCGTCGATCGACGGCAGCAGGATGTAGGAATTGAAGTTCACGTCGGTGTTGTTCATGCCATCCAACGTGAAGTAGTTCCACTCGCGCCGGCCGCCACTGATGGACAGCTGCTGTTCAGAGCGATCGCCCCCCTGGCGGGCGCCGGACTGGCCCGAGTTGGCAAAACTGGCCGACACATTGGGGGTCAGTGACACCAACTGCAGAAAGTTCCGGCCATTGAGCGGCAGATCGACGATGCGCCGGTTGTCGATGACCGTGCCAATCGCCGTGTCTTCGGTGTTGAGCATCGGTGCGCTGCCGACGATCACCACCGTCTCGGCCAGCGTGCCTATCGGCAGGGCGAAATCCAGGCGGACGGTCTGCTGGGTCTGCAGCTCGACGCCGTTGCGGGCTGCGCTCTGAAAGCCCTGCAACTCCACTTTCACGTTGTACACACCGGGAAGCAGGTTGGGGAACACGTAGATACCTGCGCTATTGGCCTGCTCGGTGGCCGTCACACCCGTTTGCGGGTTCGTCACCGTGACGGACGCTCCAACCAGGATGCCTCCGCTCGCGTCCGCCACTCTCCCGGTGATTTGTCCAAATGTCTGGGCAAGCGAGGGCCACGCCGGTGCAAGCAACACGCTGAGAATCAAGAGCGAGTCGAGCGTTCTGCGCATGGAATTCTCCTTCTGCTGCTGAGGCTGAAGTTCGACGCGATTCTTTACTGCAGCTAGCGTTGGCCCGGCCAGCCGGCCCCGGATAGAGCCATTCTAGCCCTTCTTCAATTGTTCGCGGTTCCGGGTTCACCAGCCGCCACCGAGGTTGTAATGTCGCACCCCATGTGAAGGTGTTCACACCGAACTTCATCGCTGATGCGGCGATGATAGACCTCCTCGTGACGTCGCTTGACGTCTGGCGCATCGTTAGGTCAGTATCGCGCCGCGCCGCCCCATCCACAATCCACATAAGTCTGTCAGCGCCGAAGGACGACCATGAACAAGTCGAGGCTCTTCATCACGAGTTGCGTGTCGTTGGTCACAACCGCCATGGTGTTCGCGGTTCGCGGCGATATCGAACCCGCCATGAGGGAGGCGTTCACGCTCACGGCCGGCCAGATGGGGCTGATATGGAGCCCGGCGTTCTGGGCGTTCACCGTGGCGATTTTCATCAGCGGCGCGCTCGTGGATCTCGTGGGCATGCGAACGCTGCACGTGATGTCCGGGCTCGGCTATGTGGTCGGTGTGGCGCTGGTGCTGCTGGCACCGTACTCGACGGCGCCAGTGGCATCGATCTTCGACACGACCGGGACCACGCTGCTCTACGCGGGATTCTTCATCATGGGCCTGTCGCAGGGACTGGTCGAGGGGGTGATCAATCCGTTGATCGCCACGATCTACAGCGACGAGAAGACCAAGCGATTGAATCGGCTGCACGCCTGGTGGCCGGGCGGGATGATCATTGGCGGACTGCTCGCGTATGCGCTGACCAGCGTCGGCGCGCCGTGGCAGGTCAAGTTGTCGCTGATTCTGCTGCCTGCGATCGCGTACGTGGTGATGGCACTCTCAGTCGAGTACCCACGGACGGAGCGGGTCGCCTCGAACATCACGACGGCAGACATGTGGAAGGAAGCCGGCAAGCCGCTGTTCCTCCTGTTGTTCGTGTGCATGTGGATGACGGCCGCAGTCGAGCTGGGTCCCGATCAATGGTTTCCGTCGGTCATGAGCAGTCTGACGGGGCTCGAGGGCATCCTCTTTCTGGTCTACACAGCCGGTCTCATGTTCGTGATCCGCACCTACTTTGCCGACGTGGCGCACAAGTCGCCGATCGGAACACTCTTCGTGTGCTCGATACTCGCGGCCATCGGTCTCTACTGGCTTGGCAGCCTGCAGCCCGGCACGAGCGCGATCGCGGCGTTCGCGGCGGCGACCATCTTTGGCGTCGGCAAGACGTACTTGTGGCCGACGATGCTGGGCGTCACCACTGAACTGTTCCCGAAGGGGGGCGCGCTGCTGCTCGGCCTGATGGGGGGTGCCGGCATGTTGTCGGTCGCCGTGGCGCTTCCCATCATGGGTGGCAGGATCGATCAGTACGGCCCGGGCGCCGCGCTGAGGATGATCTCGGGGCTCGGCGTGATCCTCGCGGTGATCTTCGGCGGTCTGTATTTCTACTTCAAGGCACGCGGCGGCTATCGCGCCGTCGACATTTCGGCCAGGCACTAAGGCACTAGAAGAGCGTCAGAAGCCCTTCGCCAGCCATTTCGACCAGTAGAACGTCATCGGCACTTTGCCGGTGTTGCAGATGCCGTGCTCGGTGTTGCCGGCGACGTACATGATCGCGCCCGGACCTACCTGGGTCGTCTTGCCTTCAACGTAGATCTCACCGTCGCCCGACGCCACGATCAGGAACTCCTCCTCGGGATGCCGATGCGGCGGATGCGGGCTGGAACCGGGGGCGAGCACTGCCATGCCGACGCACAGACCGCTCAACTGATCGGTCGGTCCGTTGTAATGTATGAAGACCTGGCATCCGTCGACCGGACCGGTCGTAGCAATCGACGCGATGCCCACGATTCCTTCCGGAAGTTTCGGCGCGGTGACGGCCGCGCTGACGACGTTCGAGGTGTTGTCGGGCATAGGCGTATCGTCCAGCATGACGCCATCCTGGTCAAGCGCGCCTCGCTCGCAGGTCGCTGACGGCCGCGCGCGCTCTCCCCTCTACTGAATCGTCCAGCCTCCATCGACCATCAGCACGTGACCAACCACCATGTCTGACAAGTGGCTCGACAGAAACAAGACTGCGCCGACTAAATCCTCTGGCTGGTTCCACCGGCCGATGGGCAGCATGCTCGTCGTCGCCCACTCCTTGTAACCCGGCTTCTCGAGGATGACCTTTCGCGACTCGGTCTCGGTGATACAGGGGGCGACCACATTCACGGTGACGCCGGACCTGGCCCACTCCAGTGACAGCGCGCGCGCCAGATGATGCACCGCCGCCTTGGCGCCGGCGTACACCGCCCGGCCGTTGAACGCGATCACGCCGAAGTTCGAGCCGATGTTGATGATCTTGCCGCGGCCCTGCGGAATCATCACGCGCGCGGCCGCCTGGCAGGCGAAGAACACGCTCTTCACCGACGCATCCATCGTCTTGTCGTATTCCTCTTCCGTGACATCGAGGGCCGGCCCGTTGCCGGTCCAGCCGGCGTTGTTGACGAGGATGTCGATGCGGCCGAACGTCTCCTTCGCCGTCGCGATCATCGATCTCACCTGTTCGACGTTCGCCACGTCGACCAGCACGATGAGCGCCTTCCGCCCCATCGCTTCTATCTCGGCCTGCACGGCCTTGATCTCGTCGTGCCGCCCCTCTGGATGTTTTGCCAGCACGACGTGCGCGCCCGCCTGCGCGAGGCCGAGCGCAATGGCCCTGCCGATGCCCTGTGACGCACCCGTCACGACCGCGATCTTGTCCTTCAATCCGAAACTCGAATAGTCCGCGCTCATTTAGACCAGCCCCCGGATGGTGCCGCCGATGTCGAGGCCGGCGCCCGTGATGAACTTTGCGAGCGGCGAGGCGAGGAACACCACCGCGTGCGCCACGTCCGCCGGGTCGCCGATGCCCATCGGCATCTGCCTGTCGTCGAGAAATCTCTTCACCGATGCGTCGCGATCCAGTTTGTAGTGCTGCACCAGCTGATCGACGATGCCGCCGGGCCTCGTCCACATTCGCGACCAGATGGGTCCGGGTAGCACCGTGTTGACGCGGACCGCGGGCGCGTACTGCTTGGCGAGCGCTTTCGTGAGATACAGCAATCCCGCCTTGCAGGTGCCGTAGTCGATGAATCCTGGCTCCGGCTGCTTTGCCAGGTCGGATCCGGTGTTGACAACGGATCCCTGCCCTCGCGCCGCCATCTTCGGGACGAGCGCCCGGCACGTGCGCACCGTCCCCATCAGGTTCACCTGAAACGACTGCGCCCAGATGTCGTCCGAGATGTCCTCGAACGGCGTGGAGTTTCCGACGCCGAGATTGTTGATGAGGATGTCCGGTGGCCGGCCGAACTGCTCGAGCGCATAGGCCGTCGCCGTGTCCACGCCTGACGCGCTCGCCAGGTCGGCCGCTACGGTTCCGCGCCACTTGCCGGCTTTCTCTCGCAGCACGTCCGCGTCGGAATCGGCGACGATGACCTCTGCCCCTTCCTGCGTCAGCAGATCCGCGATGGCCTCCCCGATGCCATGCGCGCCTGCGCTGACGTACGCGAGTTGTCCCTTCAGTTGATAATCCACGCCTGCCCCTTCTTATTTCGCGGCGCGAAACTCAGCCGCGAGCTTCTCGACCACCGCCGTCGGCGTCGGTCCATCGTGCACCACGACCCGATAGCGAAGCGTCAACGGCGAGCCCGCACGGATCGTCATCGGTCCCAGCGACGCAATGACGGGATTCACCATCCACAGCGTGCGTGAGTTGTGCCACGTACTGGGTGGGTTCGACGGATGATCGATGACCGCGGCTCCGACCACTTTCCCGTTCGGCACCTTCACCACGTATCCGTACCAGGGCGCCGGCGGCCAGTTCAACTCGGGCACCGAGTAGTGCGGGTTCGGAAGCTGCACGGTCCCCGCCGTATTCGTGAAGTACGACTCGCCGTCTTTCCGGCCCTGGAAATTGAAGCCGGAGAACGACTGCTTGTGCAGGACGTAATCGACCACGGGCGCCAGTGTGAACGTGAAGTCGAGCACGTAGGCGCCGTCGCGCTCCGAGACCCGCGTCACCGTGGTTTCGTCCAGCATCTTTCGCTTGCCGGCCATCCAGGCGTTCTCAATCTCTATTTGTGCCTGGGCCGATGTTGCGCTGGCCAGCTTGATGCCGTTGGTCTGAATGAGGCGATTCTCGCGCGGAGCGTACTCGCCCCAGCCCCAGAAATCGGCCGTCGTGATCCC
>JANNJO010000041.1:0-5527 GCA_031395755.1 Acidobacteriota bacterium
CCCGACCAACGTGATCTCGATCACCGACGGGCAGATCTTCCTCGAGAGCGACCTCTTCCACCAGGGCGTACGGCCGGCTATCAACGTCGGCAACTCGGTGTCGCGCGTCGGCGGGTCGGCGCAAATCAAGGCCATGCGGCAGGTGGCGGGCACGCTGCGGCTGGACCTGGCGCAGTACCGCGAGCTGGCGGCGTTCGCGCAGTTCGGCAGCGACCTCGACAAGGCGACGCAGGCGCAGCTCAATCGCGGTGCCCGGCTCGTCGAGATTCTGAAGCAGCGGCAGTACGACCCGCTGCCGATCGAGAAGCAGGTGCTCATTATCTATGCGGGCACGAATGGGTACATCGATCAGGTGCCGGTGGGCGATGTCGGCGCCTACGAGGCAGAGCTGTACCGGTTCTTCGAGCTCCGCTACTCCGGCCTTCTCAAGACCATCGCAGAGAAGAAGCAGATAGACGATGACGTCAAGGGGCAGATCAACGCGGCGATGAAGGAATTCGGCCAGCAGTTCGCCGCGAGGAAAGCGGCGTAATCGATGCCCTCATTGCTTGACCTCCGCCGCCGCATCCGGGCGGTGAAGTCGACGCAGCAGATCACCAAGGCGATGAAAATGATCTCCGCCTCGAAGCTGCGCCGCGCGCAGGAGCGCGTCGTCGGCGCGCGTCCGTTCGCGCTTCACATGCAGCGGGTGCTCAACAGCGTGGCCAGCCGCGTCGATTCGTCGACCCATCCTCTCCTGGCGGAGCGCGAACCGGCGCCCGACGCGAAGATTCTGCTGATTGCGATCACCGCCGACAAAGGGCTCTGCGGCGGTTTCAACAGCAACGTGATCAAAGCGACGAGCAGCTTCATCACGTCAGCATCCAGCAAAGTCTGCCTCGGGCTGGTGGGCCGGAAGGGCCGCGACTTCTTCAAGCGGCGCGGCTTCGAGGTGCGCATCGAAGAGGTCGGCGTCTTCCAGAAGGTGAGATACGCCGACGCGCAGCGCATCGCGCAGGCGGCGATCGAGGAGTTCACCAGCGGCCGCGCCAGCAAGGTCTTTCTTGTCTACAACGAGTTCAAGTCGGTCATGCAACAGCGGATCACGACCGAGCAGCTTCTGCCGATTCCGATGGGGTCTGACCCCCGCGATGATCAGGGGGGTCAGACCCCTTACTTGTACGAGCCGGGGCCGTTGGAGATTTTCGCGGACCTGCTGCCGAAGCACATCGAGATTCAGGTGTATCGCGCGCTGCTCGAATCGGCTGCGGCCGAGCACGCGGCGCGCATGACGGCGATGGACGCGGCGTCGAAGAACTCGGGTGAGATCATCGACACCCTCACGCTCTATATGAACAAGGTGCGCCAGGCGGCGATTACCCGCGAGATTATCGAAGTGGTATCGGGCGCCGCCGCGGCGCGGTAGCGGAGCACACATGGCAACTGAAGTAGCGGCAAAGCAGAAGGTCGGCAAAGTCGTGCAGGTCATCGGACCGGTGGTCGACATCCAGTTCGAGGACGGCCATCTGCCGGACATTTACAACGCCGTTCGTATCGTGTCGGATGGCACCGGCGGCAGCTCGAAAGTCGACATTGTCTGCGAGGTCGAGCAGCACCTGGGCGAGTCACGCGTGCGCACCGTCGCGATGAAGCCGACCGACGGCATGCAGCGCGGGATGATCGCCGTTGATCTGGGCGAGCCGATCTCGATGCCCGTCGGCCCGGCGACCCTGGGGCGCGTGATGAACGTGCTCGGGGAGCCCGTCGACTACCCGGACCGGCCGGTCGCCTCGAAAGAGCGGTGGTCGATCCATCGCCCAGCGCCCACCCTGGAACAGCTGTCCTCCGAGCTGAAGATGTTCGAGACCGGCATCAAGGTCGTCGATCTGCTCGAGCCGTATCTGCTCGGGGGCAAGATCGGATTGTTCGGCGGCGCAGGCGTCGGCAAGACCGTCATCATCCAGGAGCTGATTCACAACATCGCGATGAAGCACGGCGGCGTGTCGGTGTTCGCCGGCGTCGGCGAGCGCACGCGCGAAGGCAACGACCTCTGGCTGGAGTTCCAGGAGAGCGGCGTCATCAATAAAGACGACCTGTCGAAGTCGCGTGCCGCGCTCGTCTACGGACAGATGACGGAACCGCCGGGCGCCCGGTTGCGCGTCGCGCTGTCCGGCCTGACGGTCGCCGAATACTTCCGCGATGCCGAGGGCAAGGACGTGCTGCTCTTCATCGATAACATTTTCCGCTTCACGCAGGCCGGGTCCGAAGTGTCCGCGCTGCTCGGGCGCATGCCGTCGGCGGTCGGCTATCAGCCGACGCTGGGCAGCGAGATGGGCATCCTGCAGGAGCGCATCACGTCGACCAAGAAGGGGTCGATCACGTCGGTGCAGGCGATTTACGTGCCTGCCGACGACTACACCGATCCTGCGCCGGCGACGACCTTCGCTCATTTGGACGCGACGACGAACCTGTCGCGCGCGATCGTCGAGCTGGGCATCTATCCCGCGGTCGATCCGCTGGCTTCGACCTCGCGCATCCTCGACGCGCGCATCATCGGTGACGAGCACTACAACGTCGCGCGGGAAGTGAAGCGCGTGCTGCAGCGGTACAAGGACCTGCAGGACATCATCGCCATTCTCGGCATCGACGAGCTGCCGGAAGAAGACAAGGTAACGGTGGCGCGCGCGCGCAAGCTGCAGCGCTTTCTCTCGCAGCCGTTCTTTGTCGCGTCACAGTTCACCGGCCGCGAGGGGAAGTACGTGCCGATCGCCGAAACCATCCGCGGCTTCAAGGAAATCATCGAGGGCAAGCACGACGCCCTTCCCGAGCAGGCGTTCTATATGGTGGGCACGATCGACGAGGTCGTCGAGGCCGCCAAGAAAATGGCCGCGGCGTAAATGGCCGAGATACCGGCACTGCCGACGCACCTGACGCTGCAGATCGTGACACCCGATCGATCCGTCGTGACCGAGCAGGTCGACGAGGTCGAGATCCCCGGCGCCGAAGGCTATTTCGGCGTCCTGCCTGGCCACACGCCGTTGCTGGCGACATTGACGGTCGGGGAGCTGTGGTACCGGAAGGGCAGCGAGACCTTTTACCTGTCGATTGCGTTCGGGTTCGCTGAAATCCTGCCCGATCGCGTCACAGTTCTGGCCGAGCTGGCGGAGCGGCCCGACGAGATCGACCTCGCGCGAGCTGAGGCGGCCAAGCGCCGCGCCGAAGAACGCCTCGCCAAGCCTGAGCCCGACATGGATTTCGAGCGGGCCCGCATGGCGCTCCTGAAATCGCTGGCTCGCCTCCAGGTCTCCACGAAAGCCCGCACTCGGGTCTAAGATAGCTGTCGGCTTGCTGGACAATCTCCGCCAACTTCCACGATACCGCGGGCTCATTCAGAGCCTCGTGGCGCGCGAGCTCAAAGCGCGCTATCGCGGCTCCGTCCTCGGATTTTTCTGGTCGTTCATCAATCCGCTGCTCCTGTTGATGGTCTACACGTTCGTGTTCGCCTACGTGATGCCGCCGGCGCAGTTGAACGAGATTCCGAACTTCGCGCTGTTCCTGTTCTGCGGGCTCCTGCCCTGGACCTGGTTCCAGGCGTCGCTCGTCGAGTCGTCGAACATCCTCATCTCGGGCGGCAACCTCATCAAGAAAGTGATGTTCCCGGCCGAGATTCTGCCGATCGTCACCGTTCTGGCGAACCTGGTGCACTTTCTCCTCGGCTTGCCGATTCTCGTCGCCTTCCTGATCTATTTCGATGCGCCGCTTCAGGTGTCGGAGCTGGCCTGGTTTCCGGTCGTCGTGCTCGTGCAGCTGCTGCTGAGCGTCGCGCTCGCGCTGATTCTCTCGGCGCTGACGGTGCACTTTCGCGACATCAAGGACATTCTCGCGAACGTGATGACGCTGTGGTTCTTCGCCACCCCGATCATTTACTACTGGAAATTCGCTCCGGTGCGGATTCGGCGCTTCCTCGACCTGAACCCGTTTACGCATCTGGCGATCTCCTACCAGGAAATTCTGTACTTTCCCGGCGACTTCGGGCACTGGAGGTGGCTGCTGGCGCTCGGCGTCGGCTCGGCGCTGCTGTTCCTCTTCGCGTACTTCCTCTTCGATCGTCTGCGCGATTCGTTCGCGGAGGAAGTGTAATGAACGCGATCGAGGTCACCAACGTCACGAAGGTCTACCGCCGATACGCGCGGCGGAAGCAGTTTGCGACGCTGAAGAGCGCGCTGCTCAAGGGCAGCCTCATCCAGGATCTGCAGCCGGAAGAAACGTTCCCGGCGCTGCAGGGGGTCTCCTTCAACGTCACGGCCGGCCGAACCTACGGCGTCATCGGCCGCAACGGGTCCGGCAAGAGCACGGCGCTGAAGCTCGTGGCCGGCATCACCAAACCGACGACGGGAACCGTGAAGGTGCAGGGGAGAATCTCCGCGCTCATCGAGCTGGGCGCCGGCTTTCATCCGGAGATTTCCGGCCGCGAGAACGTCTTCATCAACGGCATCATGCTCGGCCTGACGAAGCGCGAGGTGGCGCGCCGCTTCGACGAGATCGTCGAGTTTGCCGAGATGCAGGATTTCATCGACGCCCCCGTCAAGACCTACTCGTCTGGTATGTATATGCGCCTCGGGTTCGCCGTCGCGATTCACGTCGATCCGGATGTCCTGCTGGTGGACGAAGTGCTCGCCGTCGGAGACGAGGGGTTCACGCACAAGTGCCTCGACAAGTTCGGTGAGTTCAAGAGGCGCGGCAAGACGATTCTGCTGGTGACCCACGCGCTCAGCCTCGTCGAGCGATTCTGTGACGAAGCGCTCTGGCTCGACAGCGGAAAGGTTCGAGGTGCCGGCGATCCCAAACGGGTCGTGGGTGCCTATCTGATCGACGTCGAGCGCAGCGAAGAGCGCGAGCTGGCGAGAGCCGAGGCGCGCGCGCATGACCTGACAGACGGTCCGCCTGAAGGCGGACCCCACCACCCAGCGGCGGTTGATGGTGGGGGGGCCGAGACGGGGCAGAGGGCAGAGGGCAAAGAGCAGAAGGAGCGCGAGGCCGCCGCGGACGCCGGGTCTGCAGAGCAGGACCAGGCCTCCGTCGAAGATATGACGCGTGCCGTCGAGGGGCGCTGGGGATCGCGCGAGATCGAGATTACGGGCGTCACGCTCAGGAGCGAAAGCGGCGAGGCGGCGCACATCTTCCAGTCCGGCGAACGCGTGTCGATCCACCTCGGCGTGCGCGCCCACGAGCCGAACAACGACTTCGTGTTCGGCATCGGACTGTACAGCGCCGATGGCGTCACCTGCTACGGTACCAACACGCATCTCGAGGATTACAGGTCCGACGAGATCCGCGGTGACGGAGAAGTCGTCCTCAACATCGACAGCCTCGATCTTGTCGAAGGCACCTACAAGCTGGATGTCGCCGTGCACAAGCGCGACGGCTACCCGTACGACTATCACCGCCTGCTCTACACCTTCCGCGTGAAATCACGCATGCACGACGTCGGGATCTACCGTCCCCCTCATCGCTGGACGTTCTCTCCCGGGGTTCGCTTCAAGGCGAC
>JANNJO010000075.1:0-7127 GCA_031395755.1 Acidobacteriota bacterium
GTTCGCGAACTGCGCAACGCTGCGCCGAGTTACGACGACCACCTTCTTACACAGAGGGCTCTGCACGAGCAGGTGCAACATATGCCCCCCCACGTTGCCAGTGGCGCCCAGCAACATCGCCGCGTACTGGACCTTGGGCTCTCCGCTGCCGCCTGGTACCCGTTCACGTTCATCGGCGGAGTACTCCTCCATATCAGGCGCTATACCTCGATGTGTGTCGCGGGAAGTGGAATTGATTTTTGTGTCAGAACTGTGTCACATACCCCCCGAAACCCTGGGGCAACACCGTCATTTACGGGGACACGCTGAGGCAGATCGTTGTTGCGGGAAGTCGTTGATCGGAAGTGCGTTGGTGCGTTTCGGTGTGCGTCAGCACGCGCGAGCGGAATCAATTTCCAAGCGTGCTCCTTCAACCACTCGGACATCTCTCCACTTAGAATCAACGATTTGCGAGCGGCCAGACATCAGATTATCGCACGTCGGCTGCGACTGCATACCTCTTTGACAATCCTTCTGAGTCCGGCGATTTACCGACGGCCCATGCAGCCGTGCACGGGACTTGTGTCAGACCTCGAAATCTCTTGAGATCACCTACGGACGCTGAAGCGTGCGAGGCGGGTGCGGTCCGTACGGGCGCGACCCGGCTCGACCCATAAGGAGTGCGCCGCTTATGCCAGTCGTGCCTATCCGTCCGTGCTTCCTGGAGAATGGAAATGTCCGGGTCGGCGTGCTTCCAGAACGTCAAGAGATCGCTGTAGACACTCTTCGCCTTCACCGTGCCGCCCGAGAGCACGAGTGCTCGTGCCAGCTGCAGGCGCGCCATCGCGTCCATGTGATCGACGAGGACGATACTGCGATGATCGAGCATCCGCTGGAACTCGCCGGCGCCCTCGGGGCTGACCGGCTGCGATGTACGCTGCTCCGGCAACCTAGTTGGAGTCCAGGCCGCCGGAGGTCCGATGAAACGATGCCCCCCGCCAGATATATGAATTGAACCGACGTATCCTCCGGGAACTCGCGGGCGAGACCTTCGGCGAGGGCTCGCGATTGCGGCAGATCGCCCGAGAAGGCCACGCGAACGCCGCAGCATAGTCAAGGTCGCGGCACTTCCAGACGCGAGCGCCTTGCTGGCGCTCTGCCTTGCGGCGGCACATGCCCATAGAACGCTTCCCAGACGGGCCGCTTCGAACAGGGCGGCCCGCTCGCGCCGACGCGACCGCTCCGCGATCTCGACGGGACCCGGCCATCCGTCTTGCCCGTGGCCCGCGCGAGCCAGGGTGAGCACTCGAGATGCGAGGCGCTGTCCTCCACTGGCAATGCGTGCTCCGCAAACCCTCTGTAGCGTCCTTGCGCGACGACCATAGGCCGTAATGGGTCGCCGCGCCGCTCACTATCTCTTCAAAGTCAGCGGCGCTTTGTGCGCGTCGTCACGTAGATGTCGTTCGATCCGAAGCCACCATCGCGCGTCGACGTAAAGAAGAGCGTCTCGCCGTCAGGTGAGATGGCGCCAAGATTCTCGCTCGCCGCGGTGTTCACAATAGGCCCCAAGGGCTCGGGCTTCGACCAGGGCTCGAGGACGCTCTTTCGCACCGACGAATACAAGTCATTCCCTGCACCCGTGCGGTTGGAGTGAAAGAAGATCTCGAGTCCGTCGGCGGTGATCGATGGGTCCGCGTCGGTTCCCGTGCTATTCAGTTCGTTCACCGGTACCGCCGCGCCGAACGCGTCAGCAACGTAGATGTCGTTGAGGGCGCTGCCGGGCCGAAGACTATTGAAGAAGAGCTGCGGCAGGCCCCGCTTCCTGTTCTCGAAATAGGCCGGTCCTCCCTCGGAGTCGGAGGTGTTGACCCCAGGACCGAGGGGTACCGGCAACTGCCATCCGTTGTCTCCCAGGTCATCGCTAACGTTCTTCCGGTAGGAAACCCAAATGTCCCCTGGGGCTCGAAAAAAGAACAGATGGTGTTCATTCCGAGAGAGCGCCGGAAAGCCTTCGAAGGCAGCGGTGTTGATCTTCGCGCCCAGATTCACGGGCCAGTCCCACGGCAGATCCACGCTCTCGCGCCGAGCGACGTACAGGTCTTGATCACCGAAAGCGTCGGGAGGGACGCCTGGGCGATTGGAAACGAAATACAAGGTAAGGCCATCCCGGGAGATGGCAGGGGCGGCCTCGGAAAATGACGAATTGATGCCCGACCCAACGTTGACCGGTGCCGACCACTCGGACCCCTTCGAATCCCGCGAAGCATCGGCCGGGGGCATCACCATCATGACCATCGCTACCGCTCCACACGCTGCTACGAGATGTCGCATCATTTGAGTGTTCTCCTAGTTGTGCGCGACCACGGGCCCAGAGTGGGCAGCCAGCGCGGTGTTCGTTCTGTCATGACGAATCTCCTGTGCGCGTGCTCGGCAACCGACCCAGTTCGGCCCACCTGATGCGAATAAGGAAACGCGGCACGGGAAGTTACAGCCGGGAGGGAAATGCATATAATTCCGGCCAATCCGACAACATGCCACCTTGTCCACGATGCGGCTCGGAACCGGCCTCGGGCGATCCCGAGGGACTCTGCCCGACGTGTCTGATTCAGGGCGCACTCGCGAGCTCCGGTAGCGACGAGCTCGGGACCGGGACGCCTGGGCCTGCCCGAGGCGCGGCCCTGGATGACGACTTCGGCCGCTATCGCATTATCGAGTCCCTGGGCGAAGGTGGGATGGGCACGGTGTCTCTCGCCGAGCAGCGTGAACCGATTCGCCGGCGCGTGGCGATCAAAGTCGTGAAGCTCGGCATGGACACCGCAGGGGTGCTCGCCCGCTTCGCCAACGAACGCCAGGCGCTCGCGATGATGGACCACCCGAACATCGCCCAGATCTTCGACGCCGGCGCGACCAGCAAAGGGCGCCCGTACTTCGTGATGGAGTACATCGAAGGGGCGCACATCACCCAGTTTTGCGATCGCAAGCGGATGACGACCAAGGAGCGGCTCGTCTTGTTCCTCGCGGTGTGCGATGCGATCCACCATGCGCACCGGAAGGGTGTGATCCACCGCGACGTGAAGCCGTCGAACGTGCTGGTGATGGAACGGGACGGCACGCCGATTCCCAAAGTCATCGATTTCGGGATAGCAAAGGCCACCGACCAGTGGGTTGTGGAGAAGAGCTTGCTCACCCACTTCGGTCAGATCGTGGGGACGCCGGAGTACGCCAGCCCAGAGCAGGCGGACACGATGGGGGGAGACGTCGATGAGAGCTCCGACGTCTATTCGCTCGGCGTGCTGTTGTACGAGCTGCTGATCGGCGCCGTGCCGTTTGACGCGGCGACGCTGCGCAGCGCGGGCCTGGCCGAAATGCTCCGGATCATCCGCGAAGACGAGGCCCCTTCGCTCTCCAGAAAGCTCGCCTCCTTGGGCGCCGCGGTGACGCAAATCGCCGAGCGCCGGCAGACCGACCCGGTTTCGTTGCGCCGTCTCGTTGACGGCGACCTGAACTCGATCACCATGAAGGCACTGGAGAAGGTGCGCCAGCGGCGCTACACGTCGGTCGCTGACCTCGCAGCCGATATCCAGAATTACCTGGACCACCGGCCCGTGCTGGCCGCGCCGCTGGGCCGGCTGTACCGAACTCGGAAGTTTCTACGCAGGCGCCGGGCTGCCGCTGTCGGCACAGCCGCCGGACTGGTACTCCTCGTATCGATCGGGGTGACGGCCTGGTCGCTCTCTTCTCGCGTTTTGCCGACGAGACCCGCGCTGACCGAGAAGGACACCATCGTGCTGGTGGACTTCACGAACCAGACTGGCGATCGGGTCTTCGACGGTGCGCTCCGTCAAGGGCTGTCGTTCGAGCTCGAACACTCGCCATTTGCGGTGATTTCGGACACCAAGGTTCAAGAGACCCTGGCGCTGATGGGCCAGCCGAGAGACGCGCGGGTGACTCCGCAAATCGCGCAGCAGATCTGCGAGCGAACCGCAAGTGCGATGACGCTGGAGGGGTCGATCGCCAGTCTAGGCAGCCAGTATGTGCTGGGCTTGCGCGCAAGGAACTGCACGACCGGCAGCATCCTCGATCAACAGCATATCCAGGCGGCTCGGCAGGAAGACGTCCTCGACGCTCTGAGTCAGATCGCGCGGCGATTCAGAACCCGGGCCGGCGAATCGTTGGCCACGGTTGAAAAGCATGCGACCCTACCCGAAACCACGACATCGTCCATCGAAGCCTTGAAGGCGTACAGCACCGGAGGACGGACGGCCCTCTCTTCCGGCCAGTCCGCGGCAACCCCTTTTTATCGGCGCGCTGTCGAACTCGATCCCGAGTTCGCGATGGCGCACGCCCGACTGGGACTTTCGTACAGCTCCAACGGGGAATCAGTGCTGTCGGCCGAGAGCACCAGGAAAGCGTGGCTCCTGCGGGACCGCGTGAGCGATCGCGAGAAGTTCTTCATCGACTTTACCTACGACCGTCAGGTGACGGGAAACCTGGAAAAGGCCTACCAAACGCTCGAATTGTGGTTTCAGACGTATCCCCGCGCGGAGCAACCCAATCCCCATAGTCTGTTTGGCGGCATATCCACCCATGGGACCGGCCGTTACGATAGGGCGATCGAAGCATCTCGAAAAGAAATCGCGGCTGATCCCGACTTTGGGATGTGGTACGGCAATCTTGCGGGAAGCTATTTCTTCACCGGCCGCTTCGCAGAAGCCGAGAGGACGATTCAGGCGGCTTCCGAGCGCAAACTGGAATTCGACCGTCTTTTCGTCATCCGATTCAACATCGCGGTGCTGAAGGGTGACCAGGAGCAGATGGACCGGTCAGTCGCACTGGCCAGGGGCAAGCGCAGGGTGGAACACTGGATAGCGCACGCGCAGTCTCTCGCGCTGGCTCGTTCCGGCCGTTTGCAGGCAGCCCGGCGCTCGTCCAACCGCGCGCTGGAGCTTGCCCTGCAGGAGGGACAACGCGAGACGGCGGCGATCTACCAGGCCGCACGAGCGACGTGGGAATCCCTCTGCGGGAATGCTGGCGAAGGGACAAGAAACGCCATGGCAGCGCTGGAGCGTTCGAACGGCCGGGAGGTTGAATATGCCGGGGCCCTGGCCCTGGGTCTTTCGGGAGGTTCTTCTCGATCGGAGGCGCTCGCCGGCGATTTAGAACAGCGCTTTCCGGAAGATACCTTCGTCACGTTCACCTATGTACCAGTTCTTCGCGGGTTAGCCGAACTGAGGCGAGGCAAGCCGGAAAACAGCGTGGAGCGGCTGCAGGGCGCGCTCCGTTATGAGCTGGCGGCGAACGGCCTCAACTTCGCCAGTTACTATGGCGGTCTGCACTCGGCCTACGTGCGCGGCGAGGCTTTGATGGCCGCGCGACGGTATGCCCAAGCGGCGACCGAGTTCCGGAAGGTTCTCGATCATCCCGGTATCGTAGGCACCGATCCCATCGGCGTGCTGGCACACCTGCAACTCGGTCGAGTGTTCGTTCTGTCGGGAGCTAGGACCAAAGCCAAGGCTGCCTATGAGACATTCCTGGCATTGTGGAAGGATGCTGACGCCGATATCCCGGTCCTCAAGCGCGCCAAAGCTGAGTACGCGCGGCTGCAGCCGGCACACCAGCGATGAGCGCGGTGTAACCATTTGGCTTCCAATTCCTTAATGCCTGTTGTGGAGCGGCACAGGCTGAGCTCATGACCGGCGATTCCGGAAACACCGCAGGCGGAACGATGCACACGCTGGGGCGCGAATCTGCTTTCCCGACCACATGGTGGACGCTGGTGACCGCGGCCGCCGATTCCCGCCGGCCCGAGGCTCGCTCCGCCTTGGTGTCGCTGTGCGAGGGTTACTGGTATCCGCTCTACGCCTACGTTCGCCGCCGCGGGTATCCGACCGACCAAGCGCAGGATCTCACGCAGGAGTTCTTCATCCGCGTGATCGAAGGCCGATATCTCGATCGCGCAGACCCGGAAAAAGGGCGGTTCCGGGCGTTCATCCTGACGTGCCTGAAATTCTTCCTCGCCGACGAAGCCGATCGCAGTCGCGCACAGAAACGCGGCGGAGGGAAGGTCCTGTCGTTTGAAATCTCGTCCGGCGAGGATCGGTATCAACGCGAGCCGGCGCACAACGAGACGCCTGAGCGGATCTTCGAGCGGCGCTGGGCGCTCTCGGTGCTCGACAGAGTCGTGGACAGACTACGTGCCGAGTTCGTGCAACATGGACGTCTGGACCATTTCAACCGGTTGAAGGTCTTCCTGCTCGATCAAGCCGACGCGCCGTATGCCACACTCGCACGAGAAATGGGCACATCGGAGGGCGCGCTCAAGGTCGCCATTCACCGGCTACGCAAGCGGTATCGCGACCTCTTCCGGCAAGAGATCGCGGAGACGCTGGCCGATGGCGAAGACGTGGAATCCGAACTCCGATACCTGGCGGCTGCGCTGACGCGGCGATAGTGGCAGTGACATGCGCGCCCGGCGCCGCCGCCATCTCAGGACGTGGCCGCGTCGACAAGCGCTGGCCGGAGGCAATACTTGGATCTCAGCAGCGCTGTGGCGGAGGAAGATCGCGCGGGCTAGGCAAAGCCGAACCACGTCTGATCGCTTCGCGGCTCGAATCGTCGGTGCGTTTCGGTGTTCGTCAGCGCAACCCGCCGCGCGAGCTGTGTCAGAACTGTGTCACATGCCCCCAGAAATCCCGGACAAACACCGTGATTTACGGGGACACTCCGATGTACATCGTTGTTTCGGGAAGTCGTTGGTGGGAACTGCGTTACTGCGTTTCGATGTGCGTCAGCACGCGCGAGCGCAATCACTTTCCAAGCGTGCTCCTTCAACCACTCGCGAGTGGCACGTGACGTCAATACAATGTTTTGACGTCACAACCGCATGTTGATATCATTACGGCAGCCATGAAAAGCAAAGCTGTCGCTCGCTCAAGTCGGCGCTCCGCCTCTACCCGAGCGAGGCGAGAGGGTGGGCGCAAGGCGACGACCTTCCGTCTCGATCCCCGCCTAGAGAAAGGGTTGGCGCTACTCGGCGAGGTGCGGCGAGTGCCGTTGAACCGACTCGTCAACGAAGCCGTAGGCGAGTACCTCGATACCCGCTCCGCGACCGTCGAGGCGGAACTCGAGGAGACGCTTCGTCGCGTCAA
>JANNJO010000097.1:0-2115 GCA_031395755.1 Acidobacteriota bacterium
GTCGCCGGGGGGGGCACGGGGGTCACGGTGGACGGCACCGAGGCCAACTCGAATCCCGAAGAACGCTCGCTGGCCCAGTACGGCGGGCAGAATCAGATTTCGGTGATGAGCCTCGACGCCATCGCCGAAATCCAGATCGTCAAGGGCGTGCTGCCTGCGGAATACGGCAACGTCGCGGGCGGCCAGATCAACGTGATCAGCCGCTCGGGCACGAACACATTCCACGGCTCTGCGTTCTTCAATCTGCAGAACGAGAAATTCAACGCCCGGGACTTTTTCTCCACCTCCGACAAGCCGACCGGCACCTTCAATCAGTACGGCGGCACGCTCGGCGGGCCTGTGCTGCGGAACCGGGCGTTCTTCTTCGCGACCTACGAGGGCTACAGGGAGCAGATTGGCCGGAACCTCAATCTCGTCGTGCCGAACCCGGGTCTGCGCGCCGAAGTGCTGACCGCCTTGCCGTTCACCGAGACGCGGATGGCGCTGAGCAACATTCCGCAGCCGACCGAGCCGATTGTGTCGTCGGCCGGTGTGGTCGATCCCGACATCGGCCGGTGGCGTGGGGTCGGGAATCAGCGGCGCACCGAGAATCACATCGTGGCCAAGACCGATATCTCGATGTTCAACGGCGCCAATCTCGCCGTGACCTACACCCGGCTGCGGCCGTTCACGTTGGAGCCGCGCGCGTTCCTCGACAACACGAACGACCGCGAATATCCGAACGAGCAGGATCGTGTGGCCGGTCAGTTCGTGATGGCGCACGGCGCGTGGATCTCGGAGAGCCGGTTTGGATGGAATTCGACGTTCCTGCAGCGCCTCGATGGCGCGCTGAGCATCATGGGTCCGAATCAGCCAGCCGAAATCCTGGCCTACGGCCGGCGCCTCGGCAGGTTTTCCACCAATGGGCTGTTTGCCACGGCGGACGCCGAGATCTGGGACCTGGAGGGCACGACCTACTCCTTCGAACAGAAAGTCAGCCGCGTGTACGAGCGCCATGTCGTGAAGGTGGGGGGGCGCTTTATGCGGGAGTCCGGGGACCGCGAGAACCCGGAGATTCCCAAGATCAACTACCTCAACAAGGCCGATCTGCTCGCGAACGTCCCGGGGTCGCTGAACACGTCGTTTGGCGCGCCGCCGCATGCGTCGAATATGGATCAGTTTGGCGGGTTCATCCAGGACGACTGGCGCCTGGGCAGCAAGTTCGTGCTGAACCTGGGCCTGCGCTACGATTACTACGGCAGCGTCGTGGTCACGCCCACGACCCCCGAGGAAATCGAGATCGTCAACTTTGAGAACCCCACCGACCTGCGCAAGCTGGATTTTGGCTCGCTGCGCGATCCGCGACGGCCCTATGAGCCTGACATTTGGAACCTTGCCCCTCGGTTGGGGTTTGCCTGGACCTTGGACGAGGCCGCGGAGACCGTGGTGCGTGGCGGCGTTGGGTACCTGTATAGCCCGCACCTGGCGGCGACGGTCCGGTCGAGTGCGGCGAACCCGTTCATCCCCTTCCGGACGATTTACAACCGGACGGAATCGGCGGCGCGCGGCATCAAGTGGCCCTGGTACACCGATCAGACCGCGCCGATAGTCCGGGCCGAGTCGGGCGGCCGAAGAACCTTCTTTTCGCTCTTCGACACCGACCTGGACGTGCCCTATACGATTCAGTCGATGGTGAGCGTGCAGAAGGGGTTCAGCCGCACGATGGCGCTTGAGGTCGGCTATCTCCGCACCGACGGGCGGAGTTTCCCGCTGCAGCGGCAGTTTACGCAGGCGATCGACCGGCAAACCGGCCTGCGGCCCAACCCGGCCCTGGGCGCGCCCGGCGGCTACTACGTGGATAGCAGTCAGACGATGGGCTACAACGGGCTGCAGACGTCGCTCCGGAAGCGGTTCGCCAACGGCTACTCGTGGGAGGTCAACTACACGCTCGGCAAGGGCGAGGCAACCCAGGGCGGCGATCTCGCCGCGTACTATCTCGCGGAAACCAATCAGACCCAGGATTTCTTTGATCCGGAGTACGATCGGGGACCGGTCGATAACGACGTGCGGCATCGCCTGGTGAGAACGTTCATTTACGAGCTCCCCGGGGTCAACGGTGGCCAGGGCGTGCTCAAC
>JANNJO010000129.1:0-15007 GCA_031395755.1 Acidobacteriota bacterium
AGCATCAAGGCGAGGGAGTGTCCTGAGGCTCTGCGCCGATGGTGGCCACATCGGTCAGAAGCCGTTTGAGTCGGGACGTCTCGAGTCGTGCCCAATCCATGTGCGCGGCATGGAAGGCTGCCCGTGGACGGTCGGCATTTAGAAGGTGGTCAACGAGCTCGTTGAGGTCTGAATCGGAGTGTCGGCGACTCCACTGCGGGGATACTTCCTTCCAGTACCGAGTGCTGCTCTCCGCGCTGTATTGGTCGACGGTCAGCCATGTGAGCTTCTCGAAGGGGGATGACTTGAAGAGTCGCACCCGTTGGTCGGCACCAACCTTGTCAGCGACCGCGCGCAGCAACGCCTGGCGAGCCCCCGAATCGACTGACCAGAGGAAACCGAGGATGCAGCCCTCGGCCTTCTGTTCAAGATCCCCCCCGAGCTCGAGGCAGCGCAGAAGAAAGTCGATTCGTCGTGCCGAATCGGTGATGCAGAGCGCGGCATACTGCCCGACGGTCGGCGCGGCCCCACTGTCTGCGAGGAGTGCGGCGACGCCGTCGAAACCGCGCTCGGACCACACCTCAGCGAGCGCCTTCATGCGGAGCGCGTGAATTCGCTCCTCGCGCGCGGTGAAGTCCGTGTCGTCCTCTTCGAGTTCGTCCGCGGACTCCTCGACCCACTGTTTCTCAAAAAGCCATCCATGCCGAACAACAGGGTCGCGATGCTTCGCGCGGCCGGCCGCGGACTGCATGTCGAGGAGCTTCTGCCGGTCCGCCCCGAAGGACTTTTCCAGGCGTACAGCCATGTCTGGCGACAGCGCCGCATTGCCATTGAGGACATTGGAGAGGGCAGGCCTGCCAACGCCGAGCCGGTTCGCGGCCTCTTTGACAGACATCCCGGCCGGGAGAACTTGCTGCCTGATGTATTCGCCAACAGTCAAATCGGCACCCTGTTTCTCAGCCATCAAGCCTAGAATTAAGGGTCGGCTTGTCGTGATAATCGTTTCACAATCATTTCTAAAATCGTTTTGACATCCCCAGTTATATTCGATTTATGCCATTGTTTTAGGCTATATGTGCAATCTTGCTGCTGTATAATCATTTCATGACAAGCGTCTCAACCGAACTGAGCCGTGGAGTTCTCCACGCGGCTGATCTTCGGGACCGGCTGGATGTTTCGCCAGCGACGCTCATGCGGATGGTGCGGGAAGCTGGATCGGATGTCGTCCGGATCGGTCGCGGCCGGGCCACGCAGTATGCGTTACGCCAACAGTGGCCCAATCTCGACAGTTCGCGCTTTCCGCTGTTCCGGATCACTGACACCGGCGCGGCAGTTTCGGCAGGCGAACTGACCACGCTTGTGGCGCGGCAGTCCGTTTGGATGCCTGTCGGCAGGGTCTCGGACGGCCTTCCGATTGAGCTTGTGGACGCCCGCCCTTCGGGATTTCTTGGGCGACTCTTTGCCTCGACTCATGCCGATCTTCGGCTGCCGCCGCGACTGACCGATTGGTCTGATCATCACATCCTGATCGCGATGTCACGTCGAGGTGAGGACCTTCCTGGGAACCTTATCGTCGGCGACGAATCCTTTGCTCGGTGGCAGGCGCTAGAAGATAGCGCCACAACCCCCAATGATTACCCTGCACTGGCCAATGCCACAATCGCTGGACATCCCCCCGGTTCATCGGCGGGAGGCGAGCGGCCAAAGTTTGGTGTGATAGTTGACGGACGGCACATGCTAGTCAAGTTTGCTGCACGCGGAGGTGCGACCGACGTCGTTGCGCGGCGTTGGTGTGATCTGCTCATCCTGGAGGGAGTTGCGCTTGACGTTGTAGGTTCGAGAGGGATTTCCGCCGCACGCACCAACGTTATCGAAACGCCTTCTCATTGGTTTCTTGAGAGCGAGCGTTTTGACCGTGTGGGAGTACGCGGAAGGCGTGGGGTTTTGAGTCTTGCGGCTATTCACGACGATCCCGCAGACCCTTGGGCCCGTGCCGCGACGTCACTCAGAGAGGGTGGCCGTTTAACCGATGAAGATGCGCGACGGCTTCGCTGGCTCGATGCGTTCGGCGCACTTATTGGAAACACCGATCGGCATCAATACAACGTTCTGTTCTTTACGGAAGCGCGCATTCCGCTGCTTGCGCCAGCTTTCGACCAGGTCTCTATGCTGTATGCGCCAACGGCTGATGGCCAAGTGCCACCTAGGGTGTTTACGGTACCGAATGTCACATCGGACACGCTGGACATCTGGGATGAGGCGCGGGACGCCGCCCGACAGTTCTGGGCGCGGGGAAGCGAGGATGCACGTTTATCGGATGACGTTCGGGCCATTTGTGAAATCAATGCCCAGTTGCTCGCCAGGGAACAGTCACGACATTGCGTTGGCTGAGCGTTCGTCCGGCCCCACGCCGATAACAAGGTCGAACAGTACTTCAATGACGAATCCCTTGCTGTAGTCGGCTTGGACCGAGACTCAAGCGCCGATCCTGAAGTCCAGTCTCTTCATCGAAGCTTGCTCGTCGAGGGGATGCACGTGCGCGGCGATGCGCGGCGCACCGCCGAGAGCGATTCAGGAGCTCGCTGGACACCGGGAACTTGGCATGACGCAGCGGTATATGACCCTTGGTCTTGCAGAGTTTTGGAGACCTGGGGGAGACGGGGAGGGTCACTGAAACAATCCAGCTCGTGTTCTTTTGGCGCTGGCAGCGATTTCCAGCAGGGCAACAGGGCCGATAAAGGCTCACTCACATCTGCGCAGATCGCGTCATGCCGCGGTGAGCGGCGCGGACCAGATTTCGAGCTGCCCCTGTCGAAACGCTTTCTGGAATGCGCTCACGATTCTCGGGTCGAACTCGGTTTCGGAGCCCTTCACGATGATGTCCCTGGCGTCGAACGGAGACATCGCCTTGCGATATGGCCGGTCGCTTGTCAAGGAGTCGTACACATCGGCGACCGCGATGATACGCGCCTCGACCGGGATCTCCTCGCCACTCGTCGGGTGGTAACCCGAACCGTCATACCTGTCATGGTGCGCGAGGATGATAGGAATCACTCGCCGCAGCGAGCCGCCGACGGGCTCGAGCATGTCAATACCCTTGCTGACATGCTTTTTGATCTCGTCGTACTCGTCGCTCGTGAGCTTCGCGGCTTTGTAGAGCAGCTCACGGCTGATATCGAGCTTGCCGATGTCATGCAGCAACGCGGCGGCCTTGACGTCCTCGATGACGGCAGGGCTGAGATCCATCGTTGCGGCGATGGTGGTCGCGTAGACCGAGACTCTGTGGCAGTGATTTTCGGTATACGTGTCTTTGGAAATGAAATGCCGCAGGATCATCAGCACGCCGTGGTACGTGTCTCGAAGCTCCTGCAGCTGCGAGTTCTTTCGCTCGCACAGCGTCCCCATCAGGTAGCCCGTGATCAGCAGTGACCCGCCCCACACCGTTACATCGAGCCACTTGCTGTAGCCCAGCTCGAGCGTCGCCTCCTGCGCGTAAAACGCATCGCTGTACATCAGGAGCCCGATCACCACCAGCACGCTGGCGAACGCCGTCAGCGTCGCTTCGCGCCTGCCGTGCAAGTAGGCGGATGCGAGCGTGGGCAGAACGTAGAAGCCGAGAAGCATTTTTTGAGATGCCACGACATAGTTGAGCAGGAGCGCAATCAGGAACAGCGAGAGCAGTATCCACAGCTCCTTGTTCACTTTTTCGAAGCGGCGGATGGTGGCCTGTTTCATGATGTGTGATCTGCCTGCTACCACTGAAAGGGACGGGACTCGAACGGACTTGGATAGCAAACAAAGTACCCTGAGGGACCTCCACGAGCGAATGGAAGCTAAGTGCTTGAATCGGTGACTCTTATACGACCGGTGCAGACCCCGGCTGGAGGCTGGCCGGATGGCTTTGTGACCCATTCTGGCACTACAAATCCGAAATCGGACGTGCGATCTCGTGAACGGCTGATCTAGAGTAGGCGCGTCTCCCGGTGTCAACAATTGGAGGTCTCGATGCGGAGTATGAAGCTGGCGCTCGCGTGCCTCGGCGTCTCAGTCGCGCTCGTTCTCAGCGGCCCGGTCACGCAGGGACAGTCAAAGCCCAAGCGGATCAATCGTATCGTCGAGCTTCTGGAAAACGACCAACCGGCCTATTACGTGGGTTCGCATTCAGGGACCGAAGGGACGGTGGAGGCGGGCAAGCGGGATGCGATGACGACCCACGCGGATTACATCACCTACGACATGGAGCACGCCCCGCTGGACTTCCGCGGCCTCGCGGAATATATGAAGGGAACCGCGGCGGCCGGCCCGACCAAGAGCGGCCATCGTGTTCCGGTCGTTGTCGTGCTGCCGGTGCAGGGCACTGATGAGATGACGGTTCGCGCAAACAGCTGGATGTTCACGCAGGCGCTCGCGACCGGCGTCCACGGCATTCTGCTCGCCCACGCAGACACACCGGGCGCCGTTCGCGCGTTCGTGGAAGCGAGCCGATTTCCTGTGCACAAGCAGGGACTGGACAAAGACCTGCCCGAAGGACGCAGAGGCGCACACGGGACGCCGATGGCCTCTGCCATCTGGGGCATTTCACCGGCGGAATACGTGCAGAAGGCAGACGCCTGGCCGCTGAACCCGAATGGCGAGCTGGTCCTGGGATTGAAGCTCGAAGACAAATGGGCCGTTCAGAACGCCGACGAGATCCTGAAAGTTCCGGGTATCGCGTTTGCCGAATGGGGGCCGGGCGACAACGCCTTATCGCACGGTCTTCAGGGAACGCCCGGCGCCGCTCAGAACCATCCCACGATGCGCGCCGCCAGAAACAAAGTCTTCGCGGCGACAAAGGCCAACAAGGTGTTCTTCCTCGAAGGGTTCAACGCGAAGACCGTCGCTGATCAGATCAAAGAAGGTGTCAGGGTCGGCCCCGCGAATAAGGAAGTGGCGGACATGGGGCGAAAGATCAGCAATCGGCAGTTGCCCTGGTAGTTAGGTACTGAAGAGGGAAGAGGGGAGAAGGAAGAAACGTCCCTCTTCCCTCATCCCTTTGAGAGTGCTCCCAGCGTCGCGCCCCAGACGATGTGCGATCCGATGAGCACTTCGTTCCGGTCTTTGGTGTCGCGCGATGCGGCAGGATGGAGGCCGAGCGACGGCAGACCGACACCAAATGCGCGACCGTCGTGATCGCAATCCGGTCGACCTCGTTTACCTGTTCGGCTTCGCCGGTTTTCTCGACCGTACGATCGACGATCTCCCGCGGTGGCATCCGTCGGAACTGTTCGCGCGGCAGCCACGCGCGCAGGGCTTCCATCGCGACCGTCATCGGAACCGTGGCCGCAAACCCGGCTGCGGTGCCTCGTAATACGCTCATGAGTCCTCCACCACTATTAGCGAGCAAGAACCGGACCTTTCTCGTGCACGCTATAGAATCCACCGGATGGATCGGCCGCGCGTTCGGTTTGCCCCTTCGCCGACAGGCTATCTCCACGTCGGCGGCGCGCGCACCGCGTTGTTCAACTGGCTGTTCGCGAGGCGCCATGGCGGCACCTTCATTCTTCGCATCGAAGACACCGACACCGAGCGCTCCTCGGATGACATGGTCGCCGGCATCCTCGAGTCGATGCACTGGCTTGGCCTCGAATGGGATGAAGGGCCGGAAGTCGGCGGGCCCCACGCCCCGTACTTTCAGACCCAACGCTTCGAGCGCCATCGCGAGATCGCGCAGAGGCTGCTGGCCGATGGGCGCGCCTACACGTGCTACTGCGCTCCGGAGCTGCTGAAGCAGAGGCGCGAGGAGGCAGAGCGGGCGGGCGGCGGCTGGAAGTACGACCGCACCTGTCTTCTGTTATCCGCGGACGATCGTCAACGAATGAAGGCGTCCGGCGTCCAGCCGGCGATTCGCTTCAAAGTGCCTCCAGGCGCCACGTCGTACACCGATCGTGTCCGCGGCGCGATTAAGTTCGACCACGAGCAGATCGAGGACTTCATCATCCTTCGATCGAACGGGCTCCCTACCTATCACCTGTCGGTGGTCGCCGACGATCTCGACATGCAGATCACCCACGTGATTCGCGGGGACGATCACATCTCCAATACGCCCAAGCACATCCTCCTCTGGCGCGCGCTTGGGCATACGCCTCCGGCGTTCGCGCACATTCCGCTGATTCTCGGCACGGACAAGAAACGCCTGAGCAAGCGCCACGGCGCGACGTCGGTGACCGAGTACGAGCGGCTCGGATATCTGCCGGAGGCGATGGTGAATTTCCTGGGGTTACTTGGCTGGTCGCCGGGCGGAGATCGCGAGGTGATGCCGCGCAACGAGCTGGTGGCCGCGTTTACCCTCGACGGCATCAGCGGCGGAGACGCCGTGTTCAATCCGGAGAAACTGGACTGGTTCAACGGCCAGTATCTCGCACAGCTGACGCCAGACGATCTCGTGCGCCGGGTGAAGCCGCAGCTCGAGGCGGCCGGCCTCTGGAGCGAAGAGTACGGCGCCGGCAGACGCGAATGGCTGCAGCGCGTCTTACGGCTCGTGCTGCCACGCGTGCGGCGGCTGCCGGACTTCGTCGAGCAGGTTCGCCCCTTCCTGACGACGACCGTTGAGTACGAAGACGAAGCGGTGCAAAAACATCTCACGCAGGCCGATCTCGACAGGCACGTTGAGGCGTTGATGGCCGCACTGGAGAAAGACGCCGATCCGTTCGACGAGCCGGCGATCGAGCGCGTGCTGCGCGGCGTCGCTGACGCGCGCGGCATCAAGGCCGCCACGCTGATTCACGCCGCGCGAATCGCTGCGACCGGCAAAGCGGTGAGCCCGGGAATTTTCGAAGTGCTGGCACTGCTGGGGAAGCCCCTCACGATCGCGCGTCTGCGCCACCTCGTAAGGTATCTTGACTCGTGATCTCCTGTGAACGTCCCTTCACGGGGTTCTCTTTCTTAGCGTGTAACCGACGGCGAACTTCAGCGTCGGCAGGGTGCCGTTGCCGAGCTTGAAGTCGGTAAAGAACCCGTTTTCGTGCGCGAAGCCGAAGGTCACGAACGTGCCGGCATGCACGCTCGTATTGTCGTTGCGCCGCAGCAACACAACGGCGGGTCCTCCACCTTGATAGAGGCTCCATCCCGAGCGCCCGAACTCGACGTGATACAGGAACTCGACGTTGATGGTCGCCAGCGAGAAATCGCCGCCGAAGCCACCGTCGATGCCAGGCCTGAAGCGGAAGTTTCGGAAGAGCTCGCCGGTCTCGAAGTGGGTGCCGACGAAGACCTGCTCGGGGTCTACGCTGACGCCGCCCTGGAAGCCGATCCCCTGCGCCTCCGCGCGCCCGGTTACCAAAAGAAGGACACCAAGAAGCACGGATGCGGCGAGAGAACGTCTGGTAGAGAGGACGATCTGAGGCATGTGGGGCTGGCAGAGCAACTTGCCTGCCAGCCCCAGAACCTAGAACCCGGAACCTATTGCGTCGCGCGGCTCTGGCGCCGTTTCATCATTTCCGCCCGGCGCGTTTCCATCTGCTTGCGCCGTTCGGCGATCTTCTGTTTCTGCTCGGCTGTCAGGACGCCGAGGATCTCTGACTGCACCTGTGCTTGCGCGTAGGTGAGCTCGGTCTCCGCATTGCCGACCTCGATGCTGAGCGCCTGCAGGTTCCCAACGCTGCCCGAGAACACGGCTGCGTCTACCGCTTCGCGGGCGGCACGCGAGCGCTCCATCAGCGGCCTCATGCCGTCGGCATGACGCTCGCGGATCCCCTTCACCTGCTCGCGCTGCGCGTCGGTCAGATCGCGCATCACGTCTCCGAGCCCGTCGCCCATCGGTCCGCCCATGCGGCCGCCATGGCCTCCGGGTCCACCGGGCCCGCCAGGTCCAGGGCCGCCGGGGCGAGCTCGCCCGCCCTGTGCCGGCGGCTGATCCTGTGCGGCATCCATGTGCGGCACAAAAGCGAAGAGACCCAGGGCGAAGAGTGTCGCACCGATGGCGCCGCCGATGCTTCGAGTAAGAGTTGTCGTCTGCATGAATCCTCCATTGCGTCCCACGGTTGTGGGCTATGGACCATTAGACGAGGGCTTGATGGCGCGCCCGCGGCACAAATGTGAAAAGACGATGGCAGGGCGGAGGTCAGAGGGCAGAGGGCACAATCGGTCGCGTCACGCGTGCCATACTGATTTCGGATGGAACGAAGCCGCACGGTTCTCGTCGTCGAGGATGAGCAGAATATCCGGGACCTCGTGTGCCTGCATCTGGGGCTCGAGGGATATGAGTGTGTGCCGGTCGCCGACGGCAAAGAGGCGATGTTGCTGGCGTCGGAGAAGGCGTTCGACCTCATCATCCTGGACTTGATGCTGCCGAGCATGGACGGCGTCACGATCACGCGCGCGCTCCGGCGCCACGGGCCGAATCGGGACGCGCCCATCCTGATGTTGACGGCGCGGCGCGAAGAATCCGACAAGGTGATGGGACTCGACAGCGGGGCCGACGACTACCTCACCAAACCGTTCGGGGTGCGCGAGCTGATGGCGCGCGCCGCCGCGCTCACCCGTCGGGCGCGCGGCACGCTGACGGCCGGCGACGGCGAGGCCCGGCCGCTCGATGTTCACGGCGTGGAGCTCGATCCGTCGCGTCGCGCTGTGCACGCGCGCGGCGTGGCAGTGGAGGTCACGCGTCAGGAATTCAATCTCCTGTACGTGCTCGCGTCGAATCCGGGCATCGTCTTCACCCGGGAGCGCTTGCTCTCGAAGGTATGGCAGGAGCAGTCGTTTGTGACCGGCCGGAGCGTCGATACGCTCGTCAAGCGACTGCGCAAGAAGATCGAAGTGGATCCAGCAGCGCCGCAGTTGATCCTCACTGTGTGGGGGGACGGGTACAAGTTTGCTGACGTGTAGGCCCAGAGCCCGAAGCCCGGAGCCCAGAGCCTGACATGGCGAAGACCGCCTGGTACCGGAGCCTGTACTGGCGTATCGGCCTGGGTTTCGTGCTGTTCCTTGCCGCCGTTCTCGCCGTGCAGGGCGGCGCGCTCGTGTGGCTGATCTCGCGCATGGAGGTCGCGCCAGGCCCCCCACCTCCTGAAGTCACCCGGCTCGCCGCGCGCGATCTCAGCGAAGCGCTTACAGCGAATCCCCGGCTCGACATCCAGCAGTTTCTCCGGCAGGAGTACGAAGGTCGTGTGCCGCTCGTCGCGGTGATGAAAGACGGCCGCGTCATCACCAGCGACGGCGCGCCACCGTCCGATCAAGTCCTCAACCAGATCCGCGGCCGTCTGAACGCGGATCCCGAGTCCTTTTGGCGGGGCGGCCGTGGCATTCGTGGCCGCGGCCAGCGTCCGTTTCGCCCCGAACGCGGCGGCGGTCCCGGCATGGCCGAACCGCTGCCGCAGAGACGAGGCGGCGCCGCTGGGGTGATCATTGTGAACGGCGAAATCGCGGGCGTCGTCGTGGCGATGCCGCGGTCCGCTTTCCGGCAGCTCGCGCCCACGCTCGCGATTGTCGGCGTGCTGCTTGTGGTGGTCGGGACGACATCCGCGGCGATCTTAATCTTCGGCCCGGTGCGCCGGCGTTTGCGCAGCCTTGAAGATGCGGCAAGACAGGTGGGCGCCGGGGATCTCACCGCACGCGCGCGCGAGGACGGCGGCGACGAGGTCGCGGCGCTTGCGCGCGCGTTCAACCAGATGACGCACGACCTGCATGCAAGGGCAGAGCAGCTTCAGGCCGCGGCTCGGACCAGGCGCCTTCTGCTCGCTGATGTCTCCCACGAGCTGATGACGCCGCTGACGGGAATGCGCGGCTATCTCGAGACGCTGTCGCTGCACGCGCAATCGCTCGACGCCGACACGCGCGAGCGCTATCTGTCGATTATTCGAGACGAGACGCAGCGCGTCGAACACATCGTCGGCGACCTCCTCGACCTGGCGCGCCTCGAAGGCGGCGGCGACTCATTCGACGCGCAGGATGTGCCGCTGGAGGACGTGTTCGGCCGCGTGCTGGCCCGCCACGAGCGAGCAGCCGAAGAGAAAGGTGTGGCGCTGGGCGCGGACATCGCGCCCGGCGCGGAAATCGTCACCGGCGATCCGATGCGGCTGGAACAGGCGCTGCAGAATCTGGCGGCGAACGCGCTGCGCCATACGCCTCGAGGCGGGTCCGTGAGGCTCGCGGCGGCCGTTGACGGCGACGCCGTCCTCGTCAAGGTCACCGACTCCGGTTCGGGCATCCCCTCCGAACACCTGGACCACGTCTTCGATCGCTTCTACAAGGTGGATCCGGCGCGCGGTGGGCAGACCAGGGGCAGCGGTCTGGGTTTATCCATCGTGAAAGCCATCGTGGAGCGACACAATGGTACGGTCACAGCCACAAGCCGCCCGGGGGAGGGGGCAACATTCACCATCAAGTTTCCGCCGGAGCGCCCCGTCCTTCCTTAGCGTCAGCAGTTATACTGCCCGGGCGTGAATCACTCTGAACAACTCAAGGCGCTCGACTCGTCGCGCTGGCGGATTGCCGTCGCGCTCACGGTCGCGATGATGGTCCTGTACTTCGGCTTCATCCTGCTCGTGGCGTACAACAAGCCGCTCCTCGGCCGTCTGGTCGTGCCGGGCCTCAGCCTGGGCATCCTTCTCGGCGCGCTCGTGATTGTGGCGGCGTGGGTGCTCATCTGGATCTACGTGCGGTGTGCGAACACGCACTACGATGCCGGGATCGCCGCGCTCCGGGAGCGCCTGTGACAGGCATCTTTTTCTTCCTCTTCATCGCGGTATCGCTGGGCATTACCTATGTCGCCGCCCGGCGGACGCGGAGCGCCGAGCATTTCTACACGGCCGGCGGGCACGTGACGGGGTTGCAGAACGGCCTCGCCCTCGCTGGGGACTACATGAGCGCCGCGAGCTTTCTCGGCATAGCAGGCCTCGTGGCGCTCTCGGGGTTCGACGGTCTCATTTACTCGATCGGCTTTCTCGTCGGCTGGCCGGTCGTGATGTTCCTCATCGCCGAGCCGCTGCGAAACCTCGGCAAGTACACATTCGCCGACGTCGTCGCGTTCCGGCTGCGCCAGGCGCCGGTGCGCGTCGCGGCTGCCGTGGGATCGCTGTCCGTCGTCGCGTTCTACCTGATCGCGCAGATGGTCGGCGCCGGCAATCTCATCAGCCTCCTTTTCGGTTTCCAGTACGAGCTGGCCGTGGTCATCGTCGGCGTCGTCATGCTCGGGTATGTGCTCTTCGGCGGCATGATGGCGACGACGTGGGTGCAGGTGGTGAAGGCGGTGTTGCTGCTGAGCGGTGCGTTCATGCTCGCGGTGATGGCGCTGTCGCGGTTCGGGTTCAGCCCGCTCGCCTTGTTCCGCGCGGCGTCCGATCAGTACGGCGTGACGGTGCTCGGGCCGGGGCGGCTGGTGTCGAATCCGCTCGATGCCATGTCCCTGGGCCTGGCGCTGATGCTCGGCACGGCCGGCCTGCCGCATATCCTGATGCGCTTCTACACGGTGCCCGACGCGAAGACCGCGCGGACGTCGGTGAGCTACGCGACGGCGTTCATCGGGTTCTTTTATCTGCTGACGTTCATTCTCGGGTTCGGAGCGATGGTGCTGGTGGGACAGCCCGCGATTCGCGCGATCGACCCGGGCGGCAACATGGCCGCGCCGCTGCTGGCGAAGGCGGTCGGTGGCGACGCCTTTCTTGGATTTATTTCCGCCGTCGCCTTCGCGACGATCCTCGCGGTCGTCGCCGGGCTCACGCTCGCGGGTGCCGCGACGCTGTCGCACGACTTGTGGGTCAACGTCGTGCGCCATGGCGCGGCATCAGACAAGGAGCAGCTGCGCGTCGCGCGCGGCTCGACAGTGCTGCTCGGCGTGCTTGCGATCGTGCTGGGAATCGTCTTCAAGGGTCAGAACGTGGCGTACATGGTGGGGCTGGCATTCGCCATCGCGGCGAGCGCCAATTTCCCTGCGCTCGTGCTGTCGATGTTCTGGCGCAAATTCACGACCCGCGCGGCGCAGATGAGCATGCTGATCGGGACGGCCTCGAGCCTCATCCTTATTTACCTGTCGCCGACGATCCAGATCGACGTGTTGAAGAACACCACCGCCTGGTTCCCGCTTCGCAATCCTGGACTGGTGTCGATCCCGCTCTCGTTCATGGTGGGAATTCTCGTCGCGCTGCTGTGGCCGGAGCCCGAGGCGGAAGCGCGGTTCAGCGAAGTCGAGCAGCGGATTCACGCCACCTCGCCAGTACGTAGATAGTAGTGTCCGGCTTCAGCCGGACCGTGCTATAAGCGGTCATTCATCTGCTCCTTGCGGCGCTCATTGCCGTTTCATCTCTCTGGGTTGCATTGTCGCGGCCCGTGCTTGCTCAGCAGGCCGGTGCTCCGGTCGCGCCATCGGACCTGGACTTCGAGACCTTCAAAACCCGCGTTCTCCCGATTTTGACGAGCCCTCGCAAGGGGAACGCACGGTGCATCGCCTGTCACTCACGCGGAGGAGGCAACAGCTTTCTGGAGCCACTGATGCCGGGCGCAACTACTTACACCGACGAACAAGCGCGCCGGAACTTCGACCGCGTGCAGCGCCTGGTCGTTGCGGGACAACCGGGCAAAAGCGTTCTCCTGATGAACCCGCTGGCGGAGGAGGCCGGTGGCAGCCACTGGCATGGGGGAGGAAAGCACTGGACGTCGCAGAACGATCCGGAGTGGCAGACACTTGCCGCATGGGTGAGCAGCAAGGCCGCACCGGGGGAGACGTCCCGCCTGGACTACGAAGTGTTCAAGACGCGCGTGCAGCCGATTCTGACAAGCGCCCGCAAGGGCAATGCCCGCTGCATTGCGTGCCACTCGCGCGGCGGCGGTAACAGTTTTCTCGAGCCGTTAGCGCCAGGCGCGGCCATTTACAGTGAAGAACAGACGCGGCGGAATTTTGAGCGTATTCAACGGCTCGTCGTGGCGGGCGAGCCGTTGAAAAGCGTACTGCTCATGAATCCCCTGTCGGAGGAAGCCGGCGGCAGCCACTGGCATGGCGGAGGCAAGCACTGGGCGGCGCAGAACGATCCGGAGTTTCAGGTTCTGGCAAAATGGGTGCAGGGATTGACAAGATAACGACCCGCCGGACGTTTCTGCGGCACAGCACCCTGCCGATGTTCGGCTGGGTTTTCGCCAAGAGCCTTCGCGCACAAGTTTCGCGGATCCTCAGGTACCGCCCGCTCGCGCGTCCGGCGCTAGTGCCGCTGGCGGACGTGTCTACTCCATGGCTGGCCCGCCCGTTCGTCGCTGAAGCCGTCACGCTTCCCAGCGCCGCCACGCCGAACCAGCCGATACGTGTCTCCGGCATGATTGTGCGTACGGGGGCCGACCAATTCTCCGCCGTCTGTGTGCGCTGTCCGCACGAGCTGTGCGACGTCGACTATGTTGCCGACCCCAGCCGTCTGCCACGGGAAATCGTGGATGAGATCGGGCATCCGGTGAAAGACCCTGTGTATGTGTGCCCATGCCACAACAGCACGTTCAGGGTCGAGGATGGCGAGAGGCTTTCGGGCCCTGCCCCGCGCGGCCTCTACCGGTTTCGCGTGACCGGCGTGAGCGCTGCCGCGGTCGAGATCGCCGAAGTTGAAGAGGATGTGCTGATTTTTGTGTAGGTCCGGCTTTAGCCGGACTATCGCATGAGCATCGCGGTGATGTTCCGCTTCGGCACCTGTCCCACTTTGATCCGCGCGATCTCTTTTCTGGCCGTGACGTCGATCACCGACACGAAATTCGAATGGGCGTTGGCGACGTAAAGCTTCCTGCTGTCGGGTGTGAAGGTCAGCCAGTCGGGAACCTTGCCCACGCGCACCCCACCTAAGAATTTGAGATCCGGCATCGAGTAGGCATACACATGGCTGTTGATCTTGCTGGTCGACCACAGCGTTTTTCCATCCGGGGCGATCAAGATTCCGTGAGCCGGCGCGCCTTGTATCCCATCACTGTTCCGCTCTGAAGGCGGCAGGTCGGGCAGCATGATTCGGCCGACTTCCTTCCGCGTCTGCCAGTCGACGATCGCGAATCCGTGGAGGTTGGTCACCTGGACGAACATCCGCTTCGTCGAACCGTCCGGATTAATCTCGAAGCACAGCGGGCGCACGCCCCCTTCGAAGTGAATCGACCACGCAGGCTGCTCGGTCTCGGTGTCGATAACCGTGGCCACCGAGCCACCGGTCGATCCCGCGACGACGTACTTGCTGTCGGGGGTGATGAACGTGTTGTGCACGCCTCGAAGCACACGAATGAACTTCACACGCTCCTGAGCGACGGTGTCAATGACATCGACGCCGCCATCCGGCGTCTGGATGGCGACGTACACACGCCGTCCATCTTTGCGGATCGACAGGTTGTTCGGATTGCCGGTCAGTGGGATTTTCTTGGTAATCCTGAGCGTCTTCGCATCGACGATATCGAGGGTCGCGGTCGACTCGTTGCTGAGATACAGCCGGCTTCCGTCGGGCGCCGCCGCCGCGCCATGGATGACCTCCGCGTCGGGAATCTCGCCCACGATCGTGTCGCTCGCGGGATCGATGAGGTGCACGCTATCGCCGGCGGAGTTCGTCTGCACGATCACCGCGCGGCGTGTCTGGGCGGCCAGGGGTATTGCGAGCGACGCCGCGAAAACGAGGAGACCGATGCGGGAAAGGCGGGTCATGGCTTGCAAGCCTCCTGCGCGATATAATAGCGGTTTCGGCCCGCCTCGGAATATTCGATTGGGAGGTCGTCCAACGGTAGGACGCGTGCCTCTGGAGCACGTTATCGGGGTTCGAATCCCTGCCTCCCAGCCAAACCTCATCAGAACTGCCGAATTCCACCAATGTTTTGGCCGCTCTCGCCCGCGTCAAACGATGGCTGAGAGAATGTGACCTCTGTGGACAAGCGTTTTTGAGCATCTGCCTTGAACGAGGTGCCTGTGGAAACGTCATTGAGGCGGCGCCGAATCGTATGTGCTGCGCCGCTGAGCGCCGAGACCGGCGCGACTCTGTAATTGGCCCCGTTCCCGCACATCGCTACTTCCCCGGGTCGTGCGGCACGGTGACGAACGTGATCCCCGTTGATG
>JANNJO010000131.1:0-5762 GCA_031395755.1 Acidobacteriota bacterium
CGGATACGACCGCGCGGCGCGGTGAGACGCGCGAGTACGACCCGTCGTGGGAGATCACGCGAATCTCAGCAAGCGCGAGCGACGGGTCCGCCTTGATGCGGTTGATCAGCGCGGCGCCGCGCGACGTGGCGGCAAACAGGCGCTCGAACGCGACGACCCCCGGCTTTCGCGTCGTGATCACTTCGAGCGCCTTCGCCGCGTCCTGATCGCTGAACGTCAAAACCTCGCCCTCCGCGCCGGCACGCTCGCGCAAGGCATCAAGGTGTCGCGTCGCACCAATGACGACGGTGCAGGGGTCCGACATAAACGCTGAAGTTTACTGTAAAATCCGCGTACGGAAAATGAAGCTGATCAAGTGCATCATCCGCCCGAGCAAGATCGATGAAGTGCGCGAGGCATTAGAGAAAGCCTCGCTCTCGGGTATGACCATCACCGAGGTGCGCGGGCACGGACGACAGAAAGGTCACAGGGCGGTCTACCGCGGCCGCGAGTACGAAGTCAGCCTGCTGCCGAAGACCATGATCGAGATGGCCGTGCCGGACGATCTCGTAGACGACGTGATCCGCATCGTTATCAACGCGGCGCGCACCGGTGATATCGGCGACGGCAGAATCTGGGTGCTGAATATCGACGAGGGTTACAACATCAGGACCGCCGCCAGAGATATGTAAGTTATATTTCTCCCCACTTCAATTTTTCTCTCAACACCTGAAAATAGCCGCGCGCCGAAGCGCGGATCAGGCGCAGCGGTTTGTCCGCGCGGCGCACCGATACGATGTGGTCGTTCCTCAGCGGCACCAGCGTCTGCCCGTCGAAGGTGGCGAACACTTCAATGTGCTCGTCGTGCATGAGCGGTTGAATGCGGATTTCGCTGCTTCCGGGCACGACGACAGGGCGATTGGTGAGTGTGTGCGGCGCGATCGGTGTGATCGTGAGCCCGTCAACGTGCGGGTGCACGATGGGGCCGCCCGCAGACAGGTTGTACGCGGTCGTGCCCGTTGGACTCGCGATGATGAGCCCGTCCGCTTTCACGCGCATCATGAACTCGCCGTCGACCGATACCGACAACTCGATGATGCGCGAGAGCGCGCCCTGTGTGACGACGACGTCGTTGAGCGCGATGCGATCGACGAGCCGCCGCCCGCCGGAATCGACGAGCACGTGCAGCATCATCCGCTCTTCGACCTGCGCGGTGCCGTTGACCGCTGTGTCGAGCGACGAAAACATCTCGGGCAGCGTCACCTCTGTGAGGAACCCGAGGCTGCCGAAGTTCACGCCGAGGATCGGGATGTCGGACTTCGCCTGCGCGATGCGGCCGGCCGTTCCGAGCAGCGTGCCGTCGCCGCCGAGCACGACGATCATCTCAACCTGACGGGGCAACTCATCCGGTGCCGCGATGTCGTAGCGGACCGTGGCGCCTGCCGATTTGGCCAGCGCCGCGGTGTCCGGGTCGAAGACGGGGCGGATCTCTCGCGCGTCGAGCCAGGAGGCGATCTCCGCGAGGTGGCTGGCCGCGCGCTCGAGCCCCGTCTTCGCGACGATGCCGACGCGCTGCATCAGCGCGCGCTCCGCAAATAGAGGAAGAACTCCCGGTTGCCCGTGTCGCCGGTGATCGGAGATTCGGTCATGTGTGCGCGGACCAATCCTACCTCAGCGGCGGCGCGCGTCGCCTCCTCGACGACCCGTTCTTGCACGAGCGGATCGCGGACAACCCCCTTCTTGCCGACCTCTCCGCGGCCAGCTTCGAACTGCGGCTTCACGAGCGCGACGACGTCGGCCCCATCGCGCAGAAGCGGCGGCACACGCGGAAAGATGTGGCGCAAGGAGATGAACGAGACGTCGATCGTGACGATGTCCACAGGGCCCGGCAGGTGCAGCAGCGCCAGCGTGCGGGCGTTCGCGCGCTCGATGACGAGGACGCGCGGATCGTTGCGCAGGCCCCAGTCGAGCTGGCCGTGGCCGACGTCGAGCGCGACGACGCGCACGGCCCCTCGCTTGAGCAGCACGTCGGTGAATCCGCCTGTCGAGGCGCCGATGTCGAGCGCCTCTCGGCCGTCCACGGGAATGCCAAACGTGTCCAGCGCATGCGCCAGCTTGATGCCGCCGCGGCCCACATACGGATGGTCGGGCTGTTTGAGCGTGACTTCCACATCATCCGGCACCGGCATGCCGGCTTTTTGCGCGGGGTGGCCGTTGACGAGCACCACGCCTGAGAGAATCAGCGCGCTCGCGCGCTCTCGCGACTGGGCCAGGCCGCGATCGACGAGCAACACGTCGAGTCTGACTTTCAAGATTAGTCGCGGGGGCCCCTCCGCCCCGCTCCAGCCGCTCGCGTATGGGACCCCGTCGCCCCATACCGCTCGCGGCTCAATTTGTCCTCTTGATGACCCACGATGCGATGTCGGCAAGCCGGCTGTGGCGAAGACCGACGGTTTCAAGGGCGCCCAGCGCGCTCTCGTGACGTTCGGCAGCCAGCGTGCGCGAGGCGTCCAGGCCATAGATGGACGGATACGTCGGCTTGCCGGCCTTGGCGTCCTTACCTGCGGTCTTTCCGAGACCCTTTGCGTCGCCCTCGACGTCGAGGATGTCGTCGATGATTTGAAACGCGAGGCCGAGGTGCCGCCCGTACTCCTCGACTGCGCCGATCGATTCGTCAGTGCCTCCGGCCATGATGGCGCCGGCCACTGCAGCGGCGCGGATCAACGCGCCGGTCTTGCGGGCGTGCATATCCTGGAGCGATTGTTCGGTGAAGGTTGAGGCCGCCCCGACCGCCAGGAGGTCGACGGCTTGGCCGCCCACCATCCCGCACGCTCCCGCAGCCGCCGCAACGATGTGAATCGCGCGGATCTTTCTCGCGGCAAGGGCGGGATCGCGCGGTTCGGTGGCCAGCAGCGCGAAGGCCTCGGTCAATAGCCCGTCGCCGGCAAGAATGGCCATGCCTTCACCGTGGACGACGTGGTTCGTCGGCCGGCCTCGCCGCAACGAGTCGTCGTCCATGGCCGGCAGGTCATCGTGAATCAGTGAGTAGGTATGGATCAGCTCGATGGCGCACGCCGCCGGCAGCGCCGCCGCAATCGCGTGTTCGGCCGAGGCCGCGCTCCCCGCGATCGCTTCGGCGGCCGCAAGGGTCAGAATCGGTCGCAGCCGCTTTCCACCGGCGTCGAGGCTGTACCGCATCGCCTGGTGCAGGCCGGGCGGGCATGCGGGGACGATCGGCAAAAATCGCACGAGCGCTTCGTCAACCTGCGCGCGCCGCGTGCCGAGATACTCCGAGAGCGACGCGACCGGCATTACTTGAAGTCTGTGCCGGCAGGGCGCAGGTCGCCGCGCTCGTTCAGGATCTCGATCCGTTTCTCGGCCGCTTCCAGCCTGGTGTGGCAGAAGCGTGAGAGCTGCACGCCGCGCTCGTAAAGCTCGAGCGAATTTTCGAGCGCAAGGTCTCCCTCTTCGAGCTTCTTCACGATGGTTTCGAGCTCGGCAATGGCCGCTTCGAAGTCCTTGATTGTTGGGTCCATAACAGTCGTCAGTCGTCAGTGGAGGTGACGTCGCATTTTAGTTCGCCTTCGGAGAGGGTGACGCGAACCGTGTCGCCGGGTTTGACCTCACCGGATTTGCGGATGACGTTCGTTCGCGATTCGTCCCAGACGACGGCGTACCCCCGGCCGAGGACCGCGAGCGGGCTGAGGCTGTCGAGCCGAGCCGCGCAGGTATGGAGTCGGGCCTCTGCGCGGTGATGGCGCTGAATCGCCGCTGCGCGCAGGGAGCTCTCCGCGCGGACGAGCTTGGCCCGAACCGTGCCGAGACGCCGTCGCAGATCGAACTGTTCGAGCTGAAGCCTGAGCGCCTGATAGGCGCGCAGCCGCCGGTTGACCACGGCGTGCGCCGCATGGCGCAGCGCGTGTGTGGTTTCTGCGCAGTGGCGACCGCGCATCGCGAGACGGGCCGACCACCCGGCAAAGCCCGGACGCCGGTTCAATTGATGCACCCGCGACTCGAGCCGCGCGATGGAGCCGCGCACCGCGCCGTTGAGCCGCTCGCCGAGCCGTTCGATGTGAGTGCAGAAATCCTCTTTGCGCGACACGACGATTTCTGCGGCGGCCGACGGCGTCGGCGCGCGCACGTCGGCAGCGAAGTCGGCAATCGTGAAATCCACTTCATGCCCGACGGCCGAAATCACGGGCACCGGCGAGGCGACGATCGCCCTGGCGACCACCTCTTCATTAAACGCCCACAAGTCCTCGGCCGATCCGCCGCCCCGGCCGACGATGACGACATCAATACCGGCGACCTTGACGATCTCAGCGAGGCCGCGGGCGAGGTCGGCGGCAGCGCCTTCACCCTGCACCCGCGACGGGCGTATCACGAGGTGGGCGTTCGGGTATCGGCGGTCGAGCACTTTGATCATGTCGCGGATGGCCGCGCCGTCGAGCGATGTCACGATGCCGATCTTGCGCGGAAATGCCGGAAGGGGACGCTTGCGCGCGGTGTCGAAGAGCCCTTCGGCCTGCAGGCGCCGCTTCAGCTGATCGAACGCGAGCTGCAGGGCGCCGAGGCCGTGCGGCTCCATGTGCTCACAGACGATCTGATATTCGCCTTTCGGTTCGTAGACGCTCAGCCGGCCGCGCACGACGACATGCAGGCCGTCTTCGGGCTTGAACGTGAGCGAGCGGACCGCGGACTTGAACATCACCGCCTTGAGCTGCGCGCCCGGATCCTTCAGCGTGAAGTAGAGATGTCCTGTGTTCCAGAGGCGGCAGTTGGAAATTTCTGCCTCCACCCACACTTCGGCGTACGCCGTTTCCAGAATGTCGCGGATGTGAGAGGTGAGCTCGCTGACCGTGAGCACAGCCCGCGCTGCGGGCGTGTTCGCCTCGGCTTGCGTGGGCGCCGGCTCGTCGAAGGGCAGATCAAACAGCGAGCTCATGTTCGAGTTCTTTGGCGGACAGGCTGATGCGTTGAACGGACACCGCCTTGCCGGTGGTTTCATCGGCAGCAATCAGGATGCCGTTGAGCCGCGGGTTGCCCGATGCGGTCTCCATCCGCACCGGCATGCCGCGCTGGAACTTGTCGATCACCACGGTCTTCTCGACGCCGATGACGCCGTCGTGCGGGCCGGTCATGCCGGCGTCGGTCAGATACGCCGTTCCCCCGGGCAGAATCTGCTCATCGGCGGTTTGCACGTGCGTGTGCGTGCCGACCACAGCCGTCACCTTGCCATCAAGGTGCCATCCCATCGCGACCTTTTCGGACGTGGCCTCGGCGTGGAAGTCGACGAGGATCACGCGGGTCCGGCCGCGCATCGACTCGATTTCCTCGAGCACGCGGGTAAAGGGATTGTCGAGCTCCTGCATGAAGACCCGGCCCATCACGTTGATGACGCCAACCGGTCGGCCCGTTCCGGTGCGGGCGAGGTAGCTGCCATTGCCAGGAACGCCAGCAGGGAAATTCGCTGGCCGCAGCAGTCGCGCTTCCGCTCCGATGTAATCGACCGTCTCGCGCTGTGCCCAAATGTGATTGCCCGACGTCATGACATCGACACCCCAGCCCAGGAGCTGATCCCCGATTTCCCGTGTGATACCCCGCCCTGCCGCCGCGTTTTCGGCGTTGGCGACAACCAGGTCCACGTTGTAGTGCTCTATTAAGGATGCAAGTCCCTTCCGGACGAGCTCCCGCCCGGGCTTCCCCACGATATCGCCTAGGAACAGCAGCCGTAATTCGCTCACGGCCCAAATATAAACGAAAACGGGGTCTGACCCCCGTAC
>JANNJO010000152.1:0-36973 GCA_031395755.1 Acidobacteriota bacterium
GTCACCCTGGGGAACCCCACGGCGCCGCAGATCCGCGAGTTTGGCTGCCCGCCCGACTACGACGCCATCAACATGATGCCCTACGAACTGGTCGTCAAAATCCTCGAAGAGTCGGAGAGGGAAGAGACGACGACGTCTGTCGCGTCCGCGCTGTAGGTTCTCCAACCTAGAACCTAGAACGCAGAACCCAGAATCCGTCTACCACCCGCAACAATCGGTTTTGAACCCACACCCCGAGCAGCGCCAGACGGCGTGCATCCGATACATCTCCGCGCCACAGCGTTCACAGAGCATCTGATCACTTTTGCTTACTTCGCATTTGGTCGGCCTAAAGGCCGACGCCACCTCGGTAATAGGCTGGTGGGGTCCGCCTTCAGGCGGACCATCCCTTGGTGTGTCCGGCATTGAAGGGCATTATAGAGGACGTGTTGGTGTGGCGATCGCGTGACCTCGCAGCCGAACTTCTGGAGACCTGGCGCATAACCCGACGCTCGGCCTGGCGGGCGGTGGTCGAGATGTACGAGGCCGACGATCTGACCTATGCGGCCTCGATTGCCTACTACGCGCTCCTGTCGCTGTTCCCGTTCGCGCTGATCACGGTTTCCATTCTCGGGAGCGTGACCGCCGACGACCAGACGAGACAGAAGGTGCTGCTGTTTGTCCTCCGGTATTTTCCCGGGCAGTTCGATTTCATCATCAGCCAGCTCGATGCCTTCCGACAGAGCCCGATCCAACTCGGCATCGGAGGCGGTGTCCTGCTGGTGTGGGGCGCGCTCGGCGTGTTCGGCGCGATCAGCACGGCCGTGAACCACGCCTGGGGGGTGGAGAAGACGAGGAGCTTCTGGAGCCACAGAGTGTTTTCGTTTCTCATGCTCCTGGCCGCCGGTCTCATGCTGATGATCGGGCTTATCGGCGCGACGGCCGCGCAGATCATCGAGGCGCGGTGGTTCGCCGGCGTGTCGGTGAACTACCCGGCGCTTGGGGTGATGCGAGGGTTCGCCATTCGATATTCGTTGATTCTCCTTCCGGCGCTCGTCTTCGGGTTGATCTATTACTTCGTGCCAAACGTCAAAGTGCTGGTGAAAGACGTCTGGCTCGGCGGCCTTCTGACGGGTCTGCTGTGGGACGCCGGGTTCAGGGGCTTCTCCTGGTTCGTGCGCGACGTGTCCCAGTTCACGCGCATCCACGGCTCGATCGCCACGGTGATCGTGTTTCTCCTCTGGATCTATTTCTCCGCAGTGATTCTGCTTTGGGGTGTTGAGTTTACGGCGTCATACAGCAAAATGCGTCGCGACATCCGGGCAGCTGGAGCCCAACCGAATGCCTAACCGTCTCGCCGCCGAACGCAGCCCGTACCTGCTCCAGCATGCCGACAACCCGGTGAGCTGGCATCCGTGGGGGCAGGAGGCCTTCGACGAAGCCAGGCGTGCCGACAAGCCCATCTTTCTGTCCATCGGGTACTCGACGTGTCACTGGTGCCACGTGATGGCGCACGAGTCGTTCGAAAGCCAGGCGATTGCCGACATCCTGAACAAGGATTTCATCTCCATCAAGGTCGATCGCGAAGAGCGGCCGGACGTCGACCGCGTCTACATGACCTTCGTGCAGGCCACGACCGGATCAGGCGGCTGGCCGATGAGCGTCTGGCTGACGCCTGACCTGAAGCCGTTTTACGGCGGCACTTACTTCCCGCCCGACGCGCGGTGGGGCCGGCCCGGATTTCCGGAAATCCTGCGCGAGATTGTGCGCGTGTGGCAGCAGGAGCGGCCAAAGGTCGAGGCCTCGGCGGCCAACCTGACCGAGCAGATCAGGAGCCTGCGGACGGTGGCGCCCGGCGGCAACGTGCCTCCCGCCGACGCGCTCAAGGAAGGTGTCGCGCAGTTCGCGCAGACCTTCGATCAGGCCAGGGGGGGCTTCGGCGATGCGCCGAAATTCCCAAGGCCGAGCGAGCTGCTGTTCCTGCTGCGCGAGACGGCGAGGACCGGCGATTACGCGCCCGCCTTCATGGTCGCCAAGACGCTCCAGGCGATGTCGCTCGGCGGTATGCGCGACCACATCGGCGGAGGCTTCCACCGCTACTCGGTGGACGGCAACTGGCGCGTCCCGCACTTCGAGAAGATGCTCTACGACCAGGCGCAGATCACCCTCGCGTCGCTCGAGGCGTATCAGCTCGCCAATGACCGCTTCTTCGCGGAGGTCGCAGCAGACACGCTCGAATATGTGCTGCGCGAGATGACGAATGCCGACGGCGGGTTCTTTTCGGCAGAAGACGCCGACAGTGTGCCGCCGGAGGACGCGGCCAACCCGGGTGCCCACAAGACGGAAGGCGCGTTCTATCTGTGGACGCAGCGCGAGCTCGAGGCGCTGCTGAAGGACGATTTCGAACCGTTCAGGGAGCGCTTCGGCATCCGGCCCGATGGCAATGCGCCGGACGATCCGCAGGGGGAGTTCACCGGCAGGAACCTTCTTTACGTGGCGAGCTCCATCGAAGACGTCGCCACACGCACGGGGAAGACGCCCGAGGAGGTTGACGCCTCGCTGCAGCGTTCGAGGATGGTGCTGTTTCAGACGCGGCTGTCGCGCCCGCGCCCGCACCTCGACGACAAGGTACTGACCGGCTGGAACGGGCTGATGCTGGTCGCCTTCTCCCGGGCCGCGCGGGTGCTGCCGGGCGAGGATGCGCGCGCGCGCTATCTCGAGGCCGCCGAGCGATCGGCCAGGTTCCTCGAGGCGCACATGTGGGAGTCCGGCCGGCAGGTGTTGAAGCGCCGGTATCGCGGCGGGGATGCAGCCATAGACGGGTACGCAGAGGATTACGCCTATCTGATTTTCGGCCTCATCGAGTTGTTCCAGGCGGGCGGCGATCCGCACTGGCTCGTGTGGGCCCGCGCGCTGCAGAAGCGGCAGGACGAGCAGTTCTGGGACGCGGAAAGCGGTGGATGGTTCAACACCACGGGTGCGGATCCGAGCGTGATCCTGCGGATGAAAGAGGATTACGACGGCGCTGAGCCGTCGCCGAGCTCGATCTCGGTCCTCAACCTGTTGATGCTCGCGCATCTCACTGGCGAGGCCGAGCACTTCGAGCGCATCGACAGGACGCTGAAGATGTTCGGGCCGCGCATCGGTCAGGTGGCGCGCGCGGTGCCGATGATGATGGCGGCGCTCTCCACCTACCATGCGAAGGTTGCGCAGGTCGTGGTAGTCGGATCGCGCAGCGACCCGGGCACGAAAGCGCTCATGCAGGAGCTGGCGTCGAAATACGATCCGTTTGCCGTGATTGTTCCGGTGGAGCCTGGTGACCGTCAGACGGCGCTCGCGCGCCTGCTGTCATTCATCAGCGCCATGGAGATGCGCGACGGACGCGCGACCGCGTACGTGTGTCACGACTTCACCTGCACCGATCCGGCGACAGACGCGGCTGGACTCGCCGAACGGCTCTCTCGTACAATCTGACGCATCAATGGAACTGAATGTGGACGTGTGGCTTCGTGGTACCGATTTCGCCAAAACGCAGATCATCTCGGGCATCGGTGCCGATCCGGCGGCGTGGACCGACAACGACGTGTCGAAGCTGCTCAAGGCGATGTTGCTCGCGATTCATCGAGCGAAGAATCCCAGCTCGACCGATACCCCGGTGTTCCTCAGAGGCTTCAGCTGGATCGTGAACCCGTTCGAAGAGAACGGCGTGGTGGTGGCGATCGAAATCCAGACAGGGGCGGCCGTCGCCGGCCCGTTTCGCATCGACAAGAAAGAGCTCGAAGACATGATCGGCCGCGCCATCGCGAAGCAGACGCCCGCGTCTGCGGCGTCCATTCACTAAGTGACCATAGACCCTCGGCGACCATAGACCATAGACCATCGACCATAGACTAGACTACGTCATGCCTTCAACGACCCGCACGCTCGGAATTGCCCTCATCCTGCTCGGGCTCATCAGCTATTTCGGCACCGGCCAGACCAGCGTCACCGCGCTCATCCCGGCGTTCTTCGGTGCCGTGTTCATCATCCTGGCGCTCGTCGCAAAGAGCGAGTCGGCGCGCAAGCACGCCATGCATGCGGCCGTCATGATTGCTTTGATCGGGCTGGTGGGCGCGCTCGTTCGCGTCGTGCCGGCGATGATGAGAGGGGAGCTGACCCGCCCGGCGGTGCTCGCGCAGTTGGTGATGAGTGTTCTGCTGGTGGGCTATATCGCGCTAGGCGTCAAGTCGTTCAAGGCCGCCCGCCGCGCGCGACTGGCTCGTTGAGACTACCGGCTTAGACTGCGGCCCTTCTGCGTGATTGCAGCGTCGTTGCGACGCGGGGCGAGGCCGCACTCGTTCTCGAACCGGACCGCGGCTCCCGGAAGCGCGTTCTCCTGCCGCACGATATATCCCACGCCGGAGACCACCGTCTTGCATTCCGGCTGCGTCAGGAACTCGATTTCCACCTCGACACATTCTCCTATCGAATATCGATAATCGATCTGCAGGAGCACGCCGGTGACGCTCAGGTTAACGACCGTCCCGTCGCGCCACCCCGCCTCGCGTGCGGATCGTACCCTCGCCGGCCATCTCACCGCGTGTCGACACGCTCGTTTACAGCCCGGCAGTGCCATCACGCCGTTCAGAGCAAAAACGGGGGCAACCCGGTGGAAAGAGCCGTCTCCCGCTAAATCAAAGAGCCGTATCGGTTAGACCGGCATTCGTCGGCTTTCAGGCGAGGATCCCGCCAGGGTAAAAATTTCCTGGTGAAGAAAAAGATTCCGGGCGCGCATCCCGGCGGGCCTCGCTGCCGCACGTATCAAGCGGCAATTACAGGTAAAAACGCACCCGGCATGTTAATCTTAACGGCCAAAGGTTCGTGCGTAAGCTCATCCTCCGAAACTTCCAGGCCGCTGGCGACATCCTCATGCTGACGGCGGCCGTGCGCGATCTTCACCGCGCCCACCCGGGAGAATTCCTGACCGATGTCAGGACGCCATTTCCCGATCTCTGGGCTTTCAATCCCTACCTCTCTGCCTTAAGCGAGAGCGATCCGGAGGTCGAAATCGTCGACTGTCACTATCCGCTCATACACCAGAGTAATACGACGCCTTGTCACTTCCTTCATGGATTTCCGGCTTACTTGAACGATCGGCTCGGCACACGAATTCGTGTCACAGATTTCAAAGCTGACATCCACATCGCGGAAGTCGAGCGCGAGTGGTTCGCCGACGTTGCCAAAGTGAGCCCAGACAGCGAGCCGTTCTGGCTGTTGGTGTCAGGCGGCAAGAGCGATTACACCATCAAGTGGTGGGACCACTTGCGATACCAGGAAGTCGTCGATCATTTTCGGGGGCGCATTCAGTTCGTCCAGGTCGGCGACGCGTCACATTATCACCCTCCCCTGGAAGGTGTGGTGGACCTGCGCGGTCAGACGACGCTTCGCCAGTTGATCAGGCTGATGTATCACGCGCAGGGCGCGATTAGCCCCGTCAGCCTGCTGATGCATCTGGCCGCAGCCGTGGAGAGCCCTCAGGGCCGTCCACGGAGCCGGCCCTGCGTGGTCATCGCGGGCGGGCGCGAGCCGCCGCACTTCACCGCGTACCCGCATCACCAGTTCATTCATACCGTAGGCGCGCTCGCCTGCTGCGACCAGGGCGGGTGTTGGAAGTCTCGCACGATCCCGCTAGGAGACGGGGACGAGAAGGATCAGCCTGCCGCCTTGTGCGTCGACGTTGTTGGACACTTGCCGCGCTGTATGGATATGATCACGACTGCGGAAGTGATCCGCAGAGTCAACCTGTATTTCGACGGCGGTGCGGTCAGGTTCGCCGAACCAGCGGAGCTGGCCGCCACACACTAAAGCACACTGGACAAGGGATGTCCCACATGAAGGATACTGAAAACAAACTCGATCGATTGGCTGATCGCCGTAAATTCTTGTTGCTACTGTCGGGCATCGGCGCGAGTGGGCTGCTCGCTGACTGCGCCTCGCCCACGAGCCCGGACGCGCTCTCTTCGTCATCGTCGCCCTCCAGCGCATCGTCTTCCTCATTGCCGTCCTCGTCATCAACGTCCTCGGTGTCTTCGAGCTCGTCCGGGAGCAGCTCAAGTTCCCCGAGCGCATCATCATCATCAAGTTCGTCCTCGGCGTCTTCGACTTCTTCAGCATCAAGTTCGTCAGGGTCGTCGTCCTCCTCTTCCGGTTCGTCCTCCTCCGGTTCGTCCACCGGGTCGTCTTCGAGTTCCAGCCGATCGTCACTGAGAGGTGCGGCCTCTCAAGACCCACGAGGTCTGCTCGTCTAGCGCGCGAACCGTCTCGGTCCGATCAGCGAGGAAGTAGTTAACGGCGTTGAGGATCGCACCAGAACAGCGACTTCCGGTGCGACCTGGCCGCATCGTGCTTCAGTCGCGTGTGGCTAGAGGGGTCGAACACAAAGCGGCCCTTGTTGCGTCTTTGTCGACGTCGACCAAGCTCCGGCCGAAGTTGTCACGGTGTACGCCACCAGCAAGATCGAAAAGTACGAGAAACTATTCGCGTTTTCCGGGCCGCTGGAGCGGTTCTCCCTTGAAATACACAACAATTAAAAGCAGGGAGATCATGCCGCCGACGAAAATCAGCGGAGAATCAACGTCTATCGGTAGTGGCGGTGTTAGGACGATGGCTGCGAGCCATGCGACCAAGAACACCCAGCCCTGCCACGTTGTCGGCGGACCCCACCCGAACCCCGAAGGTTTGGCCGGAAACCAATAAGGGCTGCCGCGCTTCATCGGTGTGGTCGATTCGAAGCCCGCATGACGATGCTCATTCGCCAGTGATGCCAAGTTCGGCAACCCGTTTCAGGACAGCATTCTGGAATGCTCGTTGTTGCTGGGATACCGACGCGTGACAACTACGGCTGCGGCAATGTCGATAACCCTGTGCCGGACCTTTCGATCTATCAGTCGGAAACTGCATCAAAGGTTTCCATTGTTCGCACGTCGAAGAAACCTTCCCGTCGATGCCGTTCATCACGACGACTGTCATGACGCGACCTCCGCTCGATGAAGTGTAGGACCCATGCCAACGATGGCATGTTAGGAGATTAGTGAAGAATTGTCACCGGATTCAACAACCCGGTGACAATTACGGTGACAGTCGACCCGATTCGGCGATTGACGATCTTCAGCCTGTTCCCGCAAACCTGTGATTCTAAAGTGCCGGGGACGGGAACCGAACCCACACGCTCCTTGCGGGACCCAGGATTTTAGCCGGTCAACGGGCAATTGAAAGCGGAGCGACAGGGCGAGAATCGGCGTTTCCTGGTGTGTTCTTGGCGATTCGCTTCGTCGGCCCATCCTTGCGAGAATGTCAGATATGACATATCATAGCTTCAATGGCAGGAGCCAGCAAGCCTTTGGCGTGGCTTCATGGCCAGATCAAGACACCACCGTTCTCGGCGAACGCACGGATCGAAACCGGGGTCTTGCTCAGGCGCATGCAACGCGGCGAGGTGTTGAGCCTACCCCACCCTCGGCCGATGCCGACTGTTGGTTCCCGTTGCCACGAGCTCAGAATTCCAGATGCCGACTCGACGTGGCGCATCATCTATCGCGTGGACACGGACGCTGTAATTATCGCTGAGGTCTTCGCGAAGAAGACAGAAGCAACGCCGTAATCCGTGATCGACACCTGTCGCCGCAGACTCAAACGCTACGACGACATCTCAAAGCGAGACTGACTATGAAGAAAAGCAAGCGCTCGCGTCTCGAAGCCCATGGCTGGCGGTACGGCTCAGCCGCTGATTTTCTCGCGCTGACGCCTGAAGAAGCCGCATTTGTCGAAACAAAGCTCGCCTTGAGCCAGACCCTTCGAAATCGGCGTACGGCTCAACACTTGTCGCAGCTGGAGTTGGCTAAGCGCTTGCACTCGAGCCAATCTCGCGTAGCCAAAATGGAAGCCGCCGATCCGACGGTTTCTGTCGATCTGCTACTTCGGGGCCTCTTTGCCTTGGGTGCAACTCTTAGAGACGTTTCGCTCGCAATTCGAAAGCGTAGATCAGTGGCTGCCTAACGCGTTGTCCCTGCGGCGGGAGGCGTCGGCGCGCTATCGTCTGTGAGATTCGTCTTCCCAAGGCATCGAGCAGACTAGCAGGCGGGCAATGATTACGGTTTCCCTGCCGCAATCACGTGCATGAAATCACAACGCGCATTGTATCTTGCAGCTCGGCGATAGCACTGGACGGCCTGCTCCGGCTTTGCGACACTAGCGGCATTCACCGAGTGAGGTGCGCCGTGAAAGACGTCACAGGCCTGGTCCGGGAACTTCGGTCTCTCGGCTATTCGCTCCGCGGCATCGCCGACGAGCTTCAGGTCGACTACGGCTACATGTCTCGTGTGGCCAGCGGCAAGATTGTGCCGCGCGACAGCCGGGTGGCAGACTTACTCGAGCTCCGCCGGCGGGGATACCAGCGCGCCGGATCGCGGGTTTCCGTCGTTCACTACTGCACACCGGGAAAGCAACCCATCGACGATGGCCTGCGGCTTCGAACAGCCGCGGCGATCTTCTCGGCGTTGCGGGGTTTTTTTCTGTCCGAAAACGCTGGCCAGGAATTGATAGCCGACCTTCCCTCCGGCGTGGATGGCGCGCTGGCCTTGATAGGCGGGCCGCAGGGTTGGCCGATCATCGCTATCCGTGAATCCTTGACCGAATCAGAGCGGCGTCAGGTGGTCCTCCACGAGTTGAACGAACATCGTCAGCTCATCAAGCGAGCCATCTGTAAGGCGCTGCCGCCGGCGCCACGAGCCGCGTTTTAGCGGAGGACCACGATGCGCGCATCACGACGCCTCACACCCGCCAGGGGTCGGAGGCTTCCCCAGGGATGGGGCCAAGGCCGCAAGAAGCAGTACGCGTTGGAGAAACAGATCATGGCGGAGCACTTCGTGCTCCACGATTTTCTCGTCAGAGATGGCGGCAGCCCGGAGGTCGCCGTGCGGGAAACTGCGGCCTCCATCCTGGCGAATCCGGGCACCACGCCGAACGCGGTGGTCTCGGAAGCGCTCTCGTGGATGAAAAACGAATGGGGCGAGCGGGGACCATTCTCGGTCACCTGGTATTCCGGCAGCGCTCTGGTGGCGGCAACGCTTCAGGACTTCAAGGTGAAGAACATGGAGCTTCGCAGCGCCGCCGAGCTGTTCCTGCTGCCCGGCCCGGTCGATTCGAATCTCGAGAGCGTCCTGGGCGACGTTCCGGCCGCGTTTCTTAAGCAACTGGACCGCCACTTCACGTCGTTGATTCTCGGCGCCCACTCCTTCGACATGGTGTCCGGCACCGCGTATTTTCACTTCTCGAACGAGATCCTGTTCCAGCAGCGCTGCGCCCTCCTTCCCGCCCGGGACAAGATCCTCTTCCTGGATCAGTCGAAGTTTCGGAAGGAGGGACAACCTGCTTACACGATGGAAGAGCTGCTGAGCAATTGCCAGGCCGCAACGATCTACACAGTCGCGGAGACGCTCGAACAAGAGCGCCGCATCGTCAGCGAGTTCGTCGGACTCGCCGGCACGCTCCATATGGAGATCCAGCCATCGGACCCCGGCTTACGTGATGCCGCCGCCAGGAGCGCCCAGGGCAACGGCTACGGTAGCCCGGGCGATTCCCAGCAGATTCGCCTGTGTCTCATCCGCGAGAACAACACTAAGCGCGTGATCGCCGAGCGCCCGTATGCGAAGGGCGGCGATCGGACTCGCGAGATCGCAGCCTCGACCTCCGATTCAGAGCCCGCGACGGCGTCCGCTAGTAGTAGTCGTTACCGCGGATCGGCCATTCGGGAGGCGCGTTCGACGTAGTGCCGCGTTCCACGTCAGCCAGATCTCGCTCCTGGCATTCCAGCGATACCGCGACGACGTTGTCGCCCTGGTTGTTGATTGTCAACACGAGCGCCAGGCTTCGTCTCGGCCTGTATTCGAAGTGGATCGTTTCCCTCTGGTGCCTCAGCATTGCAGCTGCCTCCTTGTTGATGGTGCAGCACCGTTATAGCGCGGCGGCGGACGGGATGTCTGCAAATGCAGTTGAACTTGTAGGCCGTTCTAGCGTGATCGCCTGTATTGATTGGGCTGCTTCGTCCCTCGTGATCCAAGCCCGAAGCCCGTCGTCCTGAGTTCGGAGCCTTTTCTGTGAAGCTATAGTGCCGGGGGCGGGAATCGAACCCACACGACGCTTTCGCGTCACAGGATTTTAAGTCCTGTGCGTCTGCCAGTTCCGCCACCCCGGCGTAAAGTGTTAAATATTACACGCGCAAGCCGTGCTCTCGGCATCGTCCGGTTGTGAATCTCTTGGACTCCCCAGGTATACTCCCGTCGGAGGATTGACTCGTATGAAGTTCCTGGTTTCCTGGTCGCTTCCGCAGAGTACGTTTCGCCCGGCCGTGGCGCGGTTTCTCAAGGCCGGCGGCTTGCCCCCCGCGGGTGTCAAACTCATCGGTCGGTGGCACGGCATGAGCGGTAAGGGCTGCGCCGTGGTCGACACGGATGACGCCAAGGCCCTCTACGCCTGGGTGGCGGAGTGGTCAGAGTTTCTGCCGCTCGAGACGACTCCGGTGGTGGAAGATGCCGAGGCGGGCGCGGTTTTGGGAGCGATGTACAAGTAGCGACGCACGGACATGGAAGCGATTGGGCCCGTCCTGATCCTGCTATCGGTCCCCCTGATTTTCAGACGGGTTCCTCGAAATCGCTTCTATGGACTTCGTATCCCTGCGACCTGTGGGAACGAGTCCGTCTGGTATGAAGCGAATGCACTGCACGGACGTCATTTGTTCTTGCTGGGCGCCTTCATGGTTCTCCTCGAGTTCATATTGCCCGCCTCTATCCGCACCCTGACCCTTCGCACCACCGGCATCATTGGATTGGGGGTAATTGTGGTGGCGGATTGGCGAACGGCGAATCGGCTGCGGCGTGAGCGAGACAAGAATCTTACGAGCTCGCTGTAAAGCCCAAATTACGCCCGTTCGTGCTACGGCGCTTTCATGAGCACACGACCGAAGGTGGCGATTATCACGGGGGCAGGGAGCCCTGGCAGGCCGGCGCCCGCGCGCTCGTCGTGCCAACGGACGTCAGCGATCCTGCAGCCGTACGCGCGCTATTTGCAGCGACGTGCGACGCGTTCGAACGACTGGACGTGTTGTTCATCGGCCGCGGATGGCGGCCTGCCGTTTCCGGGGCAAAGCCGACCATTCTTGACACTGTTCAGCAGCCAACAACCGTGTCCGCCGTTGAGACAACGTTTGTCCCAGCACGAATTCCCGTTCGCGCGAGTCGATTGCCGCGGAACCGTTGCGTGCGCAGCATGTTGCGAGAGCTGGCAAAGTCCTTGCTATACCGAGTGCCAAGGATGGAGCGCGAGTCGTTAAGCGTGCGAGCCACAGATGGAAGAACGAAGGAAGAATTATTTAGTGGGAGCACAAATGTCGCGCCCAGATGAGAGTGAGATGAGGAACGTCATGAAGAAGCAAGTCGTTCGGAAAGCCGGCCGTCCGCCTGGGGGAGTGGATGGACAGCGGGTGCGTGACTATCCCCAGGTGAGTATTCGCGTGCCGCCAAAGCTCCACGCACAGCTGGCGACGTTGAGCCGATCGACCGGGCTCTCGCGTCTCGAGATTTTCATTCGTGCGATTGACTGTTACGAGGGCAATCTGCGGACGCAGCGGCGCCGCCACAGGCGGCGCGTCGCGGCTTAGTGGACGCCAAAGTACGGTATGCTGTCCTTTCCAGCCTGGCTAACTCTGAAAGGGGCAGTACGGTGCGCAAAAATATGCTAGCTCTCCTCGTGGCCATCGTGTGCGCGATGCCGCTGGTTGGCGCGCAGCAGGTCGACCCGGGGAAGATGGTGCAGATGTTCTCGCAGTCGCTGCGGACCGCTGGAGGGAACCTGCAGGTGGTCGTCCTGAACGATCGCACGGTCGAAGCGTTGTTTGGTGCGTCTCCGGCGAAAGCCGCCTTCAGAACCAAGGCGCGCATGACCAGCGTCCTGTTCGTCCAGGGAACGGTCAACAAGGAATTCGAGTTCAAGCCCGACGTGACGGTCGTCCAGAAGGGCGAGACGCTGCAGGGCAAGGCGACCAGTATGAAGAACTTCACGGCAGGCAAGATCGCCAAGGGCCAGCAGATTCAGGGCCTCGTCGAGCTGCCGAAGAAGCTGGATCTCTACGAGACGTTCAAGGTGACGATTGGCGGCGAGTCCGTGGAGTTTAACTTGAACGAGGACGATCTGCGGGATTACGGGAACCGGTAACCTGAAGATCGAAGGATATGGAAAGGGCCGCGGGCTTTCGCTCGCGGCCCTGTTTGTTTACGGCAGCGTAAGTGCGATGAACTCTGAGGGACGTCCGGCAGCCCCGACCGCCACGACGATGTACTGCTTGTTGTTCACCATGTACGTCATCGGCACGCCCGTGGTATTGGCCGGCAACAGGAACTCCGACACGATCGCGCCGGTCCCCTTGTCATACGAGCGGAACCATGAGCCCTGCTGACCGTTGACCGTGACGAGCGGTCCGCGCTCGCCCGCCCAGAGCAGCGTCTTTGTCAGCATGATGCCCAGACGCCCGCCGCGACCGGTCCGCGGAATCGTCACGCCCTTCAGCCGCTCGTGATTCTTGATCGCGTCCGGTGTGTCGCCGATCGGCTGCATCCACACGTGGTCGCCGGTGTTCATGTTGATCGCCGTCACACGGCCGTAAGGCGGCTTGATCAGCGGCAGCCCGAACACCGTCAACGGGGGAAGGTTCGGGCCGCGCGCCGGTGCGGCAGCCGCCGCGGGTCCGGCACCGCGTGCACCCCCGCCGGGTCCGCCTCCGTCGCCATCACCGCCGCCCCGGCCGCCGCCGCCGCCCTGGATGAAGTTCATGTTCGAGCGCGCCGGATCGTTGATCAGCGCGAGTCGCGTGGGATTGGTGGTGGAGAAGATGTACGCGATCTTCGTCTCGGGATCGAACGCGCCGCCTTCCCAGTTGGCGCCACCCGTCGCGTTGGGCAGCATCAGCAGGCCGGCCTTGCCGTTGCTGTTCATCACGATCGGCGGCGTGAAGATCGGCCCAATCTTGTGGAGCCCGGCGATGCGCAGCGCCTCGGCTTTGATCTCCGGCGTCCAGTCGAGCAAATCCGCCTCCGACACGCCCTGCCGATCGAACGGCGCAGGCTTGCTCGGGAACGGCTGGGTGGGCGAGTACCACTCTCCGGGGACGTCGCCCTTTTCGACCGGCTTTTCGACAATCGGCCACACAGGCTCGCCGGTAATGCGATCGAACGTGTAAAGCCATCCCTGTTTGGACGGAACGGCGACCGCCTTGATGGGTTTGCCGCTGACCGTGATATCCATCAGGAGCGCCGGTGCCGGGAAATCCCAGTCCCAGATGTCGTGATGGATAGCCTGGTAGTACCAGTACCGCTTGCCGGTGTTGAGGTCGAGGCTCACGATGCAGTCGGTGAACAGGTTCGCGCCTGGGCGGTGCCCGCCGTAGTAGTCGCCGGTAGCCATCTCGGTCGCGAGGTACACGCGGTTGAGCTCTTCGTCGATCGTAATCGCGCCCCAGTTGCCCGCGTTGCCCGTGTAGGACCACGAGTCGTTTTCCCAGGTGTTGTTGCCAAACTCTCCAGGCTGCGGAATAGTGTGGAAGATCCAGAGGCGCTTGCCGGTGCGCACGTCGTACCCGCGGACGTAGCCTTTGACGTTCTCTTTCGCGCGCGGCGCGCTGCCCGGCGTATGCGCGGCCCCGATGACGACGACGTTGTTGCCGATGGCCGGCGGGGCGTTGATGCCGATGTCTGCCGTGATCAGATCGATCGTCGGCTGATCGAGCTCGGTCTTGAGATCGACGACGCCATTGCGGCCGAATGACGCAACGGGCACGCCGGTCTTCGCGTTGAGCGCGACGAGGTGATAGCCCGGCGTGATGGTGAGGATGCGCTCATCACCTTTACCGTCGGTCCAGTACCCGACGCCGCGGCCCGACCCCTGGCGGGGCGCCACTTCGCCGCGCTTGCCTTCGTCCATCCGCCACGTCCACAGCAGCTCGCCGGTGGTCGGGTCGATGGCCACCACCGCGCGCCGCATACCCGCCTGCGCGTACATCACGCCGTTGACCATCAGGGGCGTGACCTGCATATTGTAGTCGGGGCGCACGCCGAAATTGTCGGTCTTGAATCGCCACGCGATGCGGAGGCTCTTGGCGTTCTCCTTGTTGATCTGATCGAGCGGTGAATATTTGGCGCTGCCCGGATCGCCGGCATACGAGCGCCACTCGCCGTTCTTCGAGCCGTACTGCCCGGACAGCGGCGTGGCCATGAGCCCCAGCAGGAAAACGACGAGAAGCCTTCGCGACATAAGTTGTCCTCCAGAACAGAACCTAGAACCCAGAACCTTTACGGAAGTGCGAGGGCGAGCAGCTCCGCAGGCTTGCCGACTGCAGCCACCGCAATCACGATGTATTGCTTGCCGCTGGCCATATAGGTCATCGGGACGTTCGTCACGTTCGCCGGGATGGTCATCTCCGACACCACCGCGCCGGTCGCCTTGTCGTACGAGCGGAACCATGACACCTGCTCGCCGTTCACCGTGTCGAGCGGCCCACGCTCGCCCGCCCAGAGCAGTGACTTCGTCACCATAATGCCGGTCCGCCCGGGACGGCCGGTCTTGGGAATCGTCACCCCTTTGAGCATCGGGTGGTTTGTGATGTTCTCGGGCGTGTTGCCGATCGGCTGCATCCAGACGTGATCGCCCGTATTCATGTTGATGGCGGTGACACGGCCGTACGGCGGCTTGATGAGCGGCAGTCCGAAGGCGGTGAGCGGAGGCGCACCTCCCGCACCCGTCGCACCTGCCGCACCTCTCCCGCCCCCTCCGCCTTCGCCAGCGCCACCGCCGTCGATGTAGTTCATGTTCGAGCGGACGGGATCGTTGACGAGCGAGCGTCGGTTGAACTGCGTCGACGAGAAGATGTACGCGATCCCAGTCTCGGGATCGAAGGCGCCGCCTTCCCAGTTCGTGCCGCCGTTGTTACCCGGCATCATGAGCATGCCGAATTTGCCGTCCTGCCCGCGCTCGATCGGCGGTTCGAAGACGTTGTCGCTGTACTTATGGAGGTTGAGGACGCGCTGCGCCTCGGCCTTAATCTCCGGCGTCCAGTCGTTGACGTCGCTCTCGCGGATGCCCTGCATGTCGTAGGCAGCCGGCTTGGTCGGGTACGGCTGCGTCGGCGAATACCACTCGGTCGGGACTTTACCCCTGGGCACCGGCCGCTCGACGATCGGCCAGACCGGTACCCCGGTGACGCGATCGAAGGTGTACAGCCATGCCTGCTTCGAGGGCACCGCAACGGCTTTGATCGGTTTGCCGTTTACCGTGACGTCCATCAGGATGGGCGGCGCCGGAAAATCCCAGTCCCAGATGTCGTGATGGATCGCCTGGAAGTACCAGTACCGCTTTCCGGTATTCAGATCGAGGCAGACGACGGTGCTGGTGAAGAGGTTATTGCCGGGGCGATGGCCGCCGAAGTAGTCCCCCGTGCCGTCTTCGGTCGAGAGATACACCCGGTTGAGCTGTTCGTCGATCGTAATCGGCGCCCAGTTGCCGGCATTGCCCGTGTAGGACCACGAATCGTTTTCCCACGTGTCGTTGCCAAATTCGCCCGGCTGGGGAATGGTGTGGAAGATCCACAGCCGCTTCCCGGTGCGCACATCGTACCCGCGGATGTAACCCTTGACGTTCTCTTTCGCGCGAGGTGCGCCGCCCGGCAAGTGCGCCGCGCCGACGACGACGACGTTGTGGCCGATGACGGGCGGCGAATTGATCCCGATGTCGGCGGTGTCGAGATCGATCCCCGGCTGATCGAGCTCCGTCTTCAGATCGACGACGCCGCTCCGCCCGAACGACGCGACGGGGATGCCGGTTTTGGCGTTGAGGGCGACCATCTGATAGCCGGGTGTGATGGTCACGATGCGCTCGTCGCCTTTGCCATCGTTCCAGTACGCGAGGCCGCGTCCCGAGCCCTGGCGCGGCGCCGCCGCTCCGCGCTTGCCTTCGTCCATGCGCCACATCCACAGCATCTCGCCGTTGGTCGGGTTCAACGCGACGACAGTACGGCGGGTCCCGGCCTGCACGTACATCACGCCGCCCACCATGAGCGGGACCGACTGCATGTTGAAGTCGGGGCGCGGCCCCAGGTTGTCGGTGCGGAAACGCCAGGCGATCCGCAGATCTTTGGCGTTGTCCCGTGTGATCTGATCGAGCGGCGAATACTTGGTGCTCCCCGGGTCACCGGCATAGGCTCGCCATTCGCCGTTCCTGGCGCCCGTCTGGGCAGCCAGCGGCAGAGCGGCACACAGGAGGGCGCAGAGCGCCCACAGCTTTCGCGACATGTATCCTCCAAAAGGTCCGGTCGGTGAGGGCGCGATTATAGCTCGATATAAAATGAGCACCGCAACATGGCTGACCGCAGCACCAAACGCCTGGTCGTCAAAGTCGGCACGAATACGCTGACCGGGGGCGAAGACCATCTCTCGCGCCCGCAGATGTCCGCTGTGTCGCGGCAGATCGCGCGCCTTGTGCGCGACGGGCATCAGGTCGCGCTGGTGTCGTCAGGGGCCATCGTGGCCGGGCGGCAGGCGCTCAACGTGTCGCGAAACGGCAAGGACATCCCCTTCAAGCAGGTGCTGGCCGCGGTTGGCCAGGCCAAGCTGATGCAGGCATGGGACGAGCTCTTCTCGCAGGAAGATCTCATCGTGGCGCAGACGCTATTGACACGCGCGGATCTCGCCGACCGGCAGGGCTATCTGAACGCGCGGAACACCCTGCTGGCGCTGCTGGAACGCAAAGTCGTACCCATCGTCAACGAGAACGACGTCGTGGCCACCGAGGAAATCAGGATTGGAGACAACGACAACCTGTCGGCGCTGGTGGCGAACCTGATTGATGCCGATCTGCTGATCCTCCTGACCGATCAGCCCGGCCTCTACACGGCCGACCCTCGCCGGCACTCCACGGCCACTCTGATTGCCGAGGTGCCGCTGATTACCGATGACATCATTGCGCTGGCCGCGGGTGCCGGCACGGTACGGGGCACAGGCGGCATGGTGACGAAGGTCCAGGCCGCCCGTCTGGCCACCGAATCCGGCGTCTCGGTGGTGGTGGCGGGCGGAACGACCGAAAATGTTCTTATCAAGGCCGTGAAAGGCGACGCGGTCGGCACCAGATTCCCCTCAAACCGCACGCGCATGGAAAGCCGCAAGCGCTGGATACTGGCCGGACTTGCAGGAAAGGCAGCAGCCCACATTGACGCCGGCGCCGTCTCCGCGCTGGGCCGCGGCCGATCGCTGCTGCCGGCCGGCGTGGTGATCGTGAAGGGACCGTTCGACCGCGGCGACAGCGTGAATATCGTCGGCCCGGAAGGTAAGGCGATCGGCTGCGGGGTGGCGAACTACAGCGCCGCCGATCTTGAGCGCATCAAGGGAAGCCGCTCGGCCGAGATCACGCAGATTCTCGGCTTCCACTTCGGCGATGAAGTCATCCATCGCAATAACGTGGTGATGCTGTGACCGACGAGCTGCGGGAAAAGGCCGCCGCGGCCAAGAGTGCGTCCGTCGTGCTCGCGCAGGCGCAGACAGAGGTAAAGAACCGTGCGCTGAGGGCGATTGCCGCCGCGATTCGCTCGCGCGACAAGGAGATTCTCGACGCGAACGCAGAGGACTGCGCGGGCGCATCGCCCCGGATCGAGATCGACCGCCTGCGGCTGACGCCCGATCGCGTGGCGGCCATGGCGCGCGAGGTCGAGGCGGTGGCGGAGCTCGACGACCCGATTGGCGATGCGTTCGATTCGGCGACGCGGCCAAACGGGCTGAGGATATCGAAGCGGCGCGTCCCGCTCGGGGTCGTCGGCGTGATCTACGAATCGCGGCCGAACGTGACCTGCGACGTGGCGGCCATCTGCCTCAAGACCGGCAACGCGGTGGTGCTGCGGGGCGGAAGCGAAGCGCTGGCGAGCAATCGTGTCATCGCCGCAGCCATTCGGCGCGGGTTGACCGAGGCGGGATTGCCCGAGTCGGCGGTGCAGCTCATCACGTCGAGCGATCGGGCGCTGGTTTTGCGGATGCTGAAGCTGCGCGAGTACCTCGACGTCATCATCCCGCGCGGCGGCGAGGGGTTGATCAGGATGACGGTAGAGAACGCGACCGTGCCGGTCATCGAAACGGGCGCGGGTGTCTGCCACACGTACGTGGATCGGATGGCGGACCCTGAGATGGCGCTGCAGATCGTCTACAACGCGAAAGTCCGCCGCCCGACGATCTGCAACGCGCTCGACACGCTGCTGGTGCACCGCGAGGTCGCGTCCTCCTGGCTGCCGAAGATGGCCGGAGAATGGAGCAAGGCGCGCGTCGAGATTCATGCCGATCCGGAAGCCGCGCGTCTGCTGAACGAGGCCGGCTCCGCGTACGTGCCGGCATCGGCTGAAGATTGGGGCAGGGAGTTTCTCTCGCTCGTCGCGGCCGTCAAGATCGTGGGCAGCCTGGACGAAGCGCTCGACCACATTCGGACGCACGGTTCCGGGCATTCCGAAGCGATCGTCACGTCGGACGATCGGGCGGCCGCGCGATTCCTGAACGAGGTGGACGCGGCCGCGGTGTTCGTGAACGCGAGCACGCAGTTCACAGACGGCGGAGAGTTCGGGCTGGGCACCGAAGTCGGCATTTCCACGCAGAAGCTGCACGCCCGCGGACCGATGGGATTGCGGGAGCTCACGACCTACAAATGGGTCATCGAAGGAACCGGACAGACGAGACCGTGACTATGAATAAGGTTCTGAAGGGAAAATCCCTGGCCTTCATCGGCGGCGGCGCGATGGCCGGCGCGATGATTGGCGGGCTCCTCAACTCGCACACCATCGACGCGAAGTGGGTCACTGCCAGCGATCCGCACAAGGACCGCGCGAAGGATCTCGAATCGCGGTTCGGCATCACGACCACGACCGACAATCTCGCAGCCGCGCGCGGAGCGGACATCGTGATCCTGTCCGTCAAGCCGCAGATGCTTCGGTTCGTGTTTCGCGACCTGTGTGGCAAGCTGCGCAAGGACGCGCTCGTGCTGTCGATTATCGCGGGTGCGCGGATCGACTCGATCACGCAGGGGCTGAAGCATGCGTCCGCCGTGCGGTCCATGCCGAATACGCCGGCCCAGGTCGCCGAAGGCATGACGGTCTGGACCGCGAACGCACCCACCACTCCCGCCCAGCGAGCCGAGGCGCAGGCGATCCTCCGCGCCTTCGGCAAAGAGCTGTACGTCGCCGATGAGGCCTTCCTGGATATGGCGACGGCCATCAGCGGCTCCGGGCCGAGCTACGTCTTTCTGTTCATGGAAGCGTTGATCGACGCGGCCGTGCACCTCGGATTCTCGCGCGAGGATGCCCGCACGCTGGTGACGCAGACGGTTCGCGGGTCCGCCATCTACGCCGAGCAGTCGCCCTCGCATCCCGCCGAGATGCGGAATCTGGTGACCTCGCCCGGTGGGACGAGCGCGCACGCGCTATACCAGCTCGAGAAGGGCGGGTTTCGAACGCTGCTGTCAAAAGCGGTGTGGGCGGCATTTCAGCGCAGCGTGTCGCTCTCGGCTCTCAACAGCGCCGTGCAGCCGTTCGAGGAAGAGGACCCTAAGGAGTGAGAGGCCGAACCGGCGAGCCCGAAGTCTCACCGAGCAGACGAGAGGGCCGAGGCGGATGCTTGACCAGCTTGAACTCCTCGATGGCGTGCTTGCGGATGTGCTCGAGCGCCTCGTTCAGATCGTCGGTCACCATGAACAGCTTCAGATCGGTGGCGCTGACGGTTCCCGCCTTTACCATGTCCTCGAGCAGCGCGAGGAACCCGCGCCAATAGGTCGCCCCTATCAGGACGACCGGAAAATGCAGAATCTTCTTCGTCTGGATCAAGGTCAGCGCTTCGGTCAGCTCATCGAGCGTGCCTAGCCCGCCGGGCAGCGCCACGAACGCGTACGAGTACTTGAAAAGCAGGACCTTTCGAACGAAGAAGTAGCGGCAGGTCACGATGCGATCGCAGTAGCGGTTCGGCTCCTGCTCGAACGGCAGGACGATGTTGACGCCGACCGAGCCGCCACCCGCCTCGCGCGCCCCTCGATTCACAGCCTCCATCACTCCCGGCCCGGCGCCCGTCATGACGGTGAATCCCAGTCTCGCCAGCCCTTTGCCCATCTCGATCCCGAGCTGATAGTAAGGGTGCCCCTCGCCGACTCGCGCGGAGCCGAACACGGTGACGCAGGGGCCGCAGAAATGGAACGCGCGGAAACCCCGAATGAAGTCCCTGACCACCGTGAGAAGAAGCCGCGCTTCGCGGCGGCGCGAATGAGGGCCCTCGAGCAGGACACGGTCCTCGGGCTGCGGTGAGGCCTCGACGGGTTTGGGGGTCTGCGCCGGAGCGACGGTTTCGGCCATTCAGCGACTTCCCACCTCAGGAGAAAATTTTCTCTGCCACGAAGAACAGAAGTCCGCCGATCACAGCGGACATGGCGACGGCAATGACCCAGGCGATCAGGCAGACCACAACCGCCCGGGCGGTCGATTTATAATCGAGTGCCTGGCGGATGGCGATCACCATCGCCACGAGCATCCACGCAGTCGCCAGCCCGTACAGTGCAGGACCGACCACGGGCACGGAGCCGAAGATGCGAAGGACTCCCGGCGACGCGGCGAAGCCGATGGTTCGCAGAAGCTCTCCAACGTTCGTGTGGGTCTGCGGCTCCGGCATCAGATACAGCCCGATGGCGTAGGTGAGGCCCGCCCAGAACGTCCACAGCAGCAGGGCGAGGACGACCCGCGTCAGCACCGGGGCATCGTAGACGCTGGAGCTCAGCCCGATACCGGCTGCGGCGCTCGAGAGCACCACCACGACCAGCGCCTGCCCGGTGGCGTGGCGATCGGCCTCGATTTCCTCGACGACCGCGATATCAAGCCTGGCCGCGCCGATCACTCTCTGGAGAAAGGTCATCGGTGACTGTCACCTCCCGTCGTTCTGTCGCATAGGCGTCGACGAAGCTGATCGCCGTGGCCATGATCACAGGCCCGAGCACGAGCCCAATCAAACCGAACGTCGCCATGCCGCCAAGCAGGCTGATGAACACCAGCAGCCCGTTCATCTGTGTGCGCCCGCTCAGCAGCATCGGGCGCAGGAAATTATCGATCATGCTGATGCCGCCTGCGCCGATGGCCAGTAGCGTGAGGCCGCGGCTCACGCGGCCGGTCAGCATCAGCCAGACCGCGACCGGTAGCCACACGATCCACGCGCCCAGCGGCAGCAGCGAAAAGAACGCCATGATCACGCCCCAGAACACCGGAGAGCCCAGTCCCAGGACGGCGAACGTGAGGCCCCCGACCGCTCCCTGAACGATCGCGACAATCAGGCCCGAGCTGATGCTCGCGCGGATCAGCTCGGCGGTCTCGCGGATGCGCCCCTCTCGAAACGACGCATCGAATGGCAGCACCCGCCGCAGCCGGCCCATGATCGCATCGCCATCCCTGAAAAAGAAGAAGAGGGCGAACAGCATGATGATCAGGTTGACAATCAGGACGACGAGGTTCCGCAGGAGGATGCCGGCGCCCCTCGGCGACGGTCTGGGCGATTCGCGCCGTCGCCTGCCTGAGCGCGGCATCGAGGTTGGGAATATCCCGGCCGAACCGCTGACGCTGCATCCAGCTCCACGCGCGCTGCACACGCTCGAACCCCTTCGAGCTGCCGTCGGCCAGATCCACCGACGTCAGGGTTTGCGTCGCCTCCTGGATGAACGCCATGACCAACAGCACGAAGGGCACGACGATAATCACGGTGACGGCGGCCGTGCTGATGGAGGCGGCGGTCGAGCGGCCAAAGCGCCGCTCGATGCGCTTGTGGCGCGAATAGAAGAAAGCTGCGAAAATCGCCGCCCACGCCAGAGGCGTCAGGAACGGTTCGAATAACTGATACAGGAGGTAGCCGAGGAGAAGAACGCATCCGTAAAACAGCAACGTGGTGCTTCGCTCGCGCGCGAGTTGTTCCGGCATCGCTACTACGCTGACACCGACCGTGCTGCGAATTCAAGGATAGAATGACAGCATGCAGCGAGCGATAGCGGCCGCGGCGGTGGCGTTATGCTTCGCGACGCCGATCCAGACGCAGATGGCTTCCAAAGGACTGACCGACGTTTCCGGGATCAAAGTAGGCCACAGCACCCGCGCCGAACGGCCGACTGGCTGCACGGTGATTCTGGTGGAGGCTGGAGCGGTCGCCGGCGTGGACGTCCGCGGATCGGCACCAGGGACGATCGAAACCGATCTGCTGGACCCGGTGAATCTCGTTCAGGAGGTTCATGCCATCTTTCTGTCCGGCGGCAGCGCATTCGGGCTGGATGTGGCGACGGGCGTACGCCGGTACCTTTACGAGCGAAAAATCGGATTCGACACACGCGTGGCCAAGGTGCCGATTGTCCCGGGCGCGATCATTTTTGATCTCGCCGTGGGCGGACGGCCGGACATCTGGCCCGACGCGGAGTGCGGCTACCGGGCCGCCATGGCGGCTCACGGCGGGACGGTGGCCGAGGGCAACGTGGGAGCAGGCGCGGGTGCGACGGTCGGAAAGTCGGGCGGGGGAGCTGGGCCCATGAAGGGCGGGCTCGGGACCGCGTCAATTTCCATTTCCGCAGGCCCGAACGGCGCGCTGGTTGTCGCGGCGCTGGTCGTCGTGAACGCCGTGGGCGACGTGATCGACCCGAACACCGGTGCCATCGTCGCCGGCGTTCGATCGCCCGATGGAAAGGGGTTTGCCGACGCGCGCAAGTTGCTGCGGACCGGTCAGCAGCCCCCAACGAAGGTCGCGCAGAATACGACGATCGGCGTCGTGGCCACGAATGCCCGGCTGACGAAGGTGCAGGCTACGAAGGTTGCGCAGATGGCGCACGACGGGCTCGCACGCGCGATCTATCCCGCGCACACAATGGGAGACGGCGATACAATTTTTGCGCTGGCCACCGGAAGCCTCGAGAACGGCGATGTTTCACGCATCGGGGCGCTGGGGGCCGAAGTCATGGCCGAGGCGATTGTCCGCGCCGTTCGGGCGGCCGAGACCATTCCCGGCTATCCCGCCGCGAGAGACATCAAATGACTTCGGAGGCCTGATGGCGAAACACCGAATCGCGGTGATCCCCGGAGACGGGATCGGTCAGGAAGTGATTCCTGCGGCGCTGACCGTGCTCGAAGCCGTCGCCTCGCGCGGCGGCTTCAGCTTCGATCTCGTCGAGTTTCCTTACGGTTGCGCCTACTACGCCAAGAACGGGCGCATGATGGCGCCGGATGCCTTCGATCGCCTCGCCGAATTTCCGGCGATTTATTTCGGGGCCGTCGGTGATCCGTCGGTGCCGGACCACATTGCCGTGTGGGAGCTCATCCTGCCGCTACGCCAGCATTTCGATCAGTACGTCAACCTCAGGCCAATGCGCTTGTTTCCCGGCGTCACGTCGCCACTCGCGAACCGGGGCCCGGCCGAGATCGACATGATCTGCGTGCGCGAGAACTCCGAGGGGGAATACGCGGGCATCGGCGGGAAGATTCACGCGGGGACACCCTACGAGGCCGTGGAGCAGGCGGCCCTTTTCACGCGCCATGGCATCAGCCGCATCGCGCGCTACGCCTTCGAGCTGGCCGCGAAACGGCCGCGCCTGGAGCTGGCGAGCGCCACGAAGTCCAACGCGCTTCAGCACTCGATGGTGTTGTGGGATACCGTCGTCGACGAAGTGCGGAAGGATTATCCGAACGTGACGTTCAAGAAGTACCATGTGGATGCGCTGGCCGCGCGCATGGTGACGCACCCGCAGACGCTCGACGTCATCGTCGCGTCCAATCTCTTCGGCGACATCCTGACGGATCTCGGGGCGGCGATTTCGGGCAGCCTCGGACTGGCCGCAAGCGGCAACATCAATCCCGAGCGCAAGTACCCGTCAATGTTCGAGCCGATTCACGGTTCGGCGCCCGATATCAAAGGGAAGGGCATTGCGAATCCCATCGGCGCCATCTGGGCCGGCGCGCTCATGATGGATCACCTCGGCGAGCATAAGGCGCACGACATGATCGTCGCGGCCATTACGAAGGTGCTGTCGACCGGCGATACGAAAACGCCGGATATGGGAGGGAAGGCGTCGACGAAGGAAATGGCTGCTGCAATAGAAGCGGCCGTGACCTAGGCAGTGGCCTCTACTTGTACCGGTGAAGATCGCGAAGAAAGCGTCGGCTCGACCAGCAACCTCAATCCATATCCTTCCGGCGTTCCGGTTGATTTCTGAAAGGTGCCGAGCCGGTAGACGGCCGACAGCACCTTGCCTGAACGGAGCACTGGAGGAATGCCATCGGCGTTCCGCGCCTCACGCTCGAGCTGGAAGCTGACCAGCCGGTAGAGCGGAATCGATATCGACTCGCACCACTCGATGAACACGCCGGTGTTGCTCATGTTGCGCGTCGTGACGCTGGCGAAGCGGGTCGTGCCACGCGAATCCTTCCATGTCACGCGGCCTGGGAGGGCGAGGCTGCGCCGTTCCGCTCTGCGCGGGGGGACTTGCGTCGTCTTAATAACGGTGCTCAGTGCATCCATGAGAAGCCTCCATGAAACCGACCGACGCTAACGATGTATCAAGGGACAGGCCAATCGATTGGCCTTTTACCTCTAGACCTTGGAATTTCTTTAAATGACCATAAATAAATAGCTTAATAGATATCATGCCGGAGCGAATGGGGTGGGAAGTTCCCGGCAATAGGATACAAAGTATCCATTACTGATTTTAACTGGTTACTTAGTATCCGCGATCGGAGCGATTTCGAAGCCGAGACGTCGGAGCTTCAGGTAGAGGCCTCGCCGCGTGAGACCGAGCGTACGTGCGGCCTCTGAGATGTTTCCCTTGCTCTGATGGAGGGTCGCCTCGATGATCTCGCGCTCGAGCCCATCCACGGCATCGGCTAGCGACGTGACGGGCAGGCGTGCGACCGCAGGACGCCGATCGTCGCCACTCTGTTGACGGATGGTGGCTGATGTAATCTCCGGGGACAGGTGCTCGGGTCCGATGCCGCGACCTGGATGGCTGAGCGCGACGGCCCCCTGAATCTCGTTTCGGAGCTGACGGACGTTACCGGGCCACCAGTACTGCGCCAGCAGCTCAAGTGTCTCGGGGGTGAGGAACACGTCAGGTTTGCCCAGCCGTTCGGATGCTTCCCGCAGGAACAGACTCGTCAAGTGGGGGATTTCCTCCCGCCGATCACGAAGCGGCGGAATCACAATCCGGATGACCGTCAGCCGATAGTAAAGGTCCTCTCTGAACTTGCCTTCCGCGACGCGCTGTTCCAGGTCCGCGTTGGTCGCCGCAATCACACGCACGTCCACTCGCTGGGGGCGCGGTTCACCGACCGGCATAATCTCCCCCTGCTCGAGAAAGCGCAGGAGCTTCGGCTGGACGTCCAGCGGAAGGTCGCCGATCTCATCGAGAAACAGGGTGCCGCCGGCGGCGGTGCGCACCAGGCCGAGCTGATCGTCCACCGCGCCCGTGAAGCTGCCGCGCCGGTGGCCAAACAGCTGGCTGTCGGCCAGGTCGCGCGTCGTCGTCGTGCAGTTGAAGGGAAGGAACACGGCCGAACTCCGCAGTGAGCCGACGTGGATGGCGCGCGCGACGAGCTCTTTGCCGGTGCCGCTCTCGCCGGTGATCAACACCGTGAGCTCGTTGCCCTGCAGACGCTGAATCTGCTCGACGACGCGCATCATGGCTGGGCTTGCGCAGAGGAAGCCCGGCAGCAGCGGCTCGAGCGGCTGCTCGTAGACGACTTCAACAGGGGCGGCAGGTCGCTGGCGCGCGGCGCACAGCTCGAAGCCCTGCGCCGCAATCGCCGCGATCATCCGCAGTCTTCGCCGCAGCCCGTCGGCGGGCCCACGAGGCGAGAGGATGGCCACGAACCGTGGACCGTCCACGTCTCGGCCCGCCTGCGCCGATACGACCGAGCCGGTCCCGTGCGTTCGACCCGCCGCACGCGTCGCGATCGTCCGTGCCCGCTCCGTATCACCCCCGGTCCACGAGACCAGGCGAAGCTCGCCCTCCGCCGGCGCAACGAACACCACGGCGCAGTCGGCGTCGAGTGTGTCGCGAACCGCTGCGGCCGTTTCGTGCCCGAGTAGCTCGGGGAACGCGGCGGCGTCGACCAGCCGTCGAACAACCGCATCATCAGCGTCGATGGACGTGGCCACCGCCCCGACGGCCTCGGTCGTCGGCACCTTGGATGCCGCCGATTGGGTCTCCACGAGATCGCGCGCTGCGCCGAGCGATTCAAACAAGGAGGCCGCTCTTTTGAACTGGTGTTCCGCCTGTGAGCGCGCGCCGACGCGGGTAGCAAGTTGCCCAAGCGCCAGGTGGCTTAGCGCGCCTTGATAGCCCTCGCCGACGAGCTCGAACACGCTCGCGCTCTGGGCGATGTCATGGTAGGCCTCAGACAACCGGCCGCCTGAGGCGTGCAGCGCTCCGCGTAAGCGAAGGAACTCTCCCCAGGCGCCAGGCATCGCGCGAGCGTCTATCCGTTCGGCGACGCTGTGCAATCGTGTTTCCGCTTCCGCTGCGCGATCGGCGGCGAGCAGCGCTTCGCAGGCAATGAGGTCGGCCTGGATGGCTTCGGCGGGGGGTGCGGCTGTGGAGGCGGCGATTTCGTTCGCAAGCCTGAGGGCTTCTTCGGTGGCGCCGCGGCGCGCCGCGAGTTTGGCTTCGAGGACTCGAATCGACCACTCGTACCAAAGCCCCGTCTGCGCGCCGTAACCGCCGTAGGCCTCGCCGGCTTTCCGCAGGTAATCACTCGCCGACTCGTACCCGCCGCGCATCAACGCGATCTGCGCGAGCGTGTCGAATACTGCGCCTGTGATCTCATGGAACTGCATCGGGCTGCGCACCTGGAGGGCGCAATTGAGCACTTTCTCTGCGCGCTCGAGCTGGCCGAGCCGGACGAGGATTTGTCCCAGGGTGGCGAGCGAAATCGCCAGCCCGCGGCCGGGACCGATTTGTTCCTGCTGCGCGGCGCTTTGTTCGGCCAGCGCGAGCGCCTGCTCGTGGCGGTGCTGGATCAGCGCGACGTTTGCCTGGTTATTCGAAACGGTGCCCAGAACGTCCAGTGCCTGCACTGCCGTCGCGAGCCGCTCGGCCTGGCGCAGAGCCGACGTGGCCTCTTCGAGTCGCCCGCCCTGTGCCAGCACGACTCCTGAGAGCGAGTGAAGCAGCGCGAGGTACCGCCGATTGCCCGCTGCGTGCAGGGCCGGCGCCGCTTTCGCGATGTGCTCGCGGACGATGGCGGTGTCTCCGACTTGCTTGTAGCAATGGCCGAGCTCGTAGTGGGCGAGACCGATGGCGTCGGAATCGTGGGCCTGCTCCGCGTGACGGAGTGCCCGGCCCAGGAGCGCGATTGCGCGCGACTGCTCGCCTTTGGCGAAAGCGATGCGGCCGTGAATACGCCACAACGCCGAGAGAAGTGCCGGTGGAAGATCGTCCCGCGGGGCGTCGGGTGGACGCCCCACTGTGGTGGAGGCCCGCGCGACATCGTCGCTCTGCAGCCACGCTTCGGCGAGGGCGCATCGCAGAGCGACTTCGTCCTCGTGTTTCAGGCCCGAAGACTTCAGCGCCTGTGTGAGCACCGCAATCGCGTCAGCGTGGCGTCCGCGCTCCAGGGCCGCGCGCGCGCGGGCCAACGCCGGCTGAAAGGCGATGGTGACCACCGACGGGAGTATACGACAGTAATATAAGGAAGAATGAATCGCGTTCTCCTTTGCCTCCTGGTGCTTGCGGCGATTTCTTGCCGCGGTTCCGACCCATCGCCTGAAGGGTCCGGCGCGTCGGTGGAGTCCGGCTTAAGCCGGACCCCCACCACGCAAACGCCGACGGCGCCGCGCATCGTCGCGCTCGGCGACAGTCTGACGGCCGGTCTCGGCATTCCGCGCGAGCAGGCCTATCCCTCCGTGCTGCAACGCAAGCTGAAGGACAAGGGGCACGCGATCGAAGTGATCAATGCCGGCGTGTCCGGCGATACCTCGGCGGACGGTCTGCGTCGAGCGAACTGGGCGCTCGAAGGCGACGTGCGGCTGCTGATTCTCGCGCTCGGCGCCAATGACGCGCTGCGCGGCTTGCCGGCGGGTCAGATGAAGGACAACCTTCAAGGCATCATTCATCGCGCGCGCCAGCGCGGCATACCGGTGCTGCTCGTGGGAATGGAAGCGCCGCCGAACTTCGGGGAACAATATGCCGCGGCGTTTCGTCAGGTATTTCAGGACCTCTCTCGCGAGAATAAGGTGGCCTTCGTGCCGTTTCTGCTGCAGGGTGTGGCGGGAGTCGCGGAGCTGAATCAGGGTGACGGCATCCATCCCACGAGCGCCGGCGCCGAGCGCATCGCGGATCATCTGTGGCCGTTCGTGGAAAACATGATGGAGTCGGACCGGACGAAATGATCGAGCTGCGCGGCGTTTCCAAAACAGTCCAGAGCGGCGATCATCAGCTCACCATCCTTCATCCGCTGGATCTGACTGTGCCCTCCGGGCAGCGGCTGGCCATCGTGGGGCCATCCGGCAGCGGCAAGTCCACGCTGCTCGGCTTGATTGCCGGCCTGGATGCGCCGTCCACCGGATCGATCCTGATCGACGGGACGGACGTGACCCGGCTCGGAGAGGACCAGCTGGCCCGTCTGCGCGGCGAGAAGATTGGATTCGTCTTCCAGTCGTTCCATCTCATCCCGTCGCTCACGGCGCTCGAGAACATCCTGGTGCCCATGGAGATCGCCGGCCGGCGTGACGCCGGCGCCCGCGCGCGCGATCTGCTCGTCGAAGTCGGCCTCGAGGATCGCGGCCATCACTATCCGTCTCAACTCTCGGGCGGAGAGCAGCAGCGCGTCGCCATCGCGCGCGCGCTTGCCAACGAGCCGGTCATTGTTCTGGCCGACGAGCCCACCGGCAATCTCGATACCAGGACCGGGCATCACGTCATCGAGCTCCTGCTCGCCGTCAACCAGCAGCGGGGTGCGACGCTCATCGTGGTCACGCACGATCAGGAAATCGCGTCGGTCGCCGACGCGCGGGTGTATATGCGCGACGGCCAGGTGGCGGAGTAGGTGAAGGTGTAGATGCGATTCGTCCTCCTCACGGCGCTTCGGGAAACACGATCGGCCTGGAAGCGTCTGGTGTTCTTCTTTGTCTGCATCGCGATCGGCGTCGGCGCGATTGTGGCGCTGCGGTCGGTCATTCAGAGCGTGCGGGGCGTTCTGTCGACCGAGGCCAGAACGTTGATCGCGGCCGATATCCTTCTCTCGACCGACAGGCCGTGGCAGAAGGGCACACCGGAGCGGATCGCCGCGCGGGTCGGTGCGATTGCACATTCCACACGCACCGAGTCGATCGAGATGGTGACGATGGCGCGCCCGGCTGATGAGAGTGCCGAGAGCGTCGGCGTCACGAAAGTCGTCGAGCTTCGGGCCGTACAACCGGGGTTTCCGTTCTACGGCCGGCTGACACTCCAGAACGGGCAGGCGTATTCGCACTCGCTGCTGCAGAACAACGGCGCCCTCGTCAGGCCGGAGTTCCTGGCTCAGCTGGGGTTGAACGTCGGCGACGACATCGTCATTGGCAAGTCGCGGTTCACCGTCAGGGGTGTGATCGCACTGGAGCCGGGACGGTCGCTCAGCGCCTTCAGCCTCGGGCCGCGCGTTCTGATCGACTACGAAGATCTTGCGGAGACCGGCCTCGTCTCCTTCGGCAGCCGCATGATGCGGCAGGTGCTGCTTCGGGTTCCCGACGCCGAGATCGACGCGCTCGCGCGCGATCTGCAGGCAGAGCTCCGACCGCAGTTCATCCGCGTTCGCTCATATCGGGATCGTCAGGAGCAGATCGGCGAAGATTTCGAGCGAGCCGAGAACTATCTCAGCCTCGTCGGCCTGGTCATCGTCGTGCTAGGTGGTATTGCGGTGTCGAGCGTCACGCGGGTGTTCATCCGCCAGAAGATCAAGAGCATCGCGGTCATGAAATGCGTGGGAGGCACGAGCCGCCAGATTCTCGCCGTGTACCTTGTACAGGCGCTCGCGCTCGGCATGTTCGGCAGCGTGATCGGCGTCGGTCTGGCGTGGCTGGCAATCGCCGCAATCCCTGACCACATGGATCAGATCGGCACCCTCACGGTCGCCTACGGCTTGTCCTGCTCGGCAGCCGCGCAGGGCATGGCCATCGGCATCCTCATCGCGCTGCTGTTCGCGATGGTCCCTCTGCTGGAAGTTCGCCAGATCAAGCCGTCGCTGCTGCTTCGGCAGGAGACCGGCAGCCGTCGGCGGGACTGGTTCCAGATTGCGGCCACCGCCGTCGTTGGGGGAGCGCTGGTGGCGCTCACGTCATGGCAGGCGGCCTCTTTGCGGGTCGGGATAAGCGTGTGTCTCGGATTCATCGGCCTGACGCTCGTCCTGCACGGCGCGGGTTGGGTCCTGACGCGCATGACGCGGCCGCTCGCCCGATCACGATGGTTTCCGATGAGGCAGGCTGTGCTGCATCTGACGCGGCCCGGGAATCAGACGCGGGTGATTCTCCTGACGGTCGGGCTCGGCACGTTCTTCATCATGGGCGTACGCGGACTGCAGGTGAGCCTGCTCGAACAGTTTGCACTGCAGATCGGCGAGAACACGCCGGATATGTTTCTCGTCGACATTCAGCAGGATCAGGCGCCGCAGATGAAGGCATTTCTGGCCGAACGTCTGCCGCCGGAGTCGCAGCCGCTCTTGATTCCCGTCTTGCGCGCGCGGGTGACCGGCAAGGGTGGGAACCTCGACGAGGTCGAGGACCTGCGGGGCAGGGGGATGCTGTCGCGTGAGTACACCATTACCTACCGCGGGCAGCTCGCCGAGAACGAAACGCTGATTGCGGGCCGCTTCCCGAATCCGATGACGGATCCGGCGCAGCTTGCGGAGGTTGCGATCGAAGAAGGCATTGTCGAGCGTTTCGACATTGGCGTGGGCGATGTGATGCGGTTTGACGTGCTTGGACGGTCCACCCACGCGCGAGTCACCGGCATCCGGCGCGTCGAATGGCGCGAAGGGCGCAGCGGGGGGTTCATGTTCGTGTTCGGGGCCGGGACGTTCGAGAGCGCCCCACACTGGTTTTTCGCACCCGTCCGCGCAAACTTGAGCGATACGGCGCAGCGCGCCCGGCTCACGCACGATCTCGTGGTGCGGTTCCCGAATGTCTCGGTCATCGACCTCAGGGAGGTGCTCGAGGCGGTGCGGAAGGTATTCGGGGTCGTCACGGTGGCCATCGATGTGGTCGGCACGCTGGTCATCCTCACGGGCGGGCTCATTCTGATCGGCGCGGTCGCCGTCACGAAGTTTCAACGCACCTACGAGGCGGCCATCTTCAAGACGCTCGGCGCCAGCTCGCGCACGATTGCGGCGATGCTGATGGTGGAATACGGCCTCCTCGGGACGCTTGCCGGAGCCGTGGGCTCCTTCGGCGCCATCGCGCTGGCATGGGGCGTCAGCCGCTACGCGCTCGACATTCCGTGGCAGCCGGCGCTGCACGAAAATGCCATCGCGACGGCAGCGACCTCGCTCCTCATCATGCTCATCGGCGTGGCGGCCAGCGCGGACGTCCTCCGGCGCAAGCCGCTTGCGGCGCTGCGCGCCGAGTAGGTAAAATAGTGGATTGCCAATGGACACCACACCCTTCAAAGAGATGCTCCTGCGGAAGCGGGGAGACATCCTCTCCGGTGGCGGCCGCGACCCGTTGACGGTAACGCTGGACACCAACACGCGTCAGGGCGATCTGGCTGATCAGGCGACCGGCAACAACGAAGTTCACATCCAGCTCAAGCTCAAGCAGACAGACGCCAAGATCCTTCAAGCGATCGAAGAGGCGCTCGAACGGATTCAGAGAGGCACCTACGGCATGTGTCGCGACTGCGGCGAGCCGATTGCGGAAGCACGGCTGAACGCGATTCCCTGGACGCGCGTCTGCATCACCTGCAAGGCGAAACAGAATTCGTGACCCCCGCAGAGCTGCTCGATCTTCTTCAAGCGGTGTATCGGGAAACGCTCGACCTCGTGCAGGCCCGGCAGGTGAATGCCCGGTCGGTCACCGACTACAACGCCAATAATGCCTATCAGCAGGTGCTGGGCCGCCAGGACGTCCACCTTCGCTGGCTGGCGGACGCCATCGACTCGCTTGGCGGCGCCGCGTCCCTGCCGGGTCAGTCTCAGGACGCCGCGGTCACCACGCCTCACGCGGAGGTGAAGGCGCTGGTCGAGGCGGACGAGCGCACTCAGCGGGCGTTTATCGAGCGATGGGCGCCACGGGTGAAGGCGATGAGCCATGCCAGGCACCGCAAAATGCTCGAGCTCACTCTCGGTGAGATGGCCGAGCACCTGAGAGTCTTTCAGCAAGCCCTCGCCGGCCGGTCAGATCTCCTTGGGCGTCATTCCCACGGCAAAGTGCTCCGCGGCGAGGTCATGGCCACGCGCCCCCGCAATTAGGGGTCAGACCTATGCCTAAAACGGTCATGCGGTCAGACCCCGTCCGCGTTGCGATTGCGATGGGGAGCAATCTCGGAGAGCGGCGCGAACATCTCGAGTACGCGGTCGACGCGCTGCGCCTGGACCTCTCCGACATCAAAGTCTCGACGTTCCTGGAAACGCAGCCCGTCGGAGTAGGCGAGGAGCACGGGCCGTATCTGAATGGGGCGCTCGCGGGCCGGACCCAGCTTCCGCCGCAAGATCTGCTCGATCGGATGTTGGAAATCGAAACCGAGCGGGGCAGGACGCGCCCTTACCCGAAGGCGCCGCGGACGCTCGATCTCGACCTGATTCTGTATGGCAACGTGATGCTGAACAAACGCGGGCTGCACCTGCCGCACCCGCACTTTCGCGATCGCGAGTTCGTGCTGGCGCCGCTCGGAGAGATTGCGGCCGACATGATCGATCCGGTCACCGGCAAGACGGTCGCCGCGCTATTCGTAGCGAAGCGCAACAATCGGATCTAGAGCCGCCGCCTTTTTCGCCGGGTAGAACCCGAAGAAAATTCCCGTCATCGCCGAGAACCCGAACGCCATCGCGACGGCATTGGGCGGCACCGCCGTTGGGAACTGCCACACGCGCGTGGCCAGTTCCGCCATGCCAAAGCCGAGCGCAATCCCCACTCCGCCGCCAAGCAGACTGATCACCACGGCCTCGACCAGAAACTGCAGCAGGACGTCGCGCCCCTTGGCGCCAATCGCGAGACGGATGCCGATCTCGCGCGTCCGCTCCGTCACCGACACCAGCATGATGTTCATGATGCCGATGCCGCCGACGATGAGCGAGACTGCGGCGATGCCCGCCAGCAGCTGGGTGAAGGTTTCGATGGAGGCGGTCCGGATGCTCGCGATTTCTTCCTGGGTCCGAATCATGAAGTCGTCGGGCTCACCGGCGATCAGCTTGTGCTGGTTCCTCATCACGACCGCGACGGCGTCGGCCACTCCGGACACAGCGTCGGCGCTCGCAGCGGAGATGGTGATGTTCTGGATGTTCTGCTGCCCCTGCAACCGCTTTTGCACGGTGGTGTATGGGGCGAAGATAGTGTCGTCCTGATCGTTGCCCATTGCCGCCTGTCCCTTTGTGCCCATGACCCCAATCACTTTGAACGGCTGATTGCGGATGCGAATCATCTGGCCAGATGGGTCCACGTCGGGACCAAAGAGCTGGTCGCTGACGGTCTTTCCGAGCACGGCGACTCTGGAGGCGCTGCTCACGTCCTGGGGACTGAAGAACATGCCGTACGTGACGTTCCACTGGCGAATGAGCGGGAAGTCGACATCCGTACCTTCGAGCCTTGTGGACCAGTTCTGATTGCCCGCGATTACCTGCGCCCGGAGGTTGACGCCAGGCGCCATGTATTGGACGTTGGGAACTTCCTTTCGGATCGCATCGAGGTCTTCCACCCTCAGGCTCGCAGCGGCGCCGGAGCCGCCGCGCACACCGCCGGCAGTGAAGTTGCCGGCCATCACCGTCACCATGTTCGTGCCGCCGGCGCGAATCTGCTCCTCGATCTGCTCCTGCGCGCCGGTGCCCAGCGCCACGAGCGTGATGACGGCTGACACGCCGATGATCATGCCGAGCATCGTGAGCGCCGTGCGCATCTTGTTGCGGGCCAGCGCCTTGAGGGCGATTCGGGTGGTCATGACGGGGGACATGGTTTGCCTCTCAGGCGATAGCCGGCATCGACGCCAGCTCGGTGTCCGCGTTGCGCCGGGTCGTCACCGGGTGGTCGCCGACAATGCGGCCGTCGCGGAAGCTGACGACCCGCGTGGCGTATTCGGCAATGTCGTGCTCGTGCGTAATCAGCAGGACCGTGATGCCCTGCTCGGCGTTCAATTTCTGAAAGATTCCCATCACCTCGACGCTGGTGCGCGAGTCGAGATTTCCCGTCGGCTCGTCCGCCAGGATCAGCGACGGCTGATTGATCAGCGCCCGCGCGATTGCGACGCGCTGCTGCTGTCCTCCCGACAGCTGATTCGGATGGTGGTGGGCGCGCTCTGAGAGCCCGACCGCCTTCAACGAGGCCATCGCGCGTCCGTGACGCTCGGCGGCCTTGAATGCCTCGTTCATGTAGAGCAGAGGCAGCTCGACGTTGTCGAGCGCGGAGGTGCGCGCCAGCAGGTTGAAACCCTGAAACACGAAGCCGATTTTCCGATTCCGCACCTCGGCGAGCTCGTTGCGGGTCAGCTTCGCGACATCACGCCCGTCGAGAAAATACTGGCCGCTGGTCGGGTGATCGAGACAGCCCAGGATGTGCATCAGCGTTGATTTGCCGGAACCCGAGGGCCCCGTCGCCGCGACAAATTCCCCGGGCTCGATGTCCAGCGTCACACCACGAAGGGCGTGCACCTTCACCTCGCCAATTTCATAGGTCTTGATGAGATCCCGAACGGAGATGACCGGCACTACTGGCCTCGTCCACCGCCGCGGCCGCCGCCAGGAAAGCCGCCTCCCCCCTGCCGACCGCCGCCGAGGCCGGGAAACGCGTTACCTCCGGCAGGATTGGGTGTCTGCCTGGTGGATCCAATCGTGACGCTGGTGACGACCTCAGTGTCTTCCTGAATGCTGCCGTCGAGTGCCTGGAGCAACTCGGTCTGCTGGCCATCGCTGATACCGAGCCTCAGCCGGACGCGCTGCAGCTTGCCTTCCTGATGCAGCCAGACCTGCCCGAAGGTTTCGGTCGGCGCCAGCGGCGCGAACAAGGCATCGAACGTCGTCGCGCCGCTGACCGCCGCGGGCGGAGCGGCCGCCCTTGCCGGCTGCGCCCTCGCCTGTGCTCGTGCGCCTTGACCTCTGCTACCTGGCGCGGCTGTGTGCTGGCCCTCTGCCGGTGGGGTCATCCCGCGTGCCCGCATCCGCTCCATAAAGCGTTCGCGCTCCTCCGGCGTCATGGCCGCCGTCCGTTCGGCAAAATTTCCACCGCCGCCGCGGCCGCCCCCACCCCCCCGACCACCCCCTCCACGGCCGCCTTCGCTGGCGCTCACCTCGCCGTCAACCGGTGGCTGCGGCCTAGCCTCAGCCGGGCGCGTGCGCCTCGCCGCAGTCGTCTGCTGGGGCTGCGTGGGTCGCTGCGGCTGCTGCGCGGGCGCCGGCTGTTGCTGCGCCAGCGGCGGAGCGGCGGGAGGCGTCAGGCGCGTATCCGGCCCGCCACCAGTTCCGGTGCCCGCGCCGCGACCACGCCCTCCGCCAGCCGCCGGAGGCGTCTGTCCCAGCGCCGCAAAAATCTCGGCGGTGGGCCTGAATCGAAGCGCGGTGTTCGGCATGCGCACGATATTGGTGCGCCGCGCAATCTCAATATTCACATTGGCCGTCATGCCCGGTTTGAGCCGCAAATCGGGATTCGGCACGTCGATCACCGTCTGATATGTGACGACGTTCTGTATCGTCGTCGGCTGCAGGCGGACCTGCGTGACCGTTCCCAGGAACTCGTCGGTGGGATACGCGTCCACGCGGAATCGGACCGCTTGTCCGGGCCGTATGCGGCCGACGTCGGATTCGTCGAGGCTCGCGAGCACCTGCATCTTCGTCAGGTCGGCGGCGAGCAGGAACAGCGTGGGCGCCGACATGCTGGCCGCCACGGTCTGCCCGACGTCGACGTTGCGCGAGATGACGAGCCCGTCGATGGGCGCCTCGATCACCGTGTGCTGCAGGTTGACCTGGTTCTGCCGCAGCGATGCCTGCGACTGCGTTACCCCGGCCTGTTGAGACCGCAGCTGCGCCTCGGCGGAGCGCACGGCGACTTCCGCCGCTTCGACTTCGATCTGGGCGATCAGCTTCTTCTCCGACAGCTCGCGCGCGCGATTCAGCTTGGTGCGCGCGTCGTCGAGTCCGACGCGCAGCCGCTCCGTGTCCGCTTCCGCGCGAACCAGGTTTGCGCTGGCCTGTTCGATTTGCGTCTGAAAGAGGGAAGGATCGAGGCGCGCGAGGATCTGACCCTTCCGCACGAGCGAGTTGAAGTCGGCGTTGAGCTGCAGGATGGTACCCGATACCTGTGTTCCTACCTGCACCGTCGTTACAGCCTGGAGCTGGCCGGTGGCGCCGACGGTCTCAGCCAGGTCGCCCCGAGTGACGCGCGCGGTGTTGACCGTCGGTGCAACCGGTTTCTGTGTGTATCGGTAGTAGCCGTAGCCGGCGGCCCCAATGGCGGCCAGGATCACGGCGATGATGACTGTTTTACGCATCGGAATCCTGGTCCTCATCCATCAGAGCAGCGGCCGTCCGCTCAGGTTTTTAGTGCGCCGCCTGCTCCTGATGGGGTCGCTTCTTCCAGAGTCCCGACCATCCCTCTTCGAAGAGCGTGTAGACCGTCGGCACGAACACCAGCGTGATGAAGGTGGAGGTCAACAGGCCGCCAATGACGACGCGCGCGAGCGGAACCTGCAACTCGCTGCCCTCGCCGATGCCCAGCGACATCGG
>JANNJO010000159.1:0-18805 GCA_031395755.1 Acidobacteriota bacterium
ACTGCTCCTCGACGGCGAGCCTGCGACGCAGTCGCGCGACCGTAGGGTCGGGCACCGCCTCCTCCACGGGCGCGTGAAAGACGCGGACAGGGCGGCCGGCAAACCCCGCGGGCAGGACCAGCTTTGCCAGGCCGCGCTCGACCGGTGCGAAGCCCAGCGGCGCATCATCTTCGTCAAACGCTGCAACCATCGTCTCGGGCGCTCGCTCGCCCTCAGGAAATGCCCCCAAGGGCGCGCGGATGGTTACAGCGATCGGTCTGGCCTTGCCGCGGGTGGCGGGCGCTCCGCCAGAGCGTTTCGGTTTCGTGGTTTTGCGCTTCATAGCTTTACCTCGCGGGCACAGAGGCCCTCCCTACGGCACCACGTGGACGATGCCCCACATGCCCGTCTTCGCCACTGGGTCGCCGCCGTGGATGCCGCAGAAATACTTGTAGTCTCCAGCGGCGGCGAAGGTCCGGCTGCCGGGCAACGTCATCAGGTTCGGGAATAACGGCGCGCCGGAGCTGATGATCGTATGCCCGCCGCAGCCAGCTTCCTGCCAAGTCACGGTTCCGCCAACCATGATGGTCGTTTCTGGCGTGCCGCCGGCGTCGTCTCTCCACTCGCACGCGTTCGTGCTCTTGACGGTCGCCGTCATCGGTGCGTCCCCGCCGTCGCCGCCGTTGTGGCCACCACCGCCGCCGCCGTGATCCGGGCACGGTACGCCCGACGGTAGAAACAGCGCCAGCTCGCCGCCCCGGACAATGAGCAACGAACCCATCATTCCATCCATCATGTGATTCAAGACATGGCAGTGCATGTGCCATTCGCCGAGGGACGCATCGGGACTCGGCCCGCCCGCGCGCATGAAACTGCCGGACTTGCCGTCAATGGTGAAGACGAAGGAGTTGGCCGGGCCGAAGAGGCGGGTGTCCTCGAACTGCGAGATAGCTTGAACCTGCGGACTGCCCTGGATTTCGCCCGGGGTGTTGCCCTGCGGGCCGGTCAAGACCCACCGGTGCCCGTGGATATGAAACGTATGGAAGCCGCTACCACTGGTCCCCATCCCGACGACGCCAAAACGCATGCGCGTCTCTCGGCCCGCGACCATCGTGGGTGTATTACCCAAGAACGTGCGCCCATTGATCATCATCGTAGAGACGCCGCTGAGCGTATGGTAGAGCTGGAGATAAAGAGCCTTGGTCGGCGGCGTGGCGAAACGCGGCAGGCAGAGCCTGGCGATCTTCACCAGTTTTTCATCTAGTTCGACGATGAGATCGCCACGTTGGATCAAACGATTGAACTGGGGAGCCTCCCCACCGTGCGTATGCATCGAGCCGCCGTGGCGCGTCGCCTCGATCGCGACATCGAGCAAGCTCCCGGTCGGCGCAGCGTGTGCGCCGTGAGCATGTGCGGCTCCGGTGAACAGCCCGAGTCCCGCGCGATCGTGCGGCAAGACATGTGGGTTAATGCCGGGAAACGGAGTGCATTGAAGGACGACCGGCACACCATTCGGGTTTCCGCCCGGTAGAAATGTCGGATCCAGTTTTGTCGGATCGTTCGGATCACGAATATCGACCTCTTGCTCGGTGTCGGCTGGATTGTGGATGGCGATTATGCCAATCGCCCCGAGATCCACGTTCTCCATGTCGCAGATCGAATGGTCGTGGTAGAGCCAGACGCCGGCCGTGGTCGGCCAACCGATCGTGTTCCACTCGTAGATAAACGTGCCGCCTGGCGGGACGCGGTCGCCTTTTTTAAGGCTGCCCGTGAAGCCCGGCACGCTCGCCCATGCGGCGGATTCATCCGGCCCTGGGGAGCCCGTTACTGGCTGGGCCGGATCGGCCGGCGAGAGCGGATAGGCCCCATCCGAGGTCGCCTCGAAGACGAACCCGTGCGGGTGCAAGCTATGCACGCGCTTCTCGATCTCGATCGGGGCGAAAAAGTCCGGCAAGCAGAAGCGGCCGCCTCCGAAAGGAATGTCGAAACACACGCCTTTCGTCAGCGTCCCGCGCTGATCGTGGTTACGGAAATGAACGATCACCGAATCGCCAACATTGCATTCGATCACGGGACCCGGAATCGTCCCCATGGTTCCATTGTCGGTCGGGTCGGGTTCGTTGAGATCCCACGGATTGACCTTACGGTCCTCGGGCACGGTCCACGCGTCGCTCTGATCGGGCTTCGTTGGGGGCTTGTAGCGCCGGAGGATGAGAGCATCCTTGACGTTGCCGTCATCCCCGCGCAGCGGGTTGAACATCCGACGTGTCTTTTTCACCCCAGTGCCGGGCGAGGTGATTTCCACGTTCACGGGATCCTTCCCCGTTGTTTCCTTCATGTCCAGCCCAGTAAGCCTGTCGATGTTGCGATGCGACGTGTCCCACGGGCGGTTTTCGAGCTGAATCCAGTATTCAATATTGGCCATACAGTCCTCCTGGTTTGCCCGTCGCGGTGCTATCGGCCTGCGTCCGAATCACATGGAGAGGGTGCTTGCGCTCGCAATCGATGCCGTGCGCGCTCGTCAATTTGTGTATTGGAGTTCGATGCGTGAGGCGCGATTGTTCCGTAGCGTTCCAAGGGAGTCAAGCGCTATCCGTGTTTGTAGGACGAACCCCTAGTCCTGGGCGGTTGACTCCACCGCGAGGCTGAGCCTCGAACGCAGGGGTGCCACCCTCAATGCGAAGGCGTCTGATAGACGAGACGGAGCGAGAGACCACAATCTTGCGGTGGCCTCTCGACGTGTCACTTTGCTAGTGGAAAATGGCGGGGCCGACGGGACTCGAACCCGCGACCTCCGGCGTGACAGGCCGGCGTTCTAACCAACTGAACTACAGCCCCGCATGGGCGATGGTGAATGGTGGGCGGTACAGGGATCGAACCTGTGACAGCCGGCGTGTAAAGCCGGTGCTCTACCGCTGAGCTAACCGCCCGCCTTCGCGCTCCGCGCTACGGCGGGGCAGGCTCCCGCGGCCAGTTCGACCGTCCCGCCAAACAAGACATTCTACTTCCACGTCGCCTTCACCGCAAGAATCGCCGCCACCGCGACCAGGCCGGCGACGGCGCGGTACTCCCTGTTCTTCATCGCGCGGCTCACGCTGAACGACCGCTCCACCGGCGCGGCGCGCGACTCCAGGTAGGCATCGTACTGATCACCGAAGGAGGTCCGCATGCCCGCCTCTTCGTGCCGAATCGCCGACGCGATCGTGATGACCATATACACCCCGATGAGAACTGCGACGCTTACACGCGCTGAAGCGACGGCGGCGCCGAGCGAGATGATCGCGGACCCTGCATAAAGAGGATGCCGGGTCAGACGATACGGGCCCGAGCCCGTCACCTCGCGGCCCTTCTCCAGATGACCCGCAGCCCAGATCCGCAGCAGTTCCCCGGCTGCCGCAATGGCGCCGCCGACCATCAGCCAACGGGGCGTCGGCCGCGCCAGCCAGAGCACGGCAACGCCGCACGCGAATCCGAGCGGCACCCGCCATCTCGCAAGCCACGTCTCTATTCCCTTTTCCTTATTCCTTTTTCCTTTCTCACCTCTCTCACCTTTCTCAGACATGCCCCAGCCGCCTGTCCACCAGCTCCATGACTTCCCGCGGGGAAATATCAACGAGGCACCATGCGGCAATACGGCACCGGCGCTCATAGTGACACGAGCAGGTGTGGAACCGCGAAACCGTGAGGTCGTCCTCCGCCCACGGACCGTTGCGTCCCGGATCGGTCGGCCCGAAGATGCCGATGAGCGGCGTGCCTGCGGCTCCGGCGACGTGCATCGGACCCGTATCGCCGGAGATCATCACGGCCGCTGCCTTGGTCAGCGACACGAGATCGGCAATGGTCGTGGGTGGTGACGCCGCTGCGGCGCCCTCGGACGCGGCCACGACATCCTGCGCAAGTTGCTCTTCGGCAGGCCCCCATAACACGATCGACCGCAGGTTGTGGCGCGCGGCCAGCGCGCGCGCGACTTCTGCAAAGTACACCGGCGGCCATCGCTTGTTCGGCCATGCCGCACCGGGATTAATGATGGCGAAGCGATCGTGCGGTCCGATTCCAAGGCGCGCGCGGGCGTCCGCCGCGATCTCCGGCTTGCGATCCTCGAGCGGAAATTCAACATCCGGCACGCGAATGCCCAGCGCCTTCAAGGCAGACAGGTTCTTGTCGATGACATGAGGCGCCGGCTCTCCCGCGGTTTCGGTATAGAACAGGCGAGCCGCCCGTTCCCGCAACAGCGGCGCGGGAAATCCGATGACGCGCCTGGCGCCGGATAGACGCGCCAGCACCGCAGACTTCAATAGCCCCTGGAGATCGATCGCGGCATCGTACGCGCCTCTCCGGAGCTCGCGCACGATTTCGAGCACGGAGCCGGCGCCGCTGGTGTTCACGGCTATGCGCCGATCGATCACCGGCACGAGCTCCAGCAGGTCGCGGTGGCGAACGTCGACGAGCCAGTCGATCCGCGCGTCTGGATGCGCGCGGCGAACCGCCGCGGCCGCTGGAATGGCGTGAATGATGTCGCCCAGCGAGCCGAGCCGGACGATGAGGATGTTCAAGAACCCTTAATCCGCGCGAGGAGATCGCGCGTGGAGTGATCCTTGGGATCGCCGACGATGGCGATGCGGCCGCCGTAGGCGAGCACGGTGTGGCGCTCGGGCACGGTGTCCGCGGTGTAGTCGGTGCCCTTGCAGTGCACGTCGGGCTTCAGCAGCCTGAGCAGCCGATTCACATCCGGGTCGGAGAACGTGAGAACGTAATCGACGCGCTCGACAGCGGCGACTATTTCGGCGCGATCCGCGGCGCTCAAAATCGGCCGCCCCGGCCCCTTCAATCCTGTCACCGACTCATCGTCATTCACCGCCACGATCAACCGATCGCCCTGCGCCGCCGCATCCGCAAGGTACCGCACATGCCCGACATGCAGCACGTCGAAGCATCCGTTGGCGAAGGCCACCGTGCGGCCTGCCGCGCGATCGGCGGCGACAAGATCGCCAAGCTCGCTTTCGTCCACAACCCGTCCCATCCAACCCCTAATCCCTAATCCCTAATCCCTAGTCCCTAATCCCTGGAGCTTCGGAGCGCACGGCCGCGCGCAGCTCATCTGACGACACTGTCGCGGTGCCGCGCTTCATGACGACGATGCCGCCCGCGTAGTTCGCCAGCCGCGTGGCTTCGTAGAACGAACCGCCTGCGGCGATAGCCAGCGTCAGCGTCGCGATTACGGTGTCGCCGGCGCCCGTCACGTCGGCCACCTCGTCCGATCCGTAAATGGGCACATGAATCGTCGGGCGCCCGGCCTCGAACAGCGCCATGCCGCGGCTCCCGCGGGTAATCAGCACCGCGCTCATCCGCGTGCGCGTCAGCAGCTCGCGGCCGGCCCGCTCGAGCGACCTGACGTTGTCGCCGATCTTCACGCCGAAGATCTGCTCGACTTCGGATTCGTTCGGCGTGCAGGCGGTCAGCCCCCGATATCTCAGCAGGTCGTAGCGCGAGTCGACGAGAATCGGGACCGGCCGCCGCCGAGACCGTCCCGCGACCTTCCTGCCGAGGGCGCGCGCCAGGTCGGGCGTCACCAGGCCGGTGCCGTAATCCGAAATCAGAATCGCGTCGCATTCAGCGGCGGCCGTCAATGCTGCTCGCCCGAACTCGGCTCGGCTCTTCGCGTCATACTCCGTCGAGACCACGCGATCGATCCGCACGATCTGCTGTTTGGCCGTGTGTACGCCGCCGGCCAGAATCCGCGTCTTCACCGGCGTGCAATATCCGCTCGGCCGGAGGAGTCCTCTGGTGTCGACGTGGCGAAGGCTCGCCCGCAGCCGTGTCCCCGGCTGGTCCTTTCCTGCAAGGGCGACGATCTGCGTGCGCGCGCCGAGCGCCGCGACGTTCTTCGCGGCGTTCCCGGCTCCGCCGGGCAGAATTTCGGTCGAGTCGTACTGGAGAATGAGGACCGGTGCCTCGCGCGAGAGACGCGCGACGCGACCGTAGATGAACTCGTCGGCGATCAGATCGCCGACCACCGCCACTCGTCTCGCGGGGAAGGCATCGATCAGCTCGAGGAACCTCGCCTGCCGCTCGCTCTCTCCTGGACGTGGATGAATGGCTCTCTTGTCACGCATGGCGCACTATCCAGCTCGTGGCTGCGATCAGGTTCGCGACGACTGGGACGTGGGCCATGTTCGCCGGTGGCCGGGTCGCTTCGGTCCGGCCATATCCCGTTTCCACCAGCACCGCTTTGGTACCGGCGGCCAGCCCCATCTCGATATCACGCCAGCGATCGCCGACCACGAAGGAGCGTTCGACGTCGAGCCCGTGATCCGCGGCAGCCGCCAGTATCATACCGGGCTTCGGTTTGCGGCATTCGCAATCGGTCCGGTAGCGCTCGACCGTCGCGTATGGCGAGTGGGGACAATAGTAGTAGCCGTCGACCTTGGCGCCGGCCGCTTCGAATGCCCGCGACAGGTGCGCGTGGGCTTCGCCCAGGAATTCCTCCGTGAGCACCCCGTTGGCGACGCCGTTCTGGCTCGTCACCACCACGACCTTGAACCCCGCGTGATTCAACAGCCGCACCGCGTCGATGGTGTACGGAAAGAGCTTCAGCCGCTCGAGGCGATCGAGATAGCCCACATCCTCGATCATGGTACCGTCGCGATCGAGAAACACGGCTCGCTGTCGGGTCACGCGTGAGTCTCCTGGAGAAACTGCCGGACGGAGTCGTACACCCGGTCGGCTGAAATCCTTTTCATGCATCGATGGTCGATCGGACAATCTGCCAGAAAACACGGCCGGCAGAACACCGGCTCGACGATCGCCGCCACCCGGTGGCCGGCGCCTTCGATCGAGGTCAGCGGCCTGCTGTAGCGTTCGTCGGTCGGGCCGTAAATACCTGCCACCGGCACGCCGAGGGCGGCCGCAACATGCAGCGTGCCGGAGTCGTTGGCGACGAGCGCGCGACAGTGCGACAGCACACCCATCAACATCAGCAGATCCGTGTGGCCGACGAGATTGATGCCTCCCACGTCCCGCGCGGCATCGCGATCGTCTGCGCGGCCGAGGATCACGCACGCGGCGCCGAGCTCACGGCTCAGCATCCCCGCCAGCTCGGCGAATCTCTTCGACGGCCATCGCTTGGCATGGCCGAAGGCCGCGCCGGGGGCAATGCCGATCAGCGGCTGGCCGGCTTTCCAGCCCCGCTCTTCGAGCAGCGTCGCGGCTGAAGCGATGGCGGCCGGAGGGACCACGAGCTGCGGCGTCAGAGGTCCGGTCTCGACACCCAGCCGACGAACCAGATTCGAATAGTACTCGCCGAAGTGCACCTTGTGCTTCGGCCGTCGAACACCCCTCGTGAGCAGCAGGCCTCGAAAATCGGCACGGTACCCCCACCGTTCTCTCACGCTCGCGCGCTTGAGCAGCCAGGCGGAGCTGAAAGAGTTCGGCAGGAGTATCCCGATGGCTGCGTGCAACCGCGTGACGTCCTTCTTCGAATTGAGCACGGCGATGCGATCGATGCCGGGAACCGCGCGAAACAGCGTGGCCACTGAGGGCCTGGCGGCCATCGTCAGCGACTCTCCGTGAAAATGCCGGCGGACGTCGCGAATGGCGGGCAGCGCCATCACCGCATCCCCCAGCCAGTTCGGCGCCAGAATTAGTACTTCCAATCCCTAATCCCCAATCCCTAATCCCTAATCCCGTCTTCAGACACCAAGTCCGACTTCGCCGAAGGGAACATCCCCGGCGCCGCGGCGAGCGCCGGACCCGGCGCATCGCGCCATCGCCGGTGCATCCACAACCACAGCTCGGGATGCCGTCTCACGTGCATCTCGAGCACGTCGGTGCAGCGCTGCGTAAATTCACGCACGGCGTCGGGAGAATCGTGTCGGGGCGGCTCGACCGGATGCTCGTAAATCATACGATAGCGGCCATCGGGCAGCGGAAACGCAAACAACGGGATGACAGGCGCGCCGGTGCGCAGCGCGAGCGCCGCGAGCGTCGACGTTGTCGCCGCCGGCCTGCCGAAAAAATCCACGTAAATGGCGTCGGGGCTGGTCATGTGCTGATCGATCAGGATGCCCACGCCCTTGCCGTCTGCGAGCAGCCGCAGCGCCTTGCGCACGGCGCCGCGACGGTAGAGCACCGGGTTGCCGTTCGACGTGCGCACGCGCTCGAGCAGATCGTGCAGCTTCGGATTGTCGAGCGGGCGCGCCATGACGGCCATCGGCTCGAACTTCAGCGCGTGAGCGAGGGCCTGCTGCTCCCAGAACCCGAAATGCCCGGTACAGAACAGAATGCCTTTTCCCTGCGCCAGCGCGAGCCGCACGCGCTCCTCGCCTTCCCACGCCACCAGCGCCAGCTGACGTTCGTCCGGCAGCGACGCGTACTTCAGCAGTTCGAGCAGCAGGCGGCCGAAATGCTTGAACATCGACCGCGCGATGGCGCGCCGTTCCTCCGGCGCCCGCTTCGGGAACGCGACCTCGAGGTTCGCCAGCGCGATGCGGCGATGGACCCGATCGACGAGATAGAACATCAGGCCGAGGCCCTCACCCAGCGTCCGGACGGCGACGAAAGGCAGGGGGCGCAGGCAAAGCTCCACGGTTTTGACGATCAGATATTCGAGGCGATATCTCATGCGGAGCGGACGCTCCGCAGGCGCTCTGTCAGCCAGACCGTGAAGCGCGGCTCGATGGCAATCTCGAGCGGCATCGGCACAATCGGGATATCGCGGCTCTCGGTTTTCAGCCGTACCGCGTCTTTCTCCGTCGTCAGAATCACCCGAGCGCCCGATTGCCGGGCTTCTGCGATGAGCGCCTCGATGTCGCGGCGCGAGTAATGATGGTGATCGCGGAAGGATCGCCGGCCGGTGATCTGCCAGCCCGATTTCTCGAGATCGCTGTAGAAGCGCTCGGGCCTGGCGATGCCGGCGAATGCAAACGCCGGTGTGTCGGCAGCAGGTCCCGTAAGCCGCCGGGTGAACTCGAACGCGATTGGCACGCCGAGGCGCGCCGCGAGATCTTTGTGGGGTGTCTCGATGAGCAGCGCGTCGGCGTCTCTCGCGGCATCCAGCGGCTCGCGAAAGCGGCCGGTGGGCAGCGTCCGGACGTCATTCAGCGCGTCCGGCGCCACCAGCAGATCGATGTCTCGCATCAAATCGAAATGCTGAAAACCGTCGTCCAGGATATGGACGGTGCACCCGAGTCGCGACTCGGCCAGGCGGCCCGCCACGTAGCGGCTGGAGCATACAAGCACCGCCGCCTGAGGAACCATTCGCGCGAGCATGAACGGCTCGTCGCCCGAGTGGTCGACATCAGCCTGCCGTTGCCGGCCGTCGCTGACGATGACCACCCCATCCGAAGGCGTCCTTCGTCCGTACCCCCTACTGAGAATCGCGGGGCGTTCGCCCAGATCGAGCAGCACCCGGGCAATTTCTGCCGCGAGCGGCGTCTTGCCGCTGCCGCCGACGGTGAGATTCCCGATGCTGATCACAGGCGCAGCGAGACGACGCCTCAGATGGGGGCGGCGTTGATAGTAGCGCCGGCGCGCTCGCGCGATGTGGCTGTAGAGGAGGTGAAGCAATTCAGTGGACGACGCGGAACGGCCGCACCACGCCCATCGACCTTGTTCGCAGCGGCAGCAGCTGCGCGATAATGGCGAGGCTCTTGTCCTTGGCCCCGCGGTTGGATTCCACCAGCGCGCGGGCTGCGGCCCCAATGCGCGCGCGGCGCACCGGGTCGGTGAGCAGCGCCAGCAGCGCCTCCTCCAGCCCCCGCGCGTTCTGGACCTGGATACCCGCATCGTGGGTCACGAACGCGTCGGCGATCTCCTTGATATTCTGCATGTGGGGCCCGAACACAATCGGCTTGCCGAACACGGCGGGCTCCAGGATGTTGTGACCGCCGGCATCGACCAGGCTGCCTCCCACGAACACCGCCGTCGCAATCTGGTACACCTGCGCGAGCTCACCGATCGTGTCGAGGATGACGACCTCCGCGCGCGGTTCCGCGTCGATCGGCAGATCGCTCCGCCGCACGGTCACGAACGCCTGATTCTTCGTCAGCTGCGCCACTTCTGCGAACCGTTCAGGATTGCGCGGCGCAATCACCAGCAGAGGATTCGCAGCGCTGCCGACGCTGGACTTGATGCGCCTGAAGGCCTGCAGCACGATCTGCTCTTCCTCGCGCATGGTGCTGCCGGCGACGATCACGGGGCGCCCGGACGTCATCCGGAAATAGCGAAGCACGCGGTTCTGGCCGCGGCCTTCGAGCGTTGTGGCACCCGGCACCTGCATCGAATCGAATTTCAGGCTGCCGGTCACGACGACGCGAGCGGGATCCGCGCCGATGTCGATAAGGCGCCGCGCCGACTCTTCGCCCTGCATGCAGAACTTGTCGACATCCGCCAGGACCTTTCTGAAGAACGGCCGCACCAGTTTGTAGCGCGGATACGAGCGCGAGGAAATCCGCCCGTTCACCATCACCGTCGCGACGCCCATCCGCTTGCACTCGTGAAGGAGGTTCGGCCAGATTTCGGTTTCCATCATGACGAACAGCCTGGGCCTGACGAGGCGCAGCGTGCGGCGGACGATGAACGACAGATCGAACGGAAAGTAAAATACCGCGTCCACGTCCTGCACGTTCCGGCGCGCGATCTGCTGCCCCGTCATCGTCGTCGTGGACAGGAAGATGCGGAGATGGGGGTACCGGCGCTTCAGATCCGCGATCAGCGCCCTGACCGTCAGCGCCTCACCGACCGAGACGGCGTGGATCCAGATGGATTCTTCTCCATCCAGATTGAACGACACCGGCAGGTAGCCCATGCGCTGACCGAGGCTGCCGATGTACTTCTTGTAGCGAATCGCCTGATACGCCAGATACGGCGATGCGATCACGCCGATTATCAGAATGAGCAGGCTGTAGACGGCGTACATGGATGTGGGATTTCGTGCCGGGGTGATCGTACATTAGAATTCCCCTTTTGGACGTTCGTCATTTTTCGAGGTGCGTGGAGGGGTCATGGCTGTGAAAGTCGGCATCAACGGGTTCGGGCGAATCGGCCGCAACATCATGCGCGCGGCGCTCGGCAATAAAGAAATCGATTTCGTCGCAGTGAACGACCTCACCAACTCGGCCACGCTCGCCCACCTGCTGAAGTACGACTCGGTGCTCGGCAATCTCAAGTCGAAAGTCGAGGTGCAGGGCGACGGCATCGCCGTCGACGGCGATCAGTTCAAGGTCCTGTCCTTCCGCGACCCGGCGCAGCTGCCCTGGAACGATCTCGGCGTCGATATCGTGATCGAGTCGACGGGCCTGTTCACCGACCGCGACCCGGCAGCCACGCACATCACGGCGGGAGCCAAGCGCGTGATCATCACGGCACCCGCCAAAGGTCCGGACATCACGGTCGTGATGGGCGTGAATCACGAGAAATACGACCCGGCCAGGCACCAGATCATCTCGAATGCGTCGTGCACCACAAACTGCCTGGCGCCGGTCGCCAAGATTCTTCACGAGAAGTTCGGCATCAAGAAAGGCTGGATGTCGACCGTTCACGCGTACACGAACGATCAGCAGTTGCTGGACCTTCCGCACAAAGACCTCCGGCGCGCGCGCGCCGCGGGGCTGTCGATCATTCCGACCACCACGGGCGCCGCGTCCGCCGTGGGCGAAGTGCTCCCCGAACTGAAGGGCAAGCTCGACGGCATCGCCATGCGCGTGCCGGTGCCCAACGTGTCGGTGGTTGACCTTGCCGTGCTCGTCGAGAAGAAGACGTCGAACGACGAAGTGAACGGCGCGTTCCGGGAGGCGGCGAACGGCCCGCTCAAGGGGATTCTGCAGTACATGACCGAGCCGCTCGTCTCGATCGACTTCCGCGGCAACCCGCACTCATCCATTCTCGATGCGGAGTACACCAAGGTGATGGACGGCGACTTCGTGAAAATCCTCTCGTGGTACGACAACGAGTGGGGTTACTCGAACCGCTGCGTCGATCTGATCGGCTACATGGTGAAGAAGGGGATCTGACAGTCGTCAGTCGTCAGTCGTCAGTCAACCATGAAGCTTTCCATCCGCGATCTCGAGCTGGCCGGCAAGCGCGTGTTTGTCCGGGTCGACTTCAACGTGCCGCTCGAAAACGGCGCGGTGGGCGATGACACACGTATTCGCGCCTCGCTTCCGACCATCAGGTACGCGCTCGACAAGGGCGCGACGGTGATTCTGGCCTCGCATCTCGGCCGCCCGAAGGGTCAGGTGAATATGAGTTACAGCCTGAAGGCGGTTTCGGCGAAGGTGGCGGACCTGCTGGGCCGCCCCGTCACGTTTGCCACGGATTGCATCGGCGACCCGGCCAAATCGGCCGTCGACGCGGCGCACAGATCGGGGGGCGGTGTCGTATTGCTGGAGAACCTCCGGTTTCATCCCGAGGAGGAAAAGAACGAGTCGGGGTTCGCGAAGGAGCTCGCTTCGCTCGCTGAGTTCTACGTGAACGATGCGTTCGGCGCCGCGCATCGCGCGCACGCGTCGGTCGAAGGCATCACGCGCCACGTCCCACAGGCGGCGGCCGGACTGTTGATGGAAAAGGAGCTCGAGTATCTCGGGCGCGTGCTCGAATCGCCCGAACGGCCGCTGGTGTCGATCCTCGGCGGAGCGAAGGTGTCGGACAAGCTGGACGTCATTCAGAATTTTCTCGGTCGTGTCGATCGCCTCATCATCGGCGGCGCCATGGCGTATACGTTTCTCAAGGGGCGAGGCGTTCCGGTCGGCCGCTCGCTCGTGGAAGACGACAAGCTCGACTCCGCGAGGGAGATCGAGGCCAGGGCCGGGGAGCGGGGACTGACGATCGGCCTGCCGATCGATCACGTGGTGACCGGACGGCTCGAAGCGGGCGCGCCGCACGAAGTCCTCGATGTCGGAGACGCGAAGATCGGCGAGCGGATGGGCGTGGACATCGGCCCGAGGACCATCGAGGCCTATACCAGCATGATCGAGGACGCGAAGACCGTTGTGTGGAACGGACCGATGGGCGTGTTCGAGATTCCGGAGTTCGCCAGCGGTACCAACGCGATTGCCCGCGCGGTCGCTGAGGTGAAAGGCACCACGATCGTCGGCGGCGGCGACTCCATCGCGGCCATTAACGCGGCCGGCGTCGCGGATCGGATTGCGCACATCTCGACCGGCGGCGGCGCCTCGCTCGAATTTCTCGGCGGCCGTCGACTGCCGGGCGTGGAAGCGTTAACCAACAAGTAGGGCGCGGCTTCAGCCGCGCCGAGGCATCATGCGAAAACCATTCATCGCCGGCAACTGGAAAATGTTCAAGACCGTTCACGAGACGACGGTCTATGTCAAAGAACTGCGCAGCCTGGTCAAGGAGATGACCGATGTCACGGTCGTGGTGGCGCCGCCGTTCACGGCCGTGCACGCCGGCTGTGAAGCGGCGCGCAACAGCAGCGTCGCGATCGCCGCGCAGAACATGTCCGGGGAGCGTGAAGGCGCCTTCACAGGAGAGATCAGCGCCGGCATGATCAGGGAAGCGGGGGCCGACTACGTCATCGTCGGGCACTCCGAGCGGCGCACGCTGTTCGGCGAAACCGACGTGACCGTCAATCGCAAGATCATGGCCGCGATTGCCGGCTCGCTGAAGCCGATCGTGTGCATCGGCGAGACGCTCGATCAGCGCGAGCGCAACGAAACGATGGACGTCCTCGATCGCCAGATCAAAGCCGGCCTCGACGGGCTGACCGGCGACCAGATTGCGGCGCTGGTGATTGCGTACGAGCCGGTATGGGCGATCGGCACGGGCCGGACGGCCACGCCGGCGCAGGCCGGGGAAGCGCACACGCACATCCGCTCGCGCCTGCGGCAATGGTTTGGTGCGCCGGCCGCGGATCGGTGTCTCGTGCTCTACGGCGGGAGCGTCAAACCCGACAACATCCGCGATCTGATGGCGCAGCCCGATATCGACGGGGCGCTGGTGGGCGGCGCAAGCCTCGATGTCCGAGCGTTTTACGACATCATCGTCAAGAGCCGCCCCGCCGCAGTATAATTGGTGGTTCCATACTGGCGACTGACGACTATCGACTGACGACTAATTTATGTATTACGCCCTCATCGCTATTTACGTGCTCGTGTGTTTGATCCTGTCGCTGGTGATTCTTCTGCAGCAGGGGCGCGGGGGCGATATCGCCAGCGCGTTCGGCGGGAGCAGCAGCCAGGCCGCGTTCGGCGCGCGCTCTGGCGCCACGCTGCTGACCAAAGCCACCGCCATCGCGGCCGTGCTCTTCATGCTGTTCGCGCTGTCGCTCTCGATCATCGGGCAGCGCGGCACCAGCTCGGTGGTCAGCGGGACGCCTGCGCCTCCACCGACCGCACTACCGAAACCGGCGCCGGTCGCACCGCCTCCGGCACCGGCAAAATAGTACGTCTGTCAGAACGCGGCAACACTTTGATGGCGACTTCCCGACCGAGCGAGCCGTCGAGCGCCAGATGCGGCGCCGCAGTGTAGCTCAGCGCGCCGCCGGGTTGGCTGCCTGGCGTTCGCTGGCGCGGTATCCGTTGAGCATGTTCGGCAACGCGTGGTTGCCTTCGTGGCAGGCGAATTCGTAGATGGGTCCGGACGACCGCGCCATGGTCAGTTCCCCCTTCCAGGGTTGCGTGAAGGCGGTGGGGTTGTCGATCTCGAACTGGTAGAGCAGGGTATCGGCGTCGAGAAGACTGAACCGCTCTACCAGGTGAAGATTCCGGACCCACCCGAAGTTGACGCCCGCGTCCCCGTAGAAGCCGCCGCCGGCGTTGAAGTTCGTCGTGTCCACTACGAGCGTATCGCCTGCCCAGTGACCGACCGAATCGCCCATCCACAGCCTGATACTGGGTGGAAGATGCGGACGGCCGTCCAGGCGAATGATTCTGGTGTCGTGGATCATCTCCGCGTGCACAACGAATGCATCCTTGGTCTGCATGATCTGATAGTTGCTGTTGTAGGAATACGGAAGCATGGGCGGCCCGGCGGTGACGAACGCCAGACACTGATCCTGAAGACCCGTCTCCTGGGCGCTCGCGGGGTTCTTCAACCCCTCGAGACGGCGGCGCTTGACGTCGGCAGCCGCGGGCGTGAGTGCGGGAATGCGGCCATCGGGAGGGTCGGTAATGATCGAAGTCCGGAGGGTCTTGACCGTGCGGGTGCCGAACTCGCGGAAGAACGTATTGTATGTGCCAGTGCCGACGTTCTTCGAGGCGGCCCCGGGAGAAGAGTCCTGATTGCGGTCAGCGACCTGGCGTTCCCACGCCGCGGCTTCCTCGGGCGTGAAGAAGGCTTTGTCCTTCCACTGCACGGGGCGTTCGAGTGGGGTGGCGGTGGCGGAGTTCCAGATGCCGTCAAAGCCGGGGTGGGCAACGGAATTGGCGCCACCTTGACCCGCGGCGAACGGGCGAACCAGGTTCAGCGCGGCCAGGAACAGGAGCAGGAACAATGTTCGTCGAGTCATCGCGTCAATCGGCGTTTCACAGGCGCTGGCTTGGCGCCGCAATCGGCTCCGTGGGCCGCACCCCCCACAGGCTGATGCTCATTGCCCATCAACGTTACTGAAGTCTTTGTCGTTTTGGGATCCCATCCTTGTTGGCAGTAAATGGCAACGCAATACTTCAAATCTGCTTCTCCTTGGTAGTTGCTCTTGAAATGGATCTCATACGATGCATGGTGAGAGTCGCTGTTGATTCTGAAGTAAGCGAATTGATAGGTCCCCTGCGAAGGCGCTTTGACTGCCTCGCGTGCTGCTGCATTCAAGGCAGCCTTAGGACAGCCAAAGGTCATTGCCTCCAAATCGCTCAAGCCAGTACTCGCAGGTGCCGGGCCCGCAACGGGAGCAGATGGCTCCCTCTGCGCGTGGGACACAGCACCCCAGGCAGCTAGTGCGGCTGCGGCAATCACTATGATGTTCCTCATATTCCCTCAGAGGCCGTACTGGACGACCTTGTTGCTGAACGTCCCGACGTACACTTTTCCGTTCGCCACGACCGGCGTGGAGTACTTGGCAAAGTTCCCCATATTGCTGGCAGGGTTCGCGTCGCTGTGAAACAGCTGCTTCAGCTTGCCACCGTTGAGGACCGTCGTCGCGTCGTACGCGACGAGCGCGCCGTGAACGACCGCTGAGTTCGCATTCCCCTGCGTCGGGTACACGCCCCAGACAACGCCTGTGCCTGGGGCCGTGCCGTTGGAGGAGACGACGAGGCGTCCCCCAGGCATGCCGCCGGGCGCGTCCATGTTGCCCGACGCTATCTGCGTCCCTTGGGCGCGGAACGACGCAATGCGTTTCGTGGCGAAGTCGAAGTTGTAGGCTTTGAGGCGCTCGTTCTCACCCCAGATATACACGATCCCGCTCGTCGCCCGCTCCATGTACACGGGGGTTCCGTGAATGTGATGGCTCTTGCCCGCGGGTGTCTGTCCGGGGAGGTTGCGATCGCGATTGGCGATCGGCCAGTTCGGATCGGCCACCGTCGTCGTCGGGAGCCCCGCAGCGCCGTTCGGCGCGTTGGGTGCATACGTTGCGACAAAGGGGAGGTTGAACTGGGGATTCCACGTATCTTTCCCGAGATTGTTCTTGTCCAGGTTGTAGAGAATGCCATCTTTGCCGCCGCCGATGAGGTTGCCTCGCTCGGGGATCAGGAAGACACCGGCAGCGCCAAGGTCCTGATCTTCGTCCGCACGCCCAAAATCGCTGAACGCGCCCCAGTAATCGGCAACAGCGAGCGTCGGCTTGCCATTGTCTACGCCGGGGACGCCGGCCGTATACCGAAGCTTGACGAAGCTCTCGCTGAAGTTGCCGGGCAGCGTTCCAGGGTCCATCCCGTTACCCGTCGCGAGGTAAATGTCGTCACCGTCGATCGCAGGCCCGGAGCCCGACATCCACACTCCGCCGGCGCCTCCTCCCGGGGTGACATTCCAGATAGCTGGCGTCGGCGTGAAGCCGGCTTCGCGATTGAGGCCGCGCACGTCGTACGCGACGACGAATCCGTGTCCCGGACCGCGCGGGTTCTCGCCATTGATGGAGAACGAGACCACTACCGCCCTGTTCCCACCGGCGTCGGTCAACAGCCCCAGGCCCGCGCGCATCTTCTGGTACGGCGTCGTGAAGCCGTTCGCGATCCCGCCGCCGCCGTTGTCTGCATTGCCCGCAATGAGCACCGGTGGCTTCTTATCGGCCAGCGTGTTCGCGTCGAGTATCCAGAGCATGTTGTTACGCTCTGTGTTCTGGTTGTTGGCGGTCGGTTTTCCGAACGTCGTGACATAAATGGTGTTCGTGGCCACGTCAATCACTGGAGTCGCCGTAATTCCCCAGTTGCGGTAGATCAACCATCTGTCCATTTGGCCGGGGTCCGGGCGCGGATCGAACGGCGCGGCGAGCTGGCGTGGAGTAGCGAGCTGGGCCCCCGTGTTGACGTCGAAGAGATACGCCGTGTTCGTCATGGTGAACACGTAGAGCTGATCGCCCACGACGAGCGGTGATACGTCGATTTTTTCGTCAACAATGAATTCGCGAATCTTCTTCAGCTTGGGAACGTTCGCGGGCGTCAACACTGTTTCGAACTTGTTCCAACCCTGGCGGGTGTTGTCGACGCCAACGGTCCAGACATCGACGGCCTGGGCAAACGACGCCGACACCAGCGCAGCAATCAACACCAGGGCGCTCGTGCGTGATAGCCACGTCATAGTCGTTTACTCCAAAGGGACGTGCGCGATGGTCGGGCCCTGAGCATTTTAAGCCCCACGACTGACTATCGCTTCGACAAATTGGGTTTGTTCTTCCTGCATCCGGTCCTCGTGGATTTTCATGAGCAGGGGGACACGTTCTGTTGTCCGCGTCCGGCGTCTGCCATATACTTGCCGTGGGTAAGCGCTTCTATCGACATTCCGGAAGACGCGGAAGTGGCGGAACGGCAGACGCACCAGCTTGAGGGGCTGGCGCCCGCAAGGGCGTAGGGGTTCGAATCCCCTCTTCCGCACCAATAACTTACGGGTATTTTTGAAGGCGTTGTTGGTCAACTGGTCAAGTATTTGGTCAAGTCCCAGGCTCCGTTCAGGCCCGGCATCGGCGCTCCACTTCCGACTCATGATCCTTCGCGAACTTCGGTTACGGTGAAAATCGCCGCGTTCGCTGATGCCTCCCACTCGCTACGTATATTCCGTCTAAGCCAGTTTTCTTCACGCTCTTGAGTGATTGACACACCACCGCCGCTGTGGAAGGATCCCGCAACAAAATGATCACCGACGCTCGCACGCTCGCCGACGGCGCGACGCTCGAGGCCGACGTGTGCATTGCCGGCGCCGGCGCGGCAGGAATGACCATCGCGCTGGATCTGCGTGCGTCCGGGCTGTCCGTCCTGCTCCTCGAGAGCGGCGGCGCTGAACGGGATCCGGAGGTGCAATCGCTGTCCGAGGGTCGGATGACCGGCATCGACACCTGGAATGTTCGCGCGATGCGGATTCGCGCGCTCGGCGGCACGACGGGTCATTGGGCTGGCTGGTGCCGTCCGCTCACCCCGCAGGATTTCGAAGCGCGAGACTACATTTCGCTGAGCGGCTGGCCGATCAAATATTCCGATCTGGTTCCGTTTTACCGCCGCGCGTGTGAAACCGTTCAGATTGGCGAGTTTGATTGGAACTCGGCCGCCCGCGCGAAGGCGACGGGGAAGGCGCTGCTGCCGTTGGGCGCCGCGATCGACCATCGCTACTACCAGTTCAGCCCGCCGACGCGTTTCGGCGGCCTCTATTCAGATGTGTTGGGACAGGCCGACGACGTTCGCGTGCTCACATTCGCGAACGTGCAAGATATCCGCCTGGATCAGCGGCG
>JANNJO010000165.1:0-4026 GCA_031395755.1 Acidobacteriota bacterium
CGGCTCGAGCTTTGGCGGGGCGTGACGAACGATGCGGAGCGGAAAGCCCTGAGACACTACGAGGCGCTTCTCGCCGACTATGCGATCTCGTCCGGCGTCTGGGAACGGGCCATTCGACTTGCCGATCGCGGCCGGGCCGCGGGTGTGACCGCCCCGCTCGCCGATCTTCTGATCTGGGCGTGTGCGAAGGAGCACAGCCTCGATCTCGCGCACGATGACAGCCATTTCACCCAGCTCGAACAGCTCGGCCCGTAATCGCATAGAGTACGCGGCGTAGGGCGCGACTTCAGTCGCGCAGAGGAAACAAGATGCCCCACACCCTTCGATTTGCCGCGACTTTCGCCATGTGTGCCGTTTGCACCGCCTACGCGCAGCAGCCTCCGGTTCCCCAGGCGCCCGGCGCGTCAGCGGCGCCCGCGCCGGCGCGCGGCGTGCTGGGTCCGGCCACCGGCTTCACGGGCGATACCACCACGCTCGACCCGGCCGGGTACACGGTGGGCCGGCGTGTCTTCGCGGCCGGCGCACGCAACGCGACGTGGCACATGCACACGGCCGGGCAGCTGGTGTTTGGCGAAGCAGGGCGCGGGCGCCTCCAGATTCAGGGGCAGCCGATCAGGGAACTGGCTGTCGGCGACAGCGCCTTCGTTCCCGGCGGGACGTTCCACTGGCACGGCGCGGCGCCGAACGAGAACTTCACGATGATGTTCATCACGATGGGCGCGAGCAAGACATCCCAGGGCGACCCCGTCACCGACGCGATCTACCTCGGCAAGAAATAGGAAACACAGCAGTCAGCGTCAGGCCGGCCGATGTGCGATGGCAAACAGCACTTCAGGCCGCTCGATCAGTTCGTCGTGAGGCAGTTGTCTCAGGCGTGCTTCCACCCTGGCTCGGCATTCTGCCTGCACGGCCTCAGTCAGGCTGGCCAGGCGACGGGCAGGCATGCCGCAGGTGACATGCAATGCGAGCAGGGCCTCGATCGTCCATCGGCAGGTGAAACGCTCGCGCCAGACCAGCCTCACTGAGAGGTCCGCCGACTTCAGCAGCCCGGTCAACTTCTCCGGTGCATCCATCAGCGCGTGCTGCATCACATCAGGATCTCGCGCGTCGGCTGCGGCCCCAAGCCCGTCGAGCACTTCGTTCCAGATGGCCACCCAAGGTGCCGCGGGATTCTCGCCCCATGTCACGATCCCGGCCGTTCCGCCAGCCCGCAAGACCCGGTGGATTTCCCGGAGGGCCGCGGTCGGATCAGGCACGTGAAACAGGACGAAGGCCAGAACAGCCACGTCGAAGCTCTCCGCACCAAACGCCAGCCGCTCCGCGTCCATGACCGCCAGGGGCCGGCGGCCGGCTCGCTTGGCGATCCGCAACATGCCCTCGGATCGATCCGCGCCCATCACGCACGCCCGCGGGGCGGCGGCGTGAAGGACGGGCAGCAGTTCACCGGTTCCACAGCCCACATCGAGGACATGTTGAGCGGCAGGGAGCGGCAGCTCTCGGAGGATCGACCGGGCCATGGGGCCGATCACCGGCGCCCAGTGCCGGCTGTAGGCGGCAGCCTTGGCGGAATATTCCGCGGCCAATTTCGAGGAAGGGTTCGACGGCGTAGACCCCGAAGTATAACGGAAGGGTGCGCCGCGAAGAGGCGGCGACGGTGCTAAAATCTATTGCTCCCCCGCAGCAAAACCAACTTGTCCGAAGGATTCTGTCAGGAGACCCATCTATGCGCATTTCACACAGACTCATCCTCTCTCTCGCTCTCGTGTTCTGCCTGGCTTCGACGGCGAATGCTCAACAGGCGCCGCGCTTCGAGCATCAGGAGGAGCGCGTGTGGCGGCTCGACAACGCCGCACTCCTCACCGGCCCGTCCAACGACTCGCCGCGCGCCATCATCGCCGGGGCGCTGCGAGAGCGCGGCGTGTCCGACGCGACGCTGGCGTCGCTGGTCGCCGTCTCCGAATCGCGCAATCCGCGCACCGGCGTCACCGATATCCGGCTCGAGCAGCAGGTGGCCGGCTTGTCGGTGTACGGCACCTACGTCAGGGCTGCGCTCACGGAGGCGGGCGAGGTGATCCAGATCATCGATGCCACCGTTCCGGTGCCGCGTAATGTGCCGGGCGCCCGCGCGAATGCCCAGCAGGCGCTGCGCGCCGCGCTGCGCCATCTTCATCCGGAATTTCCGGGAAGCCCGTCGGCCAGAGGCCAGAACGGCAACACGACGTCATTTGCCGGAGGGCCGTTCTTCCACGCCGATCCCACAGTGACGCGCGTGGCGATTCCGCTGACGGATGGATCCCTCCGTCCCGGATATCTCGTGGAAACCTGGACCGAGCAGCGCAACCTGCTCAACCACACGCTGGTCGAAGGCGGGGGTAGCGTGCTCGCGGTCGAAGCGCGGACCACGCAAGACTCGTACAACATTTTCAGAGTGAGCCCGGAGGTCGCGCCACAAGAAGTCGTGGCGGGCCCGGGCGCGGGCAACAGCGAATCGCCAGTCGGCTGGCTCTCCGGCGGCAGTCAGCGCTCGGTGGACATCGCTGGCAACAACGTCCGCGCGTACCTCGACACCGACGCGAACAACGCGGCCGATCCCGGCGGCACCACCATCGGCGATGGCAACTTTCTGGCCGCCGCCGATCTCTCGGCGTCGCCGTCAACCACCGGCAACAGGAACCTCGCCGCGCAGAATCTCTTCTACCTGAACAACGTGCTGCACGACGAGCTCTACCGCCATGGATTCACCGAAGCCACCGGAAACTTTCAGGAGAACAACTTCGGCGCGGGCGGACGGGGCAGCGACTCGGTGAACGCCGAGGCGCAGGACGGCAGCGGCACCGACAACGCGAACTTCGCGACGCCGCGCGACGGCCAGAACCCGCGGATGCAGATGTTCCTATGGTCGGGGCGCGGCACGCACGCGGTGCGGGTGAATGCGCCCTCCTCGGTGGCGGGAAGCTACGCGGCGCAGGGCGCCGAGTTCGGCCCCGCGCTCGACACGAGCGGCGTGACCGGCGGCGTGGTGCTCGTCAGCGATGCGACGGGTGTGACATCAGATGCGTGCGAAGCGATGCCTCCAGGGTCGCTGACCGGACAGATCGCGCTGATCGATCGCGGCACGTGCGCGTTCACCGTCAAGGTAAAAAACGCGCAGAACGCCGGCGCGGTGGCGGCGATCATGGCGAACAACCAGGGGGACGCGATCTTCACGATGGGCGGCACAGACGCGACGATTACGATCCCGTCGGTGATGGTCGGGCAGACCGACGGCGGGACGCTGCGCTCGGTGGCCGGGGTGAACGCCACGGTGAAGCTGGCCGACACGCAACCGCTCTCGCGCGACGGAGACGTCGACTCCGACATCGTCTATCACGAGTACGGCCACGGCCTCACGTGGCGGATGATCGGCCGGATGGACGGGCCCGTTGCGGGCGCCATCGGCGAGGGCATGAGCGACGTGCTGGCGGTGGTCATCAACAACCAGGACAGGGTGGCCGAGTATTCCGCGAGCGATCCCCTCGGCATCCGGTCGGCCGGGTATACCAACTACCATCTGCTGCGCACGTACGGCGACGTGGCCGGCACCGGGGTGCACTTCGACGGCGAGGTGTACGGCGCGATCGGCTGGCGGTTGTGGGAGATCTTCCAGCGCGACGGCCTGTCGAAGGACCTGCTGCTCGATTATCTCGTCGACGGCATGACGTTCACGCCGGCGGCGCCGAAGTTCGAGTCCATGCGCGACGGCATCCTCTCGGCCGTCGGCGTGGCGGGCCTGGGTCACGAGTGCAAGATCTGGGAAGGGTTTGCGCGCTACGGTGTCGGCGTGGGCGCCAAGGCAACCGTGAGGGGATCGAAGGTGACCATCATCGAATCGTTCGCGGTCCCGGCAGGGTGCCCCGCGCCTTGAGCCACGTTGTGGAGCCGGAGGGGCGAGCCAATCGCTCGCCTCTCCAGCTCACCACGTCGTCCGGAACAGCGGCCGTCCGTACGGCCGCCACGGCCAGGGAATCCCCACCAGCAGGATCACGA
>JANNJO010000308.1:0-3423 GCA_031395755.1 Acidobacteriota bacterium
GAGATCGCGCCAAATGTGTCGGACACCATCAGCTGGACAACGAATGTGCCGCGCCGATCTGCAGTGAACGTGGGCGCTACCGTGTTCGCATTGACGAGGGCGGCCGCGCTGCCAGTCGGCATCTGCACGAAGAGCCAGGAATAAGAGAGCGCGTCGCCGTCAGCATCGGTGGACCCGGCACCGGTGAGCTGCACAAGCTCGCCGCTCGCGACGGCCTGGTCTGGTCCGGCGTGTGCCACGGGTGGACTGTTCACGGTGCTTACCAAGACCATCGAGGGTTCGCTCGCGTCGCTCGCGTCCCGCACCACAAGGCGGAACAGATAGGTTCCCGGAACATCGATCCGGAACGTCGGCATGACGGTGGAAGGATCGGAGAGGTTCGACTGGCTGCCGTTGGGACGGCCGCTGACACTCCACTCATAGGTCAAGGCGTCGCCGTCCACGTCGGTCGAGCGGGAACCGTCGAGCGTGATCGTCGTACCGACCGGGGTGGACTGAGGGGAGCCGGCATTGGCGACTGGCGGCGAGTTGGCCGTCGCGAAGGCGATGCTCTCGGCATCGCTGAGGTCTCCGTCATCAACAACGAGCCGAACCTCATACGAGCCTGCGCTGTCTGGAACGAACGTAGCCTGGGCTGTGTTCGCGTTCAGGGGTACGGCCACACTCCCCGCGGGCCGCGACACAACGGTCCACACGAAGGACAGCCCGTCAGCGTCAGGATCGAAGGAGCCCGAGCCGTGTAGGGCCAGCGCCTGCGCTACGTACGCCTGGCCGATCGGAACGATCACGGCCGTCGGCGCGCGGTTGGCAGTGGAGAACGTCAACGTGGTCGAGTCGGCAAGCGACCCGTCTCCCACGGTGAGTTGCACCGTGTAGCTTCCGGCTGCGTCGGGCATAAACATGGTCGTCGCCGCGGTCGAAACGAGCGTGGCCTGGCTGGGGCCAGGCCGCGTTACCCGTGTCCAAAGATACGAGCTGATGGGTGTGCCATCAGGATCCGAGGAAACGCTGCCGTCAAGCGTGACAGCAACTCCGGGCAGTGGTGAACCTTGCAGAGGCGCAATTCGTGCGACGGGGGGACGATTCGTGGGCTGGGACTCCGGGAAGATCGTCCAGGCAAAGATCGCCGGCACGAGAGGAATCGAGCGAAGACGCCTGACCGTGAACGTGTCTGAACTGCGGCGGCTTTGACCAGCGGCCACACTTCCAAACGACAACGCGCTCTCGACCACCACAGTCGTGGAGAGGGCGCTGACGACGGTGGCCGTTGCACCGCCGATAGCCGTCGGTCCGCGGTTCGAGAGGACGGCCTCGTAGTCGAACTCCGATACCAGGGCGTTCACGCGCCGCTCACGGACGAGCGCATAGCCGCCGATGGTGAATGACCCGTTGACGCTGAGCGTCCAGACAAATTCAGATGGAGTGAGCGGAAGGATGCGCGGCCGACGAACGAGAAACGTATCGGTGCTGCTTCGGCTGCCACCAGCCGGCACGGTATCAAACGTCAACGTTGCGTCGACGACGGTCGACGTCGGAAGGAGCGCGACCACGTTGCCTCTGATCTGAGCCAAAGCGCTCGTACCGGAGTTAGTCAGGGTCGCTCGATACTCGTATTCGGAGATTGTTTGCGAGATGCGGCGCTCACTTACGAGCGTATAGCCACCAACGGCGAGACTTTGCGCGCCCGCAAGGCTCACGAATCCCAGCGTGGCGATCAGTGCGGATACCACTGTGAAGGACACCGCTCGCAGCCGAGAAATCTCAGGGTCCGCTTCGGGCATTTTGTGCTCGCTCTGCAATCGTAGATGCGCAGAAGACCTATCAACCTTGTCGAAGACGCCGGGACGCCGCATTACCGACTCGCGTCGACGGTTCGCTAACGCTTCGTCATCGACATCGGCTAGCGGTCGTTGATCTAGTGGGATTGACGGTGCCCCGGTAATAGAACCGGGCTCTCGGGAAATGGGTTCGAGCCTTCGACCTTTCTTCTACACGCATCGAAGGCTATCCGGGCACTCGTCAGCGCGGCAAGCGTCAAAAGGCCCCGTACACACCGCGGGGCGACATGGGGTGCATGGAGTGCTTCTCGACTTGCGGTCGGCGGGCCCCTCACCGAGGGGGTAGCTGCCACGGATCGATGAGCATCACGTCGCTCTGAAGGACATCGGATTGCGCCCAGATTACGGTGCGTGCATCGCCCGCGACAGCGAATCCTGGCGAAATCCTGTCTGGCGTGACCGATAATGTCGCGAGGATGGAGATGTGTCGTGAGGCAAAGTCGAAGAACCGAATCGTCGGGGAGCCCGGCGATTGTTTCGGGTCGGAGACCAGGAAGGCGACGCCGTGGTCGCTGACGCCCCAAAACCCTTCTCTGACATCAGGCACCACGAAGGTTTCTTCGTCGTCGCCCACTGGAATCGACCACAGACCGGGCGCATCGACGCTGCGGACGAAATAGAACTGCGTGCCGTCCGCTGACTCCGAGCCCTGGGAGGCCGCACCACTTGTCACCCGCGTTGGCGTGCCGCCGCCGGCAGGGATCTTCCAAATCTGCGCGATACCGCCCCGGTCGGATCGAAAGTAGATCCAGCGTCCGTCGCGCGACCAACTCGGGTTGTCTTCCTGCGAGGTCTCCCACGTCAGCCGTTTACCCTCCGAACCGTCTGCATGAACAACGTAGATGTCCCGATTGGCTCCGACCTGTGATGAGAACGCGAGGCGCTTCCCGTCTGGCGACCACCGGGGCGCGATAACGATTGGCCCATTATGGAAGGTCAATTGTTCGGGACTTGAACCGTCCACCCGTGCAACCCAGATTTCGTTCGTGCCCGTCCGATTCGACGCAAAGGCAATCCGACGGCCATCAGGCGACAGCGCGGGATGGTCCTCCCACATGGTGGAGGCCGCTACTCTCGTCATCGTCGGTTTCCGGTCGCCTTGTGCCTCCCAACGCCAGAGGTTCACGTCGCGGATGCCAAGTTCGTAGGCGAGACGAGCAGGTCGTCCTGCGCGCCGAGAGAACGTTGGATGCACCACTGAGCTCCCGGCAGCCGACAGGAGGATCGGCTTCTGGCCCACCGGCGCGGACGAGGCGACGAACCATAGGCCGTTGTGCGCCCCAAAGACGATGGCCGTGCCGTCTGGCGTCCAATCGATTCCCTGAATCCCGCTCAATCCATGAGTCAACCGTTCGTCACCATCGTTATTTCCGTGGAGGGATATCAGGTAGAGATCCGATTGGTAGCGGCTGGCGTATCTGGACACCGCCAGCCTGCGGCCGTCCGGCGAGAAGGCGCACCGTGTGTCGCCGAACGTGCCGGCCGCTGGCCTGGTCAGACGCTGACGGTGGCCTGTTTCGAGCGACATCGAGAATATTGAGAAAGGTTCACCCGTCGAGATCCGGTCCGCAAACGCGACTGCACC
>JANNJO010000185.1:0-20635 GCA_031395755.1 Acidobacteriota bacterium
GGCCAGTTTGAGCGCTCAGCTCGGCAGTGGTAAACACTGCGGCGCTGATGAGGAGTAATCCGGTCGGCAGGGCCGTCCCGCCTATATAATCCACGAGTGTGGCCCTGACTCCCGGCACGCGTCTCGGCCCGTACGAAATCCTCTCCGCCCTTGGGTTGGCGGGATGGGCGAAGTGTTTCGCGCGCGGGACACCAACCTGAATCGCGACGTCGCTATCAAAGTCCTGCCTGACTCGTTCGCGAACGATGCGGAACGGCTGGCGCGGTTCACCCGCGAAGCGCAGACCCTCGCGTCGCTGAATCATCCCAACATCGCGCATATCCACGGTCTCGAAGAATCCAACGGTGTCCGTGCGCTGGTGATGGAACTCGTCGAGGGCGAGGACTTGTCGCAGCGTATTGCGCGCGGGCCGATGCCGATCGACGAGGCGCTGCCGATGGCCAGGCAGATTGTGGAGACCCTCGAAGCCGCGCGCGAGCAAGGGATCATTCATCGCGATCTCAAACCCGCGAACATCAAGGTGCGGCCCGACGGCACCGTGAAGGTGCTCGACTTCGGGCTGGCCAAGGCGATGGAAACCGCGCCCGCGGCGTCGAACCTGACGCACTCGCCGACTTTGAGCATAATGGCCACCCAGGCGGGTGTCATCCTTGGGACCGCGCCCTACATGTCGCCGGAGCAGGCAAAAGGCTTTCCGGCCAATCAGCGGAGCGACGTGTTTTCGTTCGGCAGCGTGCTGTACGAGATGGTGACGGGCCGCCAGCCATTCAAGGGCGACACCGCCCCCGACGTGCTCGCCTCGGTCCTTGTGCGCGAGCCCGACCTGGACCTGCTGCCGCCGAATCTGAACCCGCGGATTCAGCAGATTCAAGTCGTGCTGAACTGGTTTGAGGAGCTGAAGTCGAAAGTGCCAACGAAGTAGCGATCGCACCCACCGGTGAGGGGCAGAAGCCTACGCTGGGACTGCCAGAGTAGGCGGCTTTGCACAACCTTACCAAATAACCCAGCGTTAGGTTTATACTTTGACTGGGTGACGTGGGGTGAGCTAATCCGGCGCTTGAAGGCTGCGGGTTATGTCGAGCAGCGCACCGGCAAAGGAAGCCATCGCCAATTTGTCCATCAGCGCACCGGACACATCATCACTATTGCCGTGCATACTAAGAAGGAAGTGGGCTCCGGATTAGCCAATCGGATTTTGAAGGAAGCGGGGCTGAAATGACGAATTATTTTCCCGTCGTAATCGAAGAGGAATCCAATGGCACGTTCAGCGCCTGGATTGCGGGATTACCGGGCGTCTATGCGGCAGGAGATACACGTGCTAAGGCTAAATCGGCCATTCGCGAGGCTGCGATGGCTCACCTTCAGGCCTTGAAGCGGCTTGGTAGATCCGTCAAGCACCGGGGAGATGTCCTGCTCTTGAGGGGAGATCTCGACCGCGCGGACGGGAATCTGGAATTCACGGGCTTTGCGTCACTGCTGGGGCGCAAAAGGAGCATGGCGAAAGCCCGTGCCGCTCGATTGAACGGCCGCAAGGGCGGACGCCCCCGCCTCGCCGCAACCGCCCGCTAAGCGGAAGAGTCGCGCCCGCCGAAAACGCCAAAGCAGACCTTTATTGTTAGGTGGGCTTCGTTGTTTGACTCTGTGCTGAAATTCCTCGGACGAACAGCCTACCAACAGCCTAAGACAGTATGGTTGTTGGACCAGAGACCTGCCTCACGTAGTAAACCACTTCGAAAGAGGTCCCTGCATAAGCATCCGCTTCGGTGCGCCACGTCGCAGGGTCTCAACCTCGAGATATCTCCTGAACTTCTGACCTCCTGTGAAGTCGTATTCTGTCTTACGAAGAGCTACTCCAGGCCCGCGTACGAGTCGCGCTGCGCATCCCAGTACCGGTAGAAGTGATACCAGTGATCGGGATGCTTCCGCAGCCGTTCGCCCAATTGATCCGCGAATTCCTGAGTCGCCTGCTGGATCGCTTCGTCGCGCGGCCGGTCCCTTGACACGTGAATCGGACGGCCCAGATGGACGGAAAAACGCCCGGGAGCGGCGCGGTTGATGAAGCAGGGAAGAAGGGGCGCGCCGCCGAGATAGCTCAACAGCGCCGGCGTGCGCAGGAACCAGGCATGTCGTCCCAGCAGCGTCACCGCCACGCGATCGCGGCCCAGATGTCTGTCCATCAACATGGCAATCATCTGGTTCTCGTCGAGCCGCCGGCGAATCTGGAGCGCGGTGTCGAGCGATTGTCGCACCTCCAGCGTCTCGGCGCCCAGCCGCGCGCGAATCCTGGTGCGGATGCGGTTCACGTCGGGGTTGGCTTCGGCCATGGCGATGATGGTCAGGTGTGCGTCGACGGTGCGCTTCATGAGCAGGCTGCCCATTTCCCAGTTACCGCAGTGCCCGGTCACGACGATGATGCCGCGCCCACCGGCCAAAAGGCGCTCGAACAGCGCATGGCTTTCGACGGAGTGCTCGAACAGCGCGCTTGCGTCCTCATCGGAGGCCTCGATCGCGCGAAGAAAATCAACACAGTCAAACGCGTAGGCGCGAAAGGTCGCAAGCGCCCGGCGTTGCAGCTGCCGTTCCGTTTCATCCGGGAACACCGCGCGAAGGTTGTCGGCGACCGCCGCGCGGCAGTCGCGCATCAGCGTCCACGCGAGCCACGTGACGATCGAGCCAATCAGATAAGACACAGCGCGCGGCAGCCAGTGCACGAGGTGGTACGTCGCGCTGAAAATCAGGCCGTTGTTCAGGCCGTGGAGTGTCCATCGGCGCGGTACGACGCCGTCGCGATTAGAGGCGCTGGAGGAATCGATAGTACACCGCCAGGAAACACGTGCGCGTGGTGTCGCGAATGGGACGCAGCTTGCTCCGCTGGCCGTCGTACACGGCGGTGACGGGCACGCTGGCGATGCGGCCGCCGAATCGCCGCAGTTTTACGAGCATTTCCGTCTCCACTTCGTAGCCGCGTGCAGTGAGGGCCATCCGACGGAGCACTTCGGCTCGAAAGACGCGGAAGCCGCATTGCGTATCCTGGACGGGGACGCCCACGAACCATGACAGGGCGCGGCTGCCGATGCGATTCGCGTGATATCGCGAAGCGGGCATGCGTGCCGGATCGAAGCGCCGTTCGCCGATGACGACGTCGGCCCCGGTCGCCCGGGCCGCTTCGAGCAGGCGCGCGGTTTCCTGCGGCAGGTGCTGCATGTCGCCGTCGAGGAAGACGACATGTGTGGCACCGCTGCTCAGAAGGTGCGCGAGACCGGTTCGCACCGCATGGCCTTTTCCGCATGGCCTTTTCCGCGGTTCGCCGCATGAACGATGACGGCGGCGCCGGCCGCGCGCGCGGCGTCCGCTGTGCCATCCGTCGAACCGTCGTCGACGACCAGGACCTGCGACACGAACGGCAGGACTCCGCGAACCACGTCGGCAATCGTCCCCGCCTCATTGTAAGCGGGCACCAGCGCGGCGGCGTCCATCTTCATCCGCGCGCCCTCATCAGGAGTGCCGGCAGCAACAAGACAGACGCCGCGGCTAGCGCGGAGACACTGACGGCCGACACCAGGCCGATCGATCGCAGTGGAGGATAGGAAGAATTGATGAGCGTTCCGTAACCCAGGAGAGTGATGGCAGCGGCGGTGAGAATGACCGGCGAAAGCTCCGCAACAGTACGCACCGCATCGCCACGCTCCCGGTAGCGGTGCACGACGTGAATGCCGTAGTCGACGCCGATTCCTACAAACGTGACGCCGGCGAACAGCGCGAAGAGATCGAGCTCGACCCTCGCGAGCCCCAGCAACCCGGCCGTCCACACCAGGCCCACGAACGTTGGCAGGAGCGCGAGCGCGCACAACCGCCAGTCGCGGAACGAGAAGATGAGCAGCGCCAGCACGGCGGCCGTTCCAATTGCCAGCCCCTTCACGAACTCCGGCAGGAATTTTCTGGAAAGCTCTGCGTTGACGAGCTGAAGTCCGGTCAGCGTCTGCGCGGGATCGACCGCATCCACGATCGCTTGAAGCCCGGACAAGTCTTCGGGCGTGCGCGGAAACACGTACGTGGCGATGGTCCACTGTCCGGCCCGGTGCGAGATGAATCGGCCAATGAGATCTCCAAGACCCTGTGAGACGTAGCCCTCGTACGTGAGGCGCAAACTCGGGTCGAGCAGCCGCGGCACGCGTTCGGCAAACGCATCGAACGCACCGGGCCGGAATCCGGCACCATCGGCGGCCGTCGCGAGGGACGATTGCACGCCGGCTGGCGTGAGGCCTGACCGGCTCACACGCTCCGCCGCTCGCGCCTGGGAAGTGACCGTCGGCAGCAGCCGCGCAGGCGCCTCGACACCGACGGCGGGCATCTCACGCAAGAGACGCACGACGAGGGTTTCATTCGTGCCCAGCAGAGCGTCGAGATCACGGCCTTGGGCGATCACCACGCTGACTTCACCTGGAAGGCCGAACGCGGAGCCGATGCGCGCCTCGAGACGGGCGGCATCGGTCACAGAGCGAAGCCGCTCGAGCGTCGGGTTTATGCGCACCCGGGTGGCGGCCAGCCCGAGCAACAATGTGAGAACGATCGATCCGCCGATGATGGTGCGTCGATGACGCTCAATCCACGTGGCGAACCCGGGCAGGGCCAGCGCGCGTCCGGGGTGCCGCGGAGGACGCCGCGGCAGAGTGGCGGGAACGAGAAAGAGTGTCGCCAGTCCGCACACCACCATGCTGTGTCCGACAAGCCGGCCGAGCTCTTGAAGGCTCGGAAAGTCGACGAACATCAGGCCGTAAAACGTGGCCGCCGTCGTCCACATGCCGAGGAGCATGCTGCTGGAGGGGCCGGCCGTTGATTCCACGGCCTCGAGCGGGGTCAGCCCGTTGGCAAGCGCGAGGCGATGCGACACATAAAGAAGAACGACGCCGTCGATCCCCAGGCCGAACAACATCGCTGCCGACCCGGTCGCGGCCGCCGACAAGCTGGTGTCTGCGAAACCGTAGACGCCCAGCACGACGGCCAGTGACAAGGTGGAGGGCAGCGATCCCACCGCGACCAGCCACGGGCTTCGAAACAGGAGATAGAGCAGCGGAAGGATGAGCGCCAGCGATCCAACCGTGTTCACGATGCTCTCGCGACGAACGAAGGCTTCGGTCTCGACGGCGATGCGATGCCCTCCCGCGAACTCCACACGCAAGGGAGGCAGTGATGTGTCCTCGTCGACCAAAACCCGCAGGCGGTCATCGAGCGCGCGAGAAAACTGTGCGTCGTACGGCGGCCGGCTTGGATGCGCGATGATCAGCCGGCTCGAGCCGTCCGGCGTGACGTATCCCGCTTCGTTCACGCCGATCCGGGCTTGTCCTCCGAAAGCTTCGCGCGCGAGCTCGAACAGCCCGACAGGATCCTGACGCACGAGATCGGCCATCGTCGATGACGGCAGGGTGAGGAGATCGCGCGTCCTCGCGACGGCTGCCGCGAGACCCGCGGGCTGAAGCTTCTCGAGCGCCCGTTCCAGGCGCCCCTCGTCGAGCAGGAGGAGCTGTCGATCCGCAAGCCAGCCGAAATCGCGGGAGCGATCGGGGATGCCGGCGTCCACTCGATCGATCTCCGGAGCCTCACGCAGCCGGCGCGTCCACGCATCGATTCGCTCACTGTAATCCGCGATGGCCTCTCCCTCCGGGGCGGTGAACACCACATACAAATGATCGAGGCTGCCAAAGGTGGAGAGAAAAGATCGGAACGCGGGGATGACGCGGCCACTGCGCGGAAGCAGCGTGAGGACGTCTGTGTCGAACGAGAGACGCCGCGCGCCTTCGGCGGAGGCGGCAAGCACACAAAAGGCGGCGCCGACGACGAGCGCGCGTCGACGGTAGGCCCATATCACGACGGCGTGGATCAAACGCGGTATGTTACCCTCCTACGCCAAACAGATGCGAGTCCTTCTGCTTCGACCGGTACCGGCGAATGAGCGTTTTGGCCTGGGTCCGTTTTTCCGAATCGAGCCGCTCGGCATGGAGTACATCGCCGCGTCGCTCGAGGCGCGCGGGCACCATGTCACGCTCGCCGATCTCCGCTTCAGCTCGCTCGAACAACACGTGCGCGCCGCGCGTCCGGGCCTCGTCGGCATCACCGCCATGCACGCGCTCGAAACAGATGAAGTGCTCGCGCTGGCGCGGCGCGTGCGCGCACTCTCGCCCGACGTGCCAATTCTCGTCGGCGGTCATACCGCCGCAGCCTATCCCACGCCGTTTCTCGTACCGGACGTTGCGGCGGTCGTCGTGGACGACGGCGAGCTGGTGCTGGCGGACGTGGCCGACGCCATCGAGCGAGGCAGCGCGCTGATCCATGTGGCCGGCCTCGCTCTCAGCGACGGTGAGGGTGGGGAGCTGCGTACCGAAGGTGAAACCGGCACGCTGGCGCTCGATCGCGTGCCGCTGCCCGCACGGCAGCATGTGAGCGCGTGGCGGCACCAGTATGCGTGTCTGACCCATCGTCCGGTGTGGCTGGTCGAAACCGCGCGCGGGTGTCCGTTTCGCTGCTCGTTCTGTTCCATCTGGCAGCTGCACGCGCGCGCCGTGCGAGAGCGCTCGATCGATTCGGTATGCCGGGACTTTGCGACGGTCGGCGACCACGTGTTCGTGGCCGACGATCTCTTCTGGCATCATCCCTTGCGCAGCCTGGAGCTGGCGGCCGAACTGAGGCGCCGTGGCATTAAGAAACGATGGATCCTGGTGCAGAGTCGCGTGGATCTGGTGGCGCGCCATCCGGATCTCCTCGACGCGTGGCGCCCGATCGCTCGAGACTTCGACATTTTCTTCGGCCTCGAGGCCGCCACCGATCAGGGACTGAAGGACCTCGCCAAGGATGCGACCGTCGACGAAACCGCTCTTGGCGTGGACGTTGCCCGTCGTGCGGGGTATGGGGTCACCGGCAATTTCGTCATCGATCCGGCCTGGAGCGTTCGGGATTTTGAGCAGCTCTGGGCGTTTGTCGAGAGGCACGAGCTTTTCCAGGCGGGATTCACGATTCTCACGCCGTTACCGGGCACGGAGTACTTCGAGAAAATGCGCCCGATGGTGCGAGCACGGCGATGGTCGTACTTCGACATGCATCATTTGTTGTGGGAGCCGTCCCTTGGCGCGGAGCGGTTCTTCGAGCTCTACTGCGAAACCTGGCGCCGGTCGGTGCTCAACCTGAGCGGGCGGAAGAGCATCTGGAAGTGGCTGCGCGAGGTCGATCCGCAAAACATGCTGTTTCTGCTCCGCGCGCTCCGGCGTACGCAGCGGATGATGGATCCGTCACATTACCTGGCCGAATGCGACTTCTCGTCGCGTCCGATGTCGTTCACCGCGGCATCTGCTGCGGGCGGGCGAAGGTCCCTGGAGCGAGCGCGGCATTAGGCGCCACGTCTTCAAGCGTCATCAGCTTCGTATCCCCGTTCGCAAACGTCATGCGCATCGCCGCGAGCAGCATCGACGTGTGATCGATCCAGAGATCGAGGCGCGTCAGCCCCTCGCGAATCTGCGGCCGCTTCGGCAGCAGCAGAACATGGTCGGTGCCGGGACGCCTCTCTGTGTCGCTGACGGTGATGTCGAAGCTCTTGCGCAGCTCGCGCGGATCGCTGTCCACGAAATACCTCTGCACGCGCCGCTGCATCTGTCCGATGTTTCTGACCTGATGGATGTGGCGTCCGGGCCAACTCAGGATCAGGCGGTCGTCGTCGATCAACACCGTGCGCGCTTCCGGGACGAAATAATGCAGTACGACCGTCGAGGGCCGCTGCATCGACAGGGTGCCTCGTTCGATGATCGGCGTCGTCAGCAGAGCAGTCGTCGTGGTTTCGGTGAAGCGCGCCGTCAATGTCTTCAAGCCGGCATTGGCGGCCTGCCCCCGCCGGTACAACTCGTCGAACGCCGTCTCCTTCGCCGGCGCTCCCTGCGCGGATGCGAGGACCGCGCCCGCGATGGCCGCGGCGCAGCATGCGAAGACGACGAGCGCGGGGCGCGTGGCGGTGACGCGGTCGCGTTGATGGGTCATGGTCGCAATGGTAACATCCGATTTCATGCAGCGGTCGGTGAGTGTCGTCGGGATCGGCGTCGTTTCTCCCTTCGGTACTTCACATGCGAGCTTCAAGGACGCGCTGCTCGACGGACGCAGCGGCATCGCGCCCATCACGGAGTTCGATACGGCCGGTTGCCGTTCCACCCTCGCAGCGACGGTCACGGGCTTTGACGCACCCGCATGGGTTCCTCCGATGAAGTTGCGCAGGATGGACCGCACCGGCGCCTACGCGATCGCCGCCGCCCGTCTGGCGATGGACGATGCCCGACAGACGATGTCTGTCGATGGTGCGGATGACAGCGGCGTCATGCTCGGGACCTGGACCGCCGGTGGGCAGGCGACGCAGGACTATCTCTCGGCCTTGTTCCGCACCGGCCCATCGGGTGCGCCGGCGCTCCTCTTCAACAGCACGGTCGCCAATGCGGCGGCGAGTCTGGTTGGACTGGAGTTCAAACTCCGCGGCCCGAACGCAACCGTGAGCTACAAGGAGGCGTCGGGTCTGGCGGCGATCGTGTCGGCGACCGACGTCATTCGGAGCGGCCAGGCGTCGTCTGTCGTAGCAGGCGGGGTCGATGCCGTATATGAAGTCTTTTACAAAGCGTACGATCGCTTCGAGGTGATGTCCTCCGCGACCCGTCACGGCGCGTGCGTCGCGCCGTTCGACGCCGCACGCAACGGCTTCGTCCTCGGCGAAGGCGGCTTCGCGTTATGGCTCGAGCAGGGCACCGAGTGGCAGTCCCGCGGCGCTGTCGCGCACGGAGAAATTCTCGGCGTCGGTGCGGCGAGCGGAGCGGTGCCGATCAATGCGTGGCCCGATCGATCCGAGCCGCTTGTACGGACGATGCGGCTTGCTCTCGAGGAGGCGGGCATTGAGCCAGGCGATGTACACGTGGTGTATGCCTCGGCGAACGCCACCCCTGCGCTCGATGCGGTCGAGGCCGGGGCGCTCAACATGTTGTTCGGATCGACGGCGACGATCGTCACGTCGGTAAAGGGGTCGCTCGGAGAGTCCGGCGCGTCCGGCAGCGCGGCGTGTATTGCGGCGCTGCTGTGCGGCCGCGACGGTCGTGTGCCGCCGATCTCTGGCCTGAAGACGCCAGACCTCGCCGCTCGCGGACTGCGGCTCGCCATCACAGCGGTCGACGCCGGCGGGCCCATCGCGCTCGTGAACAGCTTCGCGAGCGGCGGCGCGCTGTTCAGCGCGGTCTTGCGCGTCGCGATGTAAAGGTTTCCAGTGATCAATCAGTCCTCCTCAGATCTGTTCCTCGAAGGCCGCGTGGCCGTCGTCACCGGCGGCTCGCGTGGCATCGGCCGGGCGATCGCGGAGCTGCTGGCGGAGCGCGGTGCTGCCGTGGGAATTGCCTACCGCGAACGAGAGGAGCCCGCACGGGAGTTCGAGGAGGAAGTTCGTGGCGCCGGTGGAAGAGCGTGGGCAGGCCGATGCGACGTCGCCGATGAAAAGAACGTGGCTGCGTTTTTTGAGCAGGCCGTCCAACAGCTCGGTCCCGTCGACATTCTGGTCAACAACGCGGCCCTCACACACGATGCGCACATCGCGCTGCTCGGCCTGCCGCAGTGGCAGCACGTGATGCAGGTCAATCTCGACGGGGTCTACCACTGCGTGCGCGCCGTCGTGCGCGGCATGCTCCTGCGGCGCTGGGGGCGCATCATCAACGTGTCGTCGCCGAGCGCGCGCATGCCGTTGCCGGGGCAGAGCGCGTACGCGGCGTCCAAAGCCGGCCTCGAAGGCCTCACGCGCGCGCTGTCGCGCGACCTCGCAAGCAAGGGCGTGCTCGTCAACGCGGTCTCTCCCGGCCTGATTGACACCGAGATGCTCGGCACGATGACCGAGGCGGCACGTGAAGGGCATCTGCGGGCGGTCGCAATCGGGCGTATCGGGACTCCCCGAGAGGTGGCCTCGCTGGTGGCGTTCCTCGCCTCCGGCGCGTCGAGTTATGTCACCGGACAAGTAATAGGGGTTGATGGCGGCCTCCTGTAGGATCGAAGCAGACATGCCCGATACATTGAAGGAAGAGATCAAGCGTGCCATTGTTGAAAGCCTGCGTTTGCCGATTCCCGTGGAAGAGATTGGTGATTCGACGTCGTTGTTTGGCGAAGGGCTCGGACTCGATTCGATCGACGTACTGGAGCTCGTGTTGGAGATGGAACGGCGATTCGGCGTGTCCATAACCGACGACGAGACGGGCCAGAGAGTGTTGCGCTCGGTCGACACGATGGCGGAGTTCATCATCACCGAGCGCGCCAAAAAAACCGTGTGACGAATATTTTTACGGTGGATCTCGAGGACTGGTTTCACGTCTGCGGCGTGACGGCCCTGTCGCGCGATCGGTGGGGGAGCCTTCCCTCGAGAGTCGAGTCGACGACGCGGTGGCTGCTCGACACACTGGACGCGTCCGGTGTAAGCGCCACCTTCTTTGTCCTGGGATGGATCGCCGAGCAGCACCCGGAGCTGATTGCGGCCGTGCGCAGCGCCGGCCACGAAATCGGGTCGCACGGACACGACCACCTGCGTGCCTACGACCTGACGCCCGAGGCCTTTGTCGTGGACGTTCGCAGGAGCGTCTCCGCGCTGAAGGCGGCCGGGGTGCCGACCGTGACGGCGTTTCGGGCGCCCGAGTGGTCGATCAACGACCGGTCCCTGTGGGCGCTTGGCACGCTCGCGGCCGAGGGGTTCGGGATAGACGCGAGCATGGCGCCGGTCAGAATCGTGGGGTCGCCGGCGTTTCCCCGGCATCCGCACGTTCGCCGGACAGCCTCGGGAAACATCATGGAGGTTCCGCCGCTGGTGGCCGATCGATTCGGCCAGTCGATGCCCATGGGATGGGGTTGGGGCCTCCGCATGAGTTCACCCCGCAGGGTCCTTCGCCGAATTGAAGAGGTGAATCGAACCGGCCTCGCTGCTGTGCTCACGGTTCATCCATGGGAAGTGGACGTCGACCCGCCGCGCGTGCGGCTTCCCGCGGCCCTGCACTTCGCGCACTACTTTCGTCTGGAAGGTTTTCGCACCCGGCTCCGATCGATTCTCACCGGCTCCCCCTTTGGCCCGATGGGCCCCCACACAGCTGCGCATATGGGGGGGTAATGAATCTTTCCTGGCTTCCTCTGATTGGCCTTGTCGTCCCAGTCGTGAATGCGCCGGTCCAACAAGCTGCGACGCAGCCGGGTACGCCGTCCAGCGTGATGCTGCCGCGTATCGCCGTCGAAGACAGCTCGCAGGTCGATGTCGTGCGTCTGCTGCAGGCCGCGGCCCCCCTCCCAGTGCCCATCGCCGTGCGCGTCCATGCGGCATCGGTCCTCAACGCCGGCGGCGCGCTCGAGGAGAAGCTCGCGTCGTACCGCCGTCTCGGGGCGCCTGTCTGGCTCACGGTACCCGCGCCGGCATCGGTCGACGAGACGGAAAGCTGGCGCCAGTCGCTGTCCGGGTTGCTTCAGCGTCATCGCGACAACATCTCCATTCTCGAAATCGCGATCGGTCGTCAGCAGGCGCCGCTCGGCGTGTTCGCCGCCAAGCTTGCCGCGACCGAGGCGCGGACTGCGCGGCCATCGATTCGTCTGGCGATTGGCGGAACGCTGGTCGATGATCCGGTCGCCTTCTCCGGTGTCTACACGCAGGAGCTCGCGCCGTATGTCGATTTGCTTGCGGTATCGGATGACGCGGCCGAAGGCGTTCGAGGCGTGCTCGAAGTTGTCGATTCAGACGCAGCGCTCGCGATGACGGGAATACCCGACGGTACGGAGCCTCAGGACGCGCGCCGGGGCCTGGTGGACATGGCGCTTCAGGATTTCGGCGCCGGTGTCGCGGTGCGCGCCTGGCACGCGACCGATCTGGCCGGAGAGCTTCGGACGCTCGCGCCCCTTGCCCCGCTGTTGAAATCGGAGATCACGCTGCTCGATCCTGCTGCCACGACGCTGCGCGTATCCATCGGCGGCAGGGATGTCACGATGACCCATCATCACCGTGTACTGTTCGATGAGCGCACGTTCGCCACGTACCTGGCGTATTGGGGCGATGCGGCCGCCGAGCCGCTGGATGTGTCGGTGACGTTGTCGATGGCGAGCACGCCGGTCGTGCACGACATTCTGCGCGGCGGTCGCACGGTCATCGCGAATTACTCGCGCGACGCCGCCACTGGGGTGGTGCGTGTCCAGGTTCCCTTGACCGGCGGACCCATGCTGATCGACTTCAACGAGGGCGCCACCGAAGTGTTTGCGGATCGGGGCGGCGTGTCGGCCGAGCGTCAGCTTTCGGTGGCGGACATCATCGCGCGTCACCAGGAGCAGCAGCGCGCGCAGGATTCCGCCGTGCGCGACTATTCCGCCGATGCGCGGATGGAGCAGCACTTCCGGCCGACCATGGCCGACTCGGGCTACGACGTGGTCACCGAAAACCGCTACTTCGTCAGCGGGCGCGACGTCGAGTGGGAAGAGCTGTCCTTTTCGGTGAACGGCGCGAAATGGGGAGCCGACCGCCCGCCATTCCCCCTGCTGCAGGCCGAGAAGGTCCTCTCGCTCCCCCTCCAGCTTCGGTTCGACGCGGACTACCGGTACGAATTGAGCGGGATGGAGTCCGTCGATGGCTTCGAGTGTTACGCCATCAGGTTCGATCCGGCCAGGAGTGGACCCGCGCTCTATCGGGGAACGGTCTGGATCGATCGTGTGACGTTCGCCCGCGTCCGCGTCCAGACGGTCCAGAGCGGGCTTCCCGCGCCGGTTGTCTCGAACGAGGAGACGCAGCGGTACATGCCGGTCGCGACAATCGGTGATCGAGCGGTGTTTCTCTTCTCTGGCATGGCCGCACGACAGATTCTGCTGGTCGCGGGGCGAAACGTCCTGGTTGAAAAGAGCGTGACGTTCAGCAACTTTCAAGTTAATCGGCCGGACTTTGACGCGTCGCGCACCTCAGCCCGTGCGAGCAACCGTGTCATGTACAAGGAGACCGATCAGGGCTTGCGGCACTACGTCAAAGAAGGGGAGACGCGCGTCGTCAGCGCCCGGCCGAGCAGTAGCGTGAGGGCCATGGCCATGGGAGTCACGATCGATCCCTCGTATGGCTTTCCGCTGCCGATGTTCGGGATCAATTACCTCGACTTCGAGTTCGGCAGCCCCGACACCCAGTTCGCGGTCCTGTTCGCCGGCGTCCTGGCGGCGGGAAATATTCAGCGGCCCAAGCTCGGCTCCACGCCGCTCGATGCGAGCGTGGATTTCTTCGCCATTGCGGTGCCGTCCTCCGATCGCCTCTTCGGACCCGAAGGGGAGCGTGCCGATCAGCGCGTGCTGACGTGGCCCTTGTCCTCAGGCGTCAACCTGGGCTGGCAGTACACCGCGTTCCAGAAGGCGCAGCTCCAGTACCAGTTCCGCTTCGATGGTTATGTCCGCGACCGCACAACCTCAGAAGACTTCGTGCTTCCGCCGAGCACGATAACAAACGGGCTGGGCGGTGCGTGGGAGTATCGACGGGGCGGGTACAGCTTCGTGACGAACGGCACGTGGTACCGGCGTCGCTCGGGCCAGCAGCCCACCTACGCGAAGTACACCGCCAGCCTTTCGCGCGATTGGTACTTGAAGGCGGTTCACAAGATTCATCTCAATGGCGCCTGGTTCGGAGGACGGCGCCTCGACCGGTTTTCAAAGTATCAGTTCGGCATGTTCGATGACACCCGCATTCATGGCGTGCCGGCCTCGGGCGTCCGATTTCAGGAATTGACGATGGCCCGCGGCTCCTACTCGTTCAACCTTCTGGATATGTACCGCCTCGACGTCTTTGTCGAGCAGGCCTGGGGCCGCGATCGGGAGGTCGCGCTCGCCTGGCGGCCGATGACGGGACTGGGCGCCGCAGTCAACGTGCGCGTGCCCTGGAATATGATTCTGCGTGCGGATGTCGGGAAGAGCCTGCTGCCGTCCGGGTACCGGGGAGTCGGGTCCACGACGGTCCAGATTCTCTTTTTGAAACCCCTTCGATGATGATGCGCGCCGATCTTCACGTCCACACCAGGCATTCGACGCGCACGGGCACCCTGCAGTTTCTCGGGAGCCGCGATTGCTACTCGGATCCGATCGACGTGTATCACCGCGCCAGGGCGCGCGGGATGGATCTCGTCGCCATCACCGATCACGACAGCATCGACGGGGCGCTCGAGCTCGTGAGCCGACGGCCGAACTCGCTCGACGTGATCGTCGGCGAGGAGGTGTCGTGCTGGCACGGAGTGATTGAAGTGCACCTCGGCGTCTACGGCATGACCGAAACGATCCACCGTGAGATTCAGCCGTTGCGCCGGAACGCTTTCGAGGTGATCGCCTATCTTCGCGAGGCGGGCCTCTTTTTTTCGTTGAATCATCTGCTCCACTTTTACCGGGGGCAGGCGCCGCTGGAGGAGTACCTTCGTCTGCTCGCCGACGTGCCGGCGCTCGAGGCTCGCAACGGAGCGATGCTGCCGGCCCACAACCTGCTGATCGAAAAGATTGCTTCCCGCATGGGCATGATTGGCGGAAGCGACGCGCACACGCTTCGGCGCGTCGGCCGGACGTGGACCCAGGCCCCCGGCCGCAACCGCGAGGAGTTTCTGGAGAGCCTCAGGCGCGGTCTTGGCAGGCCCGGAGGGGATCACGGGGGCGCGCTCACGGTGGCCGGCGATACCTACGGGGTCATTCGCTCGTTCATGGGAAGCCTCATCGGCTTCGGCCCCCGGGATCATGCAGGTCTTCATCGGGCCGCCTGCCTCGCGTTCGCCGGCCTCTCGCTGCCACTTCAGTTTCTGCCGATGGCCATTGCGATGGCGGGCAAGCGCCGGGAAACCGAAGCCGTCCGCACTGTGGCGCCACAGCTCGGCTCGCTGCTGCCGGAAGCCACGGGACGATCGCTGCGGGTCGAAGAGGCCCCGCTGTGAACGAGAGGGTCGTGATTACGGGGATCGGCATGGTCACTGCGCTCGGCTCCACGCGAGAGGCCACGTGGGAGCGCATGCTGGCCGGCGAGTGCGGAATCCGGATGACGGAGTTGTTCGACACGGAAGGGTATCGAAGCCGTCTGTCCGGGCAGGTTCGGGTCAACGAATTGAATGACGGCCTGACGCCCCTCGAGCGCCGTCGCTGGTCGCGCAGCGATCAGATGGGCGTCGCGGCGGCCACTGAGGCGCTCGCCGACGCTGGCCTGCTCGAAGGGTCCCTCGATCGGCAGCGCGTCGGTGTCCTTCTGGGAGCCGGCACGGCGGATCTGTTTCGCAACGAAACCTTCTACAACACCTGGATGAGGTCGGGGATCGAGCGTGCCCGGAAGTCGGACGTGTGGAATCACTTTTCGAGCACGCCGGCCGATGTCATTGCCCATCGGTTTGGTTTCGAAGGATTGCGCTCCTGCGTGGTGGCCGCCTGCTCGTCGAGCACAATCGCGATTGGCCAGGCAGCCGACGCCATTCGCCGCGGCCGCGCCGATGCGGTCCTTACCGGCGGCACCGACGCGCTGGCGCGCCTGACCTTTAGCGGCTTCAACGCCCTGCGCCTGATGGACCCGAACCCGTGCCGCCCGTTCGATCGCGGTCGTGCCGGGATGAGCATCGGCGAGGGGGCAGCCATACTCGTGCTCGAATCGCTCGACCGTGCCCGGCGGCGAGGCGCGTCGATTTACGGAGAGCTCGCGGGCTATAGCTTCGTCTGCGAAGCGTTCCATCCCACGGCACCGGAACCGGAAGGTCGCCCTGTCGCCTCAGTGATTGCGGCCGCGCTGCGTCATGCGCAGGTCGACGCAGGGGAGGTCGACCATATCAATGCCCATGGCACGGCCACGCCTCAGAATGACGCCGCCGAGTCCAAGGGCTTTCGCCGCGTCTTCGGCGATCGCACCGGCCAGATTCCCGTGACGTCGATCAAATCGATGATTGGCCACTGCCTGGGCGCCGCCGGCGCCATCGAGGCCGCGACGCTGGCGCTGTCGATCGCCCGGGGGGTCATCCCTCCGACCATCAATCACGACGGAGGTGACTGCGACGTTGACGTCGTCGCCAATCACGCGCGCGAGCAGCGCCTTCGAGCCGGTGTGTCGACGTCGCTGGGGTTTGGCGGAAACGATGCGGCCCTGGTGATTCGCGGGTGCTAGAACCTCACAGGCGATCAGGAGATAAGAAGTCTCATGATCTTCTCACCTCCTGTTAACCCGCTCAGGCGGTGACCTGCGTGGGGGTCAACCGCGCGGCACTGAGATCCAGCGCGCCCGAGTCGCCGCGGCTGGCCACGAAGCGCGCCAGTTCCGGATAGTCGTCCGACGCGACCGCCTGCCAGCTCTGAGCAAACGCCTCGAGCAAGGCGTAATTTTCCTCGAGCCGCTCCCGAAGAGCGTCGTCGTCCATCATCGGACCGTTGAGGCTGCTCATCAGGTGACGCAGAAAATCCACGTCGAGCACGTTTCTCGCGGCGTCCGCGTAGCTGCGCTGGTCGGCGCGGTCCCAGGCCTGGAAGAAGGACTGCATCCGCGCGTGCAGCACGAAGAATCGGCGCATGAGAGGTTCGATCGAGGCGATGAATTCAGGCCGCCGGTACCGGCGCTGAAAAAACAGCAGCGCCGTAATTCCCCAGTAGCATCCATTGTCCCAGGTGACCTTCGCCATCATCACCTGCGCATTGCCCATCATCGGGTACTGGCCTTCGTAGAGACGAATGAACGCGTCGAACAACCGGAGATAGGTTTGATTGAAGGATTCGACGCGGGCGGAGATTTCTTCGCCGCCAACGATGTCGCGCGTGATGAGGTCGGCGATGCACTCATTGCCCATCGCGATGAAATCCGATCCGGGCGAATAGAAGGGGTCGGTAAAGACGCCCGCCTCGCCTGTGAGCGCCCACCGGTCTGCCGAGAAGACGCGGGCGCAGCCGTGAGCGAAATGCTGCAGGGCGAGAAAGTCCTCGAGATCGCCGGTGTGGGCTTCCACGACCTGCGCGGCCTGCGGCTCGAATTCCCGGAGCCAATCGAGCGCGCGCTCGAAGCGATTGATTCGATTGAACGGATGCAACGTCGAGTCGGCGACGATGCCCACGCTCGTGCTGCCCGACCCCAGCGGGATGACCCAGACCCAGTACCCTTTTCCCATTAAATGATTCGTGCTGAGCCAGCGGCGTTCGGTGGGCACGCGTGCCTTCCAGGCCGGGTCGTCCGACCAGTCGTCCACGCGTAATCGGGTCTTGAACCGGAACCATGACGCGTTCGCGGCGTGTCCCGACGGGCGCGCCAGGCCGAGTTGCCGCTTCAACAGGCTCGCGCGCCCGCTCGCGTCGACGACCCACCGGGCGGTCACCGTGCGCTCTACGCCGTCGGCCAGGAGCGTGACCGTGTGGCGGCTCGCAGCGTCCAGTTCAATCGCCTTCACGCTGCACCCGTCGAGCACCTCCGCGCCCGAAGACCGCACCAGCTGCAGCAGCATGTTCTCGAACCGCCCGCGGTCAAGCTGGAACGAGGGAACGTTCGAGTATTCCGGTGCGCCGAGCTCGACGCGCCGCTTCAGATCGCGGTTGTCTCCGTGCGGGAAAAAATACCGAAGGCCGAGTTTCTCGAGCTGCTGGCTGCGCAGATGGGGTTCGAGATCCAGGACCTTCTGGAAATAGTGGGCGCCGATCTCGACGCTCGATTCACCCACTTTGAAGGCGGCCTCCCGTACGGGATGCTGCCGCTTCTCGGCGACGAGAACATGAACGGAAGGCGCCTCCAACTGCAATTGTCGAGCGAGGCTGAGCCCGGCGAGGCCCCCGCCGAGAATGACGACGTCATGCGTTCCATCTGTCGAGGGCGCCATAGGGCCGGTCTACTTCCAGGTCACACAAAAGCGATGAGAAACCCTTGGGTTCGCATTCCTCCGATCATATACTCCGGCCCATGAAACACACATTCCTGCTCGCTCTGCTGGCCGTGCCTGGTCTCCTGGCTCAATCTCCGGCCGCGCCCACCGCGCCCACCAACGACGCGCCGAACCCGTATAAGACGGTCCCCAACGCCTTCACGCTGCCGGACGGTCGCACGTGGGGATCCATCAGCACCGTTGAGCCCGACATCGACGGCCGTTCCATATGGATCGTCGATCGCTGCGGCGCCAACACCTGCGTCGGCTCCAATCTGCCGGTCGTAATGAAGTTCGACGCGTCCGGGAAGCTCGTCAGAAGCTTCGGCGGCGGCATGTTTGTCTTTCCGCACGGTATTCACATCGATGCGCAGGGTAACATCTGGGTCGTCGACGGCGTGCCGCCGGGCGCGGGACGCGGCGGCGCAGCGCCGCCGGCGGGCGGCCATCACGTCGTGAAGTTCAGCCCCGAAGGCAAAGTGCTCCTCAGGCTCGGGATGCCCGGGATGACGGGAGCCGACACGATGCACTTCAATCAGCCGTCCGATGTCATCACGGCCCCCAACGGAGATATCTTCGTGGCCGACGGTCATGGCGGCACCAGCAACGCGCGGATCGTCAAGTACGCGCGCGACGGCAAGTTCATCAAGGAATGGGGAACGCGGGGCTCAGCGCCGGGCCAGCTCGACGCGCCCCACGCGCTTGCGATGGATTCGCGCGGCCGGCTGTTTGTGGCCGATCGGGCCAACAACCGGATTCAGATCTTCGACCAGGAGGGAAAGTTCCTGGACGAGTGGTATCAATTCAGCCGGCCCAGCGGGGTATACATCGACAAGAACGACGTGATCTACGTCGCCGACTCCGAGTCGAACAAGTCGCGCAAGCACGGCGAGTGGAAGCGCGGCATCCGCATCGGCAGCGCGCGCGACGGCAGGGTGACGGCGTTCATCCCCGACGACAATCCCAGCGTCGATGAAGGCCCGCTGTCCGGCACGAGCGGTCCCGAAGGCGTCGCCGCGGACGCGCAGGGCAACGTGTACGGCGCGGAAGTTGGGCAGAAGGGTGTCAAGAAGTACATCCGAAAGTAAAAAGGAAAAAGTATAAAGGAAAAAGTAAGATCTATGATTGAGATATACCTTGTTTGAGAGGAGTGCCATGAAGCGTTTGATCCTTGGGCTGCTGATTGCGTGCGTTGCCGCGGGAGGCTCCGTCACGTTGCGCGGCCAGCGCGGTTTGCCGTCGTGCGATGCCGACAACGGCGGGCTCACCCTGCCGGCCGGCTTTTGCGCGCTCGTCGTGCACGAAGGCGTCGGTGAAGGCCGTCACATCGTCGTCAATGACAACGGCGACATCTACGTCATCCTCCGTCGGGGCCCTAATCCTCCTGCCGGACAGACGCGGCAGCCGGGTGGCATCTTCGGATTTCGTGACACGAACGGGGACGGCAAGGCCGACATGGTCACCGAAAAGTTCGGCGACATGGGCGGCACAGGGCTCGAGCTTCGCAATGGCTACCTCTACTTCGCGAGCCCCACGGCAATCGGCCGCTTCAAGCTGACGCCGGGTGAGCTGAAGCCCGCCGGCCCAGCGGAGATCATCGTCGACGGCTTCCCCGCCGGCGGCGGCCACGCCGAAAAGGACATCGCGTTCGACAACGCGGGCAACGTCTACGTCAACATCGGGCTGCCGTCGAACGCGTGCCAGATTCCGGACCGGCGCCCGGGCGCGCCCGGGGTCGATCCCTGCCCGCAGCTCGAAGAGCGCGGCGGCATCTGGCGATTCAAGGCCGACGTCGTCGGTCAGAAATATTCCAAAGAAGCCCGCTATGCCTCCGGCATGCGCCAGCCGGTCGCGGTGGCCTGGCATGACGGACATCTTTATGCGGCGATGAACAGCCGCGATGGCCTCGATACGCTTTTCCCGGAGAAGGGCTACACCGCTGAAGACAACGCCATCGGTCCGACCGAGCCGATGTTCCAGATTGCCCAGGGCGATGTGTACGGCTGGCCGTATTGCTACTACGACAGCCGCGTGATGTCGATGATCCTCGCCCCGGAGTACGGTGGCGACGGGAAGACCATCGGCCGCTGCTCGCAGTTCAAAGCGCCGTTCGCAAATTTCCCGGCCCACTACGCGCCCGTGGATCTGATGTTCTACAACCGCACGCACTTTCCGGCGAAGTACCGCGGCGGCGCGTTCATGACATCACATGGGTCGTGGAACCGCGCGCCGTATCCGATGGCCGGCTACAACATCCTGTTCCAGCCGGTCGTGAAGGGAAAAAACACCGGACCGCACGAAGTGTTCGCCGACGGGTTCAAGGGCAAGGAGCCGATGATGACCCCGGCAGAAGCCGTCGCGCGCCCCAACGGCACCTACGTCGGGCCGGACGGGACGCTGTACATCACTGAGAGTGTGAAGGGCAAGATCTGGCGCATCGTGTACCGCGGGAAGTAACCCTGAGGCGGTAGAGGACAGAGCAGAGGGCAGAGGGAAGAAAAACCTTCTGCTCTTTTCCACCCGCTCCGCCCTCATCCCTCTGCCCTCATCCCTGTCATGCATCGTCTAAGACACGGCCAACCGCTTTGGCTGGATCAACAACTGCCAAAGCGCCGGTTTCCCCGCCATCGAGGTCACCAGGAAGTCGATGTCGCCATCAACGGCGGTGGTGTGACCGGCGCCAACTGTGCGTACCTGTTTAGTGAGGCTGGTATCAGCGACGCGTTGCTCGAGTCGAAAGACGTGGGGCGCGG
>JANNJO010000233.1:0-20781 GCA_031395755.1 Acidobacteriota bacterium
GTATTTGAATCCGCGTTCGACGCACACGATCAAACACACGCTCGTGCCGCTGGGACCAGGAGAGACGGGGGAGCCGCAGCCGGTGCCACGGGCGATGCCGCCGATGCCTGGCGCGCAGATGCCTGGTGCGCCGATGTCGAGCACGCCGGCGATGGAGGCGGAGCGTATCGGCACGCTTGCGCTTCGCGTGCAGCCAGGTGACGCGAACGTGTACATCGATGGCGAACTTTGGCGGGGACCTCAGGCATCTCAGGGGCGGGATCGGCTCGTGATCCAGCTGGGCGAGGGCGCGCATCGCGTCCGCGTGGAGAAGACGGGTTATCAATCGTTCGGCGTCGATATCGACGTGCGCGCAGGCGAGACGACAAGCTTCAACGTGAGCCTTGTGCAATAGGTATAATCCCGCCCAGTGGACTCGGTGCAACATTCACCTGGGCGGGATCTGCTGGACGATTGTGTGCATTGCGGCTTCTGCCTGCCGACCTGCCCGACCTACCTCTTGTGGGGGCAGGAGGCAGACTCTCCGAGAGGCCGCATCCACCTCATGAAACTGCGGCGCGACGGCCGCGACACCAACACTTCCAGTTTCGTTCAGCACATCGACACCTGCCTGGGGTGTATGGCGTGTGTGACCGCCTGCCCGTCCGGCGTGCAGTACGACTCCCTGCTGGAGGCGGCGCGTCCTCAAGTGGAGCGCGAGGCGAAGAGGAGCTTCGGCGATCGCGCGTTCCGAAGCATGATCTTCGCGACGTTTCCGCATCCTCGCCGGCTGCGCTGGTTGTCGTGGCCGCTCGGCATGTATCAGAAGCTCGGCCTCCAGCGCCTTGTTCATCAATCCGGGCTGCTAAGGCTGCTGCCGCTGCGGCTGCAATCGATGGAGCGTCTGCTGCCGCCGATTACGTACGCGAATACCGATCTCCCTGCGAAGATTCCGGCGGAGGGAGAGCAGCGCCGGCGCGTCGGCCTGCTCTTAGGGTGCGTTCAGCGTGTGTTTTTTGGCGGAGTCAACCAGGCGACGGCGCGCGTGCTGGCCGCCGAAGGCTGTGAGGTCATCGTTCCGCAGAATCAGGCGTGCTGCGGAGCGCTCGCCGAACACGCGGGCGAAGAACAGGACGCGATGGCCTCTGCCAGGCGCCTGATCGCTGCCTTCGAAGCGGCGGACGTTGACACGATCGTCGTGAATGCCGCGGGCTGCGGTTCGGCGATGAAGCGTTACGGCCACCTGCTGCGCCACGATCCCGAGTACGCCGACCGCGCAAAGGCGTTTGCGGGCAAGTGCCGTGACATCTCCGAAGTGCTGACGGAATTGGAGCCGCGAGCTCCGAGGGGGCGCGTGGCGCTCCGCGCCGCTTATCATGACGCCTGTCACCTTCAACACGCCCAGGGCGTCCGCGTTCAGCCGAGGCGGCTGCTTCAAGGGATTCCCGGGGTGGAGGTCAGCGAAATCGCTGAATCGGAAATCTGTTGCGGGTCTGCCGGTATCTACAACCTGCTCGAGCCGGAGGCGGCCACCGAGCTTCGCACCCGCAAGGTTCAGAACATCCTGAAGACCGACGTTGATGCGATCGTGTCGGGAAATCCGGGCTGTCTCCTGCAAATCGCGACCGGCCTCGAAGCCGCCGGACGTCCGATGCGCATCCTGCATCTCGTCGAAGTCATCGATCAATCCATCGATGCCGGCCGACGCGTTACAATCCGCCCGTGACGAAGACGCCCTGGCGAATTGCCGGCGACGCTGTGTCGATCTGCATTTGTGCCTGGGGCTGCCCATGCCAATTCAACGCGCTGCCGACCCACGGCCGCTGCGAGGCGCTCGTGGTGGGCAACTGCGTCGAGAGCCGCGCGACGCTCGGCGACAAGACGATATCCACCAGAAACAGCTACGCGCAGTTCGCCTCGGTCGACTGGACGAATGCCTAGCGCCACCCTGTACGAAACGGCATCCTCGCTGGCCGGCCCCGAAGCGGTGCGCTCGGGCGCTCCCGCCGATGCGGTCGAAGGCGTCGTCCCGCGGATCGTAGTCGAAGCGGCAACGGCAGAGGCCGTCGGGGCGATTCTCGAGTGGGCCTCGCGCGAAAAGCTCTGCGTGCTCGTTCGTGGCGCGGGAACGAAGCTCGGCTGGGGGCGCCCGCCGCGTCTGATCGACGTCCTGATTTCGACGGCGCGTCTCAACGCGGTCGTGGCTCATCGCCACGGCGATCTCACCGCCACGATACAGGCCGGCGCCACGCTCGGCAGCGTCAATCGCCTGCTCGGCCAGCATCGCCAATGGATCCCGCTCGATCCGCCTTCGGCCGATCGCGCGACAATCGGCGGCCTCGTTGCCACCAACGACAGCGGGCCACGCCGGCATCGGTACGGCGCGCCGCGCGATCTGATCATCGGCGTCGAATTCGCCAGAGCCGATGGTCGCCTCGCGAAAGGCGGCGGCATCGTCGTGAAGAACGTCGCGGGGTACGACCTTCCGCGCTTGATGACCGGCTCGTTCGGCAGCCTGGGTGTGATCGTGACGGCGACGTTCAAACTGTATCCGCTGACGGCCGCCTCCAGGACGCTCGTTATCGCGTGTCCCACGGCGGCCGAACTGGGAGCCCTCACCGGGCGCGTCCTCTCGAGCCACTTGACGCCGACGGCGCTCGAGTTTGCGACGCATCCGTTGCGGCTGCTCGTACGATTCGAATCGATCGAAGCGTCCGTGGAACAACAGTGCGAGACGGCGACGACGCTGTTCGCCGAAAGCGGTTTCAGCGCCCGGGCCGTTTCGGGATCGGACGAGGAAGGGCTGTGGAACGAGCACGCGAAGTTTGCCGGGGTGGATCCGTGCACTCTGCTGAAAGTCAGCGTCCTGCCGGCGGACCTTGCCGGCACACTGAGCTTGATCGAACGTCTGGCCGGGAAGAGGGGCTACGCCGCCGCCGGACGCGCCGGAGTCGGCGTGTTTCTGCTTTGCATTCTCGGCGAAGTGCAGCTTCAAAAGCGCGTGGTTGAAGGGCTGCGTGATGCGCTGCCAATCGGACGTGGCAGCGCCGTCATCGTGCAAGGCTCGGCCGAGCTCAAGACCCACGTGGACGTCTGGGGACCCGTCGGCGATGGGCTGACGCTGATGCGGGCCGTCAAGCAGCAGTTCGATCCCGCCGGCGTGCTCAGCGCCGGCCGCGGCCCCGGTGGGCTGTGACCCGCCTCCGCGCTTCGCGCTTCGGCGCGGCAAGTTACATTCGGTCGGCCAACCCTGCTCGTTCGGCGGGATGCTGGCGATACGGCCCTGGTACCTCCCCGCAGAGGCGCGGAGTGGGGAACACCTTTCCAGGATTGCAGATGCCTGTCGGATCGAACGCGAGACGCAGGAGCTGCATCGTCTCCAGATCGGTCTCATTGAACATCTTCCCGAGGGACGCCGATTTGTCCGCGCCCACGCCGTGCTCGCCGGTGATCGATCCGCCAGCCTCTATGCAGTACATCAGGATCTCTGACGCGACGCTCTCGGCCAGGGCTCCCTGTCCGGGAATCTGCTCGTCGTAGCAGATCAGCGGGTGCAGATTGCCGTCGCCGGCGTGGAACACGTTGCCGATCCGCAGGCCCGACCGTTCTGACAGCGCGCGAATACGGCCGAGTACCTCGCCCAGCTTCGTGCGTGGAATCACGCCGTCCTGCACGTAGTAGTTCGGTGAGACACGCCCCATCGCGGCGAATGCGGCTTTGCGGCCTCTCCAGATGCGCGCGCGCTCGTCGTTGTTGCGGGCAATCTGGATTTCGGTGCCGCCCGTACGCCGGCAAATCTCTTCGACGAGCTGGAAAAGCCCCGCGACTTCTGATTGCGCGCCGTCGAGCTCCACGATGAGGACCGCTTCGGCAAGCGGAAAGTTCGGATGGACGGCGGCCTCCGCCGCCTCGATCGTCAGCTTGTCCATCATTTCCACCGCCGCCGGGATGATGCCAGCGGCGATGATTTCCGATACCGCGGCACCTGCGGCTTCGGTCGACTCGAACGCGGCCAGGATCGTCTTGACCGCCTGCGGCACTCGAAGGATGCGCAGCGTCACCTTCGTGACGACCGCCAGGGTTCCTTCCGATCCGACGAGCACGCCCAGCAGATCGATGCCCGGCGCATCGAGCGCCGATCCGCCGAGGTGCACCATCTCGCCGTTCGGCAGCACGGCTTCGACGCCCAGCACGTGATGAACCGTGAAACCGTACTTCAGGCAATGCGCGCCGCCCGAGTTCTCGGCCACGTTGCCGCCGATCGAGCAAATCAGCTGGCTCGATGGGTCGGGTGCATAGTAGAAGCCGTGCGGGGCCACACGTCGCGTGACGTCGAGGTTAATCACCCCTGGCTCGACCGTGATGCGCTGGTTCGGAATGTCGACATCGATGATGCGGTTGAGCCGCGACAACCCGATCAACACACCGTCGGGCAACGGCAGCGCTCCGCCCGACAGGCCGGTTCCATGACCGCGCGCGACGAACGGAATGCTCTGCGAATGACACAGCCGCACGATCTGCTGGACTTCTTCCGCGGTAGTGGGGAGCACGACGCAACCAGGCGTCGCGCGCAGCCGTGAAAGCCCGTCCGATTCGTAGGTCAGCAGTTCGTCCGGATCGCGCAGGACTCCCGCCGATCCGACGATGCGCTCGAGTCCATGGATGAAATCAATGTTCAACATGCGCTGGCGGAAGAGGTTCGACCGTATCGTAGCACGCTGCCGCCGCCTCATGCCGAAAGGCGGGGCTCCTGGACCGGAACATCGCGCGCGTCTGCCAACATTCTGGCTTCGCGCTCCCGCATGACTTTTTTGTACCACCACGACGTGAGGAGAGGCGTGAGAATGGCCGTCACGATCACCGAAGCCGCGACCTGGACGGTTGCCGCTTCGGCTACCGGCATATAGGTTTTGTCCGCCATGGCGACGGCCTGAGGAACCGCGGCGGAGTTGCCCGCCGTGCTCGACGCAGCGGCGCCCGCGATGCCCGAACCCCCGAACAGTTTGTCGGCCACGATGCACACGAAGCCGGTGACGACGACGACCGTGAGGCCGAGCAGGAGGCCCGGGAAACCCGCCGTGACCACCGATTTCAAATTAATCGTCTGGCCGAGCGTGAACGCCATGAACGGCACGATGATCGGTTCGTGCGATCCGAAAAACTGCTTGATGTCGTCATCGAGGTTGCCGAGAACGGCCCCCGCGGCGATGGGCGCGACGACCGAAACCATCGTGAGCCAGGGAATGACGGCGAGGCCGGCGCCCACGAAGATGAGCATCGTGAGGAACGGGCCTGTTTCGATGCTCTGCACCACGTAGGTGCCCGAGTCCTCTTTGTCGCCCATCACGCTCGTCAGCGCGAGAAACATCCCGCCGTTGGTGTCGCTCATCGCAACCATCACCGCGAGCGTGCTCAGGCCGAGCACGCTGCCGTCGAAGTATCGAGCGACCACGATGGCGAAAAGCGTAGCCGTGCCCACCTTGGCGGCCAGGATGCCCCCGCCGCGCAGAAGCATCCGCGGCGCGGCCCGGAAAGTCATCTTGGTGCCAACGGTAAACAAATACATCCCTAGAACTGTCGGGTAGCCCACTCCGGTCAGTGCCTGAGTGAACCCGCCGATTCTCAACAGGTTCGGAAAGAACGTATTCAGCACCATGCCGATGAACAGCGGCACCACCATCAGCCCGCCCGGCACGCTATTGACCGTCTTGAGTATTTTCATGGGGGCCTATTCTACTTGCGCAAACGTCGAACGGGGCGATATAAACTTGGACTTCCTTGGAAAATCGTTTCGCAAATCCCCGCGATTGGCTCCGCTTCGCCATGTGGGCCGTTGTGTGCTGGGTGGTCGTCTTCTGGAAACTCAGCGCGCCCGCGTTGATGGACCCCGACGAGGCGCACTACGCGCAGCTGACGCGCGTAATGCTGCAGGCGGGAAACTGGATGATGCCGCTGCTCGATGGTCTTCCGTACATCGACAAACCCGTGCTGTTCCACTGGCTCCAGGGGCTCGCGATTGCGGTGCTCGGCGAGACGGAGGCGGCGTTGCGGCTGCCCAGCGCGATCGCCGCGATCGCGCTCTTCTGGCTGACGCGCTGGACCGGCGCGCAGCTGTTCGGCGAGGGCGTCGGCCTAGGCGCCTGGCTGATGCTGGCGACCATGCCGATGACGTTCATGCTCGGCAGCATCGGTGTGCTCGACATGGTGTTCACGGCGTTCCTGTTCGGCGCGATCGCCGTCGCCACGGTGTCGGCCCTGCGGCATCGCTCCCGACTCCAGTACGTTTCGTATGTGCTGCTGAGCCTTGCGGTCATGACCAAGGGTCCGGTGGCGCTTCTGCTCGCCGGCCTGTTTTTTCTGGTGGGGCTGGCGTGCGGACGAGAGTGCCGCACGGCGCTGCTATCGCTTCACTGGAAGACCGGCGCAGTGCTCAGCGTGGCTTTGTCGCTGCCCTGGTTCGTGTGGATGTATTCCGTGCTGGGCTACTACTTCGTCTATCAATACGCGCTCGCCGGAAGTCTGTACTACATCACGCAGCCCCAGTCCTTTTCGAACCGCGGCGTCAATCACACGCTCTATCTCTCGACGTTTCTCGCAGGGTTCTTTCCCTGGAGCATTGTGATGCTCGGCGGCGCGTTCGACGCCGTGCGCCGGTGGCGTGCGAAGGTGAAACTCTCGCCCGAGGAAATTCTGTTGTGGGCCTGGGTCGGGGTGATTTTCGTGTTCTTCAGCCTGGCCCGGTTCAAGGTCGACCGCTACGTGTATCCTGCCGCCCCCGTGTGCTGCCTCCTTGCGGCGAGGACGTGGCTGAGCGTGAGCGTCACGCGCGCCGATCTCGCGGAGGCGCGCGATAACGTCGGCGCGCGGTGGTCCGTCGGCGCGCTGGGGATCATCCTGGTTGCTGTGGGCATCTTCGCAGGGTTGTCCCTTTTCAACATCGGCCTCGAGCTGCCGCGGGCGGCGGTGTTGATGCCGATCAGCCTGGCGATCGGCGGCGTGGTTCTGATGGTCGCGATCTTCAGACGCCGGGCGGTGTCGCCTGTTCTGTTCGCCGCTGTGCTCGTCATGCTGCTCGTGATCTACAGCAGCATCGTCGTGATCGGCCTGCCCGTTCTCGAACGTGCGCGTCCGACCGCGGTTGTTGCGGAAGGGCTGCGATCGCGGCTCGTCGCCGGCGATCAGGTCGGCCTCTATCGGCTCGAGAAGTGGCGATTCAGCCTGCGCTACTACCTCGAGCAGCCCGTCAGCCGTTTGCAGCACACAGACGACGTGCATCAGTTCTTCAGCAAATCCCAGCGTGGATACGTTGTCATGCTGGACGAAGACTTCGCCCGGCTTCGCAGCGAGGGCGTCAATCTTCGCTCCGTCAGCGAACGGCCTGCCGTCACCGGAACGACCGGCCGCGGCCTCCGCAGGCAGAAGTGGGGCGCGCTGGTCGTGGCCACGCTGGATGACACGCCCCGAACGAGCGATCCAGCGGTAAGATAGCGAAGACGACGCTGGCATGAGGACACGATGACAAGACGAATCGCGATGGCGCTGGCGATCGGCGCGCTGTGCGGATACGCGGCGGTCGGCGCCGCCGAGCGTGTCTGGCAGACGGGAACGTGGCGCGAGGTGAAGGTCGAGCGCCCCCGGGTGCTGTTCAGCGTGCAGACGCACGACCCGAACAGTAACCTGCCCCGCACCGCGCCCGCGCGCGAGACCCGGAGCTACGTGATTGAGACCGACACGCTGCGGCTGGAGCTGCGCCAGGATGCCACCGTCGACACGCCGAGGATCGACGTGCTGCTCGGCCAGCCCGTGATCTTCGCCCTCGAGAAGAAGACCCTCTACGTCAAAGACGAGAAAGGCCGCGAGCACAAGTTGAGCGTGAGGAAGCAGACGCCGTTAACGCCCGCGCAGACGAAATAGCAGAACCCGAATCGCGAACAGCACCACGAACGCCGCCATCAGGCCGAGGACGATGCGACCCATTACGGCTTCGCTCCTTTGTCCAGCGCCTGGCTGATGCGCGCCAGAATCGTTCTTTCGTCCTCCGACACCGCGCCGAAACCGAGAATGCCCCCGGAAGCCGCCGCGATCGCCGTTGCGAGCGAAAGAATATCGCGCTCGCTCTCCGCGCGCTCTTCGGCAGGGCGGGCCTGCAGTATCGTTCGAATGGCGCGCAGTGTTTTTTCAAACAGCTCATCGGGGGGACGAGCGTTCAGCCAGCGGCCGAGCTGCTGATCGGCCGCCGAGCCGGCCTCGACGCCTCGCGATCGCGCGGCTTGCACGATGAGGTCGCGTTCCTTGTCGGACACGCTGCCCTCGGCCCATGCCATCTGGATGAGCGGCACGAGGTGGAGGAGCATCACCGTTTCGGCGGTGTAGCCAAGCGCCTGCAGATCGCGCAGCACCTCGTCATCGGCGACGCCGGCCTTGTCGCCCAGCCGCTGCCGCTGCGTTTCGGCCTCGGCGCTGCGCCGCATCTTCTCGATGACTTCGTTCTCCTTACGTCGGAAGTAATCCTCTTCCAACCTATGGCCCCGTTCCGCGAACGCGTCTCTGTCAGTCACAGCCACCCCTCCGTCTGCCGAGCGTTGATCATATCGGAACGCCCGCCTTTTTACAGAAGTTCAGAAGATCAGGAGTTTTCCTTTCGAAAAGAAAGCTCCTGATCTCCTGACCTCCTGTTTAAAAATTCGGGGGGGGCTAGTTCGAGGGAGGCAGGGCGCCCGACACAGCTCGCGCAATCGCGCGGGCCATCTCGGCCTGGCGCGCCACGAGCTCGGCCGGCGGTTCGGCGGGTGTGTTGTCGCTGTCGGCGTGCTTCGAGGGCGCGGAGATCAGGATGACCGTCACCGAGAGCTGACCGGACTGAACGGGGGAGGCCGCCGGCTCGCTGTAGCTCATGGGGACGGGCTCAGGGGCCGGCGGCTGCGGATCGGGCGCCGTATATCGGTGAAGCATCATCACGCCGAGGCTCACGGTGGCGAATGCCCCCACGAGCTGCGCAACGATGCGGCCAGCAAACGAGATCCAGGCGGACCGCACCTTGTCCTTCTTCTTGTCTGTCGTATCCACGCATAGGTAAACGCTGCAGACCGAAGTTCGAACAGAGGGATGCCTGCGTTGTACACAGCGTGCGTCCGCTATTCACCATCCTGCTCACCCTTGCCGTGTCGTCGCCGGCCGCGGCACAGCACCCATCCCTTCGCGCGGGAGAATGGCTGCGGGTCGATTTCCGGGCCCGCCTGCAGGGCGACATGCGAACCTCGCAGGCGCCCTCGGCAGACGACGCGGACAAGGAAGACGATCGGCTGGATATCGCCCGCCGCCGCGTCGGCATCGAGGGCCGCGCGGCGAAAATTTTCGACTATCAAGTGGAATACGAGCTTGGGGCGCGCCAGTGGCGCGACGTGTATATTGACTATCGTCAGTTCAAGGCGTTTCAGCTCCGGGCCGGCACATTCAAGCTGCCCTTCGGCCTCGACGAAAACACGAGCGCGACCAGCCTCGACTTTATTTATCGCTCGCGCATCAGCTCGCGCCTCGCACCTGGACGGGATCGCGGGGTGAGCGCGCATGGGAAGCTGCTGAGCGATCGGCTCAGCTACGAGGCCGGCCTGTTTCGCCACGATGGCGACAACGCGCGGCCCTCGAACAGCGTCCGCGTGTTTGGCGGGCGCACGGGTGCCGGGCGAGTCACCGCTCGTCCGTTCCGCGGCGCGAAGACCATTGCGTCGAGCCTTCACCTCGGTGCGGCCGTCGCCTTCTCACACGTCCCGCTGGGCTTCCCCGCGGTTCGCGCGAGGACGGTGTTCGGCGCGTCGTTCTTCGATTCCGACGTCTGGATCAAGGGGCGCCGCTCGCGCACCGGTCTCGAAGCGCGCTGGTCGCCGGGGCGGGTGTCGGTTCAGTCGGAATACATCCGGCTGACCGACGAGCGCCGGGGGCAGAGCGTCGAGGATGGCGATCTGTCTCCGCTCCTTGCGCACGGGTGGTACGTGAGCACGACGTACGCCGTCAACGCGAAGCGCAGCCGTTATGGTGCGCTCGAGGTGGCGGCGCGCTTCGAGACCCTCAGCTTCGGCAGCACCGCGAAGACCGGCGATCCCTCCTCCAGCGTGCGGGCCGACCGGGTGCTCGGCAACACCGATCGCGTCGTGACGTGCGGCGCCAGCTGGCAGCTGAATCGCTGGGTGAAGGTTCAGGGCAACCTCATCCGCGAGCAGATTGACAAGCCTTCCATGGGGCCGCTGCCAGGGCGCCCCGCCTTCTGGAGCCGCGCGCTTCGCGTGCAGCTCGCGATATGAGGAGTCAGATGATGCGAATGCTGTGGCTCTTTCTGCTCTTCTTCCCTGCGGCCGCGGACGCGCAGACGCCTGCCGACTTCTTCGACAACCAGGCGCTGCAGGAAGTACGGCTCTTCATTCACTCGCAGGATCTTCGCGAGCTGCGTGAGCGGTACGCCGAAGATGTCTACTATCCGGCGGATTTCCTGTGGCGCGGCACCCGCGTGAGCAACGTGGGTGTGCGGGTGCGCGGCCTGGCGACGCGGAGCGCGATCAAGCCCGGGCTGCGCATCGACTTCAATCGATATGTCGAGGGTCAGGAGTTTCTCGGCCTGAATTCGCTCGTGCTGGACAACGTGTTGAAGGATCCGTCCCTCATCCGCGAGCGAACGAGCATGGCCTTCATCGAGCGGATGGGGCAGCCCGCACCGCGCGAGTCCTTCGGCCGCCTCTACATCAACGGCGTGTATGAAGGGCTGTATGCGTTCGTGGAAGCGGTCGACCCCGATTTTCTCGCGCGAACGCTGGGCGATGGGTCCGGGTACCTGTTCGAGCACAAATTCGTCGGCGGATTCTACGGAGATTATCTCGGCGACGACTACGAGCCCTACAAGATGCGCTTCGCCGCGCAGACGCACCGGCTCGAGGCCGATGCGATGCTGTACCTGCCGATCCATGACCTGTTTTATGAGGTCAATCAGGAAGTCGACGGCGTATGGCGGGATCGTGTGAGCCGGTACATCGATCTGCCCCAGCTCATCACACACGTGGCGATCGAGACGTTCCTCGCAGAGATAGACGGATTTCTCGGCACCGCGGGGATGGCGAATTTCTATCTGTACCGCCCGGAACACGGGGGGCTGCATCGCCTGCTCGCCTGGGACCGCGACACGACCTTTCAGGAGGTTGATTCGCCGATCTTCGCCCGCGTGCAGGACAACGCGCTGTTCCGGCGCGCGCTCGCGTTCGGCGATCTGCGCGCGCTGTACCTCGACAGGCTGTCGGAATGCGCGCGCGTGGCGGCAGCGGATCGATGGCTGGAAACAGAGATTGTCCGGGCGCACCTGTTGATTCGCGACGCGGTGTACGAGGACGCGGGGAAGCGGGTGTCCAACGACGACTACGAGCGCGCGATCGCCGGCCTGGTCTCCTTCGCGCAGTTCCGGCCTGCGTTTGTGGCGGAGGCGGTGGCCAAGGCGCGATGAGGCGTCGCTGGCTCTTCACGGCGGCACTCGCCTGGACGGCGTGCAGCGGCGAGCTCGCCTCGCCGACCCATCCCGGCCACACTGACGAGGCCGTGCTGATCGGCGCGGGCGACATCGGCGTGTGCGGCTCAGCGAACACGGCCGCCACCGCGCGGCTGCTCGACGGCCAGCCCGGGATCGTGTTTGCCGCCGGCGATCTCGCGTATCCCGATGGCACGGCCGAACAGTTCGAGACCTGCTACGACCCCACGTGGGGCCGCCACAAGGAGCGGACCCGGCCCGCGCCGGGCAACCATGAATACTACACCGCGGGCGCCGCTCCGTACTTCGGGTACTTCGGGTTTCTTGCAGGGCCGCCAGGGCTGGGCTACTACCGGTACCGCAGCGGCGCCTGGCAGGTGTATGCCCTCAACAGCAACATCGCGGACGCATCGCAGATTCCGTGGCTCAGGCGCGAGCTCTCGGCGCAACCGTCAACCTGCAGCGTCGCATATTTCCATCACCCGCTGGTCAGCTCGGGGCCGCACGGCCTGATGCCGCCGGCGCCGCCGGTTCGCGACCTCTGGTTCGAGCTGTACGAGGCCGGCGCGGACCTCATCATCTCCGCCCACGAACACTTTTACGAGCGCTTCGCGCCGCAGACGCCGGACCGTCAGCTGGACGTTCAATATGGGATCCGCCAGTTCGTCGTCGGCACCGGCGGCGCACAGCTGACGCAACCAGTCCGCCGTATGCCGAACAGCGAGGCGATCATCACGACGTTCGGCGTGCTCCGCCTCGCGCTGGAGCCGCAATCGTATCGATGGGAGTTCATCGCAGTGGGAGGGGGCGTCGTCGATTCAGGAAGCGGGCTGTGCCACGGAAAGCCCGTCAGCCCATAGTCCACGTCCATCGTCATGCGTCACTACGGGACCACCGTGGAGCTCTGGGTCACCAACCCTTTCCACTTGCCGTCCTGCTTCACGAACACTCGCGTCATGCGAATGCCTCCCGGTGGACCGTTCAGAGCCTTGTCTATATAGCTCAATATCGCAATCGGTCCATAGACCCGAAAGCGAAAACCAGAGTTGTTCGATTCGACACGTTGTGAATCTGCAGTGCCGGCCACGCGTTCCAGATCTGGAGTCCCGGCTACGATCTTCAGAAAATCGCCCCTCGAGATCATTCTTCCGTCTACGTTGATGCGGACGAAGGTGTCCGCAGTTAGTTGAGAGTAGGCCGCAAAATCCTGCTTCGCAAAAGCCTCGTTGAGTCCACGTTGAACCCTTAGCACGTCGCGCTCGTCCTGAGTGTCACCCCGCAGCCACTTCGTGGGTGCTATTTGTGAAGCCGTAACCGGATTGTTCACAGGCGGAGTGGAAGCGATCGAGGTGTTCTGGACAAAGACGTTAACCCACTGGCCGTTCTGTTTACGCCACACGTGCGTGAAACGAATGTCTTGTGCGTTGGGAGCGGTCCCTCTTTGAATGCCAGTCACGACCGCGACATCTCCAAAGACCTGGACTCTTGAGTCGAGGATCTCCAACGCCGGTGTCGCAGCCAGCGATACCGCATATTTCTTATCGCGCAACTGCCCGTTGGCACTCACTTGAGCGAAGTCGTCAGACACAAACCTGGCATGTGCAACCGAATCGCCCTTGCGTCGAGCGTCAACTCTGGCGCGCTCTGCCGCCAACACCTCTTGTTCGGACGTTTGAGCGACGACGCTTGAGCTGAAAGCCAAGACGAGCGCGACGAAGATCCAACGTGACATACGGACCTCCTTCAGGTGCAGTGTACCAGAGTCTATTTTCGCGGGAGCCCGCCGCCGATCGCCTGGCGTGTCTTTGGCCGTGATGTCTTCATGGCGCAGCGAGCGGAACGACGGCATGACGAGGGACTCTGCCGTTTCGCGCACGATCCGTATCGGATGCCGGCGGTTCCCGAAGTTGAGTACGGGTAGGCTGTTAGTTATCGGGCCGAATTACCGTGACGTCGGCGGGAAGTTGCCCTTGGGAAGCGGTACCGTCGTCAAACACGTAGACGCGATAGCCTCGCTGTTGAAGCGCACGCGCCTGGGCGGCGCTCGGAAGATATTCGTACACGGTGTACGGCGTATAGAACATCGCGTCTACCGGATTCGCGATATTGAAAACAACAGCCTGCTGAGCGCCAATATGTGCGTTCAGCGCGCGCAGGTCGCGAACCCATTGTGGATTGCGATCCCTGCGCTCGAGCGGTCCTGTCGGGCCCAGGAGATGTCTCGCCGGAAGAAAGGCGAGCAGAAACAAGCACAACGCGAACAGCCTCCGGTTCAGTGACCTGCTCTGCGATTGTCTTCGTTGCCAGAGCCAGACCCAGAACTCAGCCTGGACGATGAAGATGGCTGGTGCTGCGACCATCACGTACCCGGGCATTTTGGTTGCGAATGCAGAGAACAGAAGATACGGAAGCGCCAGCCACAGCAGGACTGCCCGGCGCTCTGCGCTCGCGGTGCCTTTGAGAACCGAGAACGCCGCCATCGCGATGGGCACGTACACCAGCTCGCCAAAGAAGCGAGGCATTTCCCAGAGATATTTCCACGGAGGGCCGCCCTGGTTCTCAATCACTTCGGTGATGTGACGCAGCGCGGAGGTTCGTTCGTGGGTCGCCTGGAGGGGGAAGCTCAGCGCCGTGTAGAGCGTCCACGGAGCCGCGATAAGGGCCGTGAAGATGCCGGCGATCGCAAGCTCCTTTGCCATGCCCGATCTTGGGCCCAGCTGGGATCGCATCGCAGCCCACACCGGGAGAATGAGGATTCCCAAAAACGATTTCGTCAGATAAGCGAATCCTGTGGCAGCCCCGAGCGCGAGGCCTGTCGAGCGAGGACTCCGCCGGCTCGCGATGAGGGCTCCCAGGATGCCGAGCTCGAAAATGAAGATGAGCAGCGTGTCGACGTGATCGGAGGCCCGACGCCCTGACATCAGATCGACCAGGAAGCCGTTGAATGTCTGAAACGCCGCCGCCATGAGTCCAATTGCCGGCGTAAAAAGAATGCCGCCTATTGCATACGTCACCACGACGGAAGCTGTCGAGATCAACAGGCTGGGGAGGCGCAGCGAGAACTCATGCACGCCGAACATCTTCATCGACGCCGCCTGCGCCCAGAGCACGAGCGGCGGTTTATGCAGCCATACGTGGTTGCCGGCCCAGTTGCGGTAATCGTAGGGAAGAACCGGCGTGAGATACAGGGTGGGCACGAGCGGCGCCTGGACAGGTTCTTCGCGACCAGAGCGTGATATCGCTCGTCCCACGGATGCAGGACGCGATCGGCAGAGGCGTACCCGCGGATCAACAGGGCAGCGATCGCCACGAGCAGGATCGCAGAGTGCCAGCGCTCGCGACTTGCCAGCAAGTAAGACATTCCAACCATCGCCAGCGCCGCGACGACGATCAGGACCGCATTCGCAGGAAGCCACAACGACGTCATCTCATGCTTCGTCCACCCAGCTCAGTGGCCAGCCTGCCCGTGTCCAGCTCCCCCTCCCAGCGCGAAATCACCACGGCGGCAACTCCGTTGCCGATGAAGTTGGTGGCCGTGCGGATTTCCGCCAGGAATCTGTCAACGCCCAGAATCAGCGCCAGTCCCGCCACGGGAATCGTGGGGACCACCGCCAAGGTGGCCGCAAGGGTGAGAAAGCTGCCGCCGAAGACCCCCGCCATGCCTTTGGACGTGAGCATCGCCACGCCCAGCAGCGAGAACTGCTGCCCCCATGACAGGTCGATGTTCATCGCCTGCGCCATGAACAAGGCCGCCATCGTGAGATAGATGTTCGTGCCGTCCATGTTGAACGACATCCCCGACGGGATGACCAGTCCCACCACCGGCTTCGAGCATCCGAGCGTTTCAAGCTTCTGCATCAGCGGCACGAGTGCCGATTCGGATGACGAGGTGCCAAGCACGGTCAGCACTTCGTCTTTGATGTAGAGGATGAAGCGGAAGATGCTGAAGCCCGTCCATGCGGCGATGAGGCCGAGAACGCCACCGATGAACAGGAAGCAGGTCAGGTAGTAGAGGATCATCAGCCTCGCCAGCGGCATCAGCGCCGCCAGGCCGTACGCGCCGAGCGTAAACGCCATGGCCGCGCCGGCACCAATGGGGGCCAGCTTCATGACGACGTTCATCATCCCGAAAAAGATGTGGGACAACTGTTCCAGGAACCGGTGGACCGCGTCGCCCCGCGCGCCGATGCGGCTCAACGCGTATCCAAAGAGGATGGCGATCAGCAGTACCTGCAGCATGTCGCCGGTGCCCGAAAAGGCCTCCGCGAACGTGCGTGGAATGATGTGCAGGATGAACTGGGTGGCAGTCTGCGTCGCAGCGGTATTCGTATAGGCCGCGACGGCCGAGGCATCCAGCGTGGCGGGATCTACGTTGAACCCGGCGCCGGGCTTTATCGTATTCACGGCGATCAACCCGATGATGAGCGCCAGCGTGGACACGACTTCAAAGTAGACGAGCGTCTTGACGCCGACTCGCCCCACCTTCCTCAGGTCTCCCGCTCCAGCAAAACCAAGGACGACCGTCAGGAAGACGATCGGGCCGATCAGCATCTTCACCAGGTTGATGAAGCCGTCGCTGAGCGGCTTCAGCGTCACCGCCGTGGCGGGTGCCACGATACCGAGCACGCTGCCGGCCACGATACCAATGAGCACCCAGAAATACAACCGGCGCGCGAGTCCACGCATAAAGGCCACTTTCAGGTCTCAGCCGAGGACGTCGAGGTATTTGAGCGCGCCCCCGGTGTTGAACAGCACGACGGACTCGTGCGGTTTGATCCGGGCGCTGCTGACGAGGCGCTCGAGCGCGGCAACTGCCGCGCCCCCTTCGGGCGCGGCGCTGATGCCTTCCCGCGATCCCAGCTCGAGCATGCCCGCCACCATCGACGTATCGGCCACCGATACAGCCGTACCGCCGCTCTCGCGCACCGCCCGGAGAATCAGAAAATCACCGATAGCGCGCGGTACGCGGAGGCCATCAGCAATCGTCGTCGCGCCTTCCCACGGGCGGGCCTTGTCGGCGCCTTCGTCGAAGGCGCGAACGATCGGCGCGCAGCCCTCCGCCTGGACTGACACCATGCGCGGCCGCGCGCCCGGCGCCACCCATCCAATGGCTTCCAGCTCGTCGAAGGCCTTCCACATGCCGATCATGCCGGTGCCTCCACCTGTCGGATAGACGATCCAGTCGGGCCAGCGCCAGTCCATCTGCTCGGCGAGCTCGTACGCCATGGTCTTCTTGCCCTCGATGCGATACGGCTCTTTGAGCGTCGAGACGTCATACCACCCGAGCGGGCCGCCGCGCTCTGCCGCGACCCGTCCGGCGTCTGTGATCAGCCCGTCGACCAACTGGATGTCCGCGCCGTACAAACGACACTCGCGCACGAACGGCTCCTTGACATCCTTCGGAAGGAACACCTTGGCGTGAAGACCAGCCCGAGCCGCATAGGCGGCCATGGCGTTTCCCGCGTTGCCGGCTGAAGGGACCGAAACGGTCTCAACGCCCAGGTACTTCGCACGGGTGATCGCCGCGGACTGGCCCCGAGCCTTGAACGAGTTCGTGGGGTTGAGCGATTCGTCTTTGATGTAGAGGCGATCGAGACCGTATTTTGCGCCAAGCGATCTTGCGTGCACGAGAGGGGTGAATCCTTCGCCGAGCGTGATGGGGGCTTCACCATCGAAGATCGGCATCATTTCCCGATACCGCCACATGGTCGGTTCGCGTCCCGTGAGGCTGTCGCGCGACCACTTACGCGCAGCCCGCAGATCGTATCGCGCGAGCAAGGGAGCGCCGCAGGAACAGAGGTGATGGCGCGCACGCGGATCGAGCGCCGGGGCTCCGCACGGCACAGCGCATTCAAGGTGGGTAAAGAAAGACATGGTCGATGGTGTGATGGTCCCTGGACGGCACGAGGCCGCCCAGGGGAAACAAGGCACTCACCGGAGATAAGGAGTTTCAGTGCTCTCGCGGCCTGCTCTCGGCCTTCTTCTTCGAGACAACACTCTTCACCACGACGTTGTCGATGAACACCCCGCACTGCGGGCTGTCGGGCCGGACTGCCGTGCACGAAAATACGGCATCCTGGGTGTACTCGAACCGGAGCTGGGCGAGGCTTCCTGCCATCCCCGGCAACCGCATCCTCACATGCTGCACTCCGTTGGAAGATCCCGACCACACCGACATGTCCTGGAAATAGGCGGGATTCGAGCTGCGTGGCAAATGCTTGGGGTAATGGAAAATGTTCCCAGTCGTAAACTCGTCCTCGAAGGCCTCCGCCAGGACCGAGCGCAAGGTACGGCCGGGCGTCAGATCGGTGACGCGGAGAAGGAAACCGTCATAGCCAGTTGTGGGCAGAACGGGATCGTCCTCAGTGTCGTAGCAGACGTCGAACTCGACGACCACATACTCGGCATCGATCGGAACGTTGAACGACGGGCTGAACAGCCGTTCAAACCTCGTGCGCGGTGTCGGCGTGTTCGCGTTCACGTGGAAAGCTCCATTGGACGCGCCGCAGAAAGTGTCCGACGTTGTCCACGGCACGACACGCGTGCCGCCGCCGTGCGCCGCGACCCAGCCCGCTGGCAGCGTGCCGGGTACAACACCCTCGAAATTCTCCTCCAGCAGCGTGGTTGGCTCCGGTGTTCCCGTGAAAAGCGTGTGACGCAACACCGTGAATCCGTCGCGGCCGAGAACCGCGAGCTCCAGCTCGATCGGCGTGCCCGGCACGAACCCCTTCGAGAGCTTCACCTTGAAGGGCTGCGAGCTCGGTCTTGTCTCGCCCGGCGCGAGCGGCGGGTACCGCGCGAGGGGGTCTTCGATGTCGACGCCGGGCGTGTCGGTGGAGAGCCAGCCGTGTGAGGACGCGATGCGGTTGGCGTAGAGCGGGTTCGTGGCGTAGTTGAACAACGGAAGCTGGAGCGACATCTCTTCGCCCGGGTCGGCATATCCGCCGTTCACGGAGGCGATGGGAGTGCCGAGTCTGACCGGCACGTGCGGCACCAGGTGTTCGAGAGGCGAGAGCACGCGAACTGTTGCGTCGACAGCCGTCATCGACGTCAGCGGCTGGCCGTCCGTGAAGCCCCCGGGTGGCCGGTTGGCAGTTGCGTACGCGAACCAGACTCGCCCGCCGCGCGCCACGGCTTGGTTGTAGTCGCCGAGGTTTGGCTGGCTCGTATCGTTTCCGTGTCCTGCCTTGAAGGGGCTGCGCGTGAGCGGGCGTGGATGCTCCCAGGTGCTGCCACCGTCATTCGAGAACAGGTAGCTGACTTCAGTGAGGTGACCGCTGGTCGCGATCCCCTGGTCGTAATAGAACACCGACACGCGGCCGGTCGTATCGTCAACAGTGATCGCCGGAAACCACTGCGCGCGGTCCTGCCCGGGACGGCTGTTCAGCAGGATCGGCGGCGAAAACGTCATCCCTCCGTCGGTGCTCCTCTGAAACACGATGTCGGACCCGTCAGCCGAGTTGTTGTTGGGGTGGATCACGTAGATCCTGCCGGCATATGGGCCGTTCGTGCGATCGACCGCCATCGCAGGAGAGACATTCGAGCGGTCGTTGCCGAGAATCATGTCCTGCGTCAGGAACTCCCCGCTCAGCTCGTTCGGCGCCTGCCACGTCAACCCCCCGTCGGTCGAGCGCGCGAACCCGATCGTGTTGCCATAGCCGAACAGTGAACCAGGGAATGGAAAGCGAACCCAGGCGACGTACACGTCGCTCGATCCGCGGGCAAAGCGCGGGACGGACGCTTGACCGTCCGCCGCGGTTGCTGAGACGACGCGCCCGAACGCGGCTGGCCAGGTGAATCCCTGATCGTCGGAAATCGCTGTTCGTATCTCGATACCCGCTGCGGTGAAGTTGCTCCACGACATGATCAGGCGTCCGGTGTCCGGATCGACGTCCATGAACTCCTTGTCCGCCGCATCGACCGCGAAGCCGTCCGGGTCAACGAGGCCATTCGGGTTGGTCGCCGCCGCGACTTCGTACGGCCCCTCCCATGACCTGCCACAATCCACCGACCGATGGACGGACATCGTCTGCACGAGGGCGGAGGTCCCGAATTTCTTGACGAGGATCGAGGAGTAGACGAACGTGCACTCGCCGAGATATTTGACGTCGGGGTCTCCAAAAATTTGCGGAAACAGAGTCCCGCCGACCAACTCGGTTCCGGTCGTCACCGGCAACTGGCCCCCGTCGACAAAGGTACGCCCTCCGTCGTTCGAGTACATGAATCCCGAGACGGAGACAGGCGACGCCCGGAAGCCGCGGAAGTCGTTGAAGCCGACCACCACGTGCCGTCCCGTCGCGTCTATCGCGATCGCGAGCTCCGATTGCGTGTTGTCGGCTCCTTCTCGCAATCCGCCGGGACACCGCGGGTCGTTCTGGCAGAGATCGTCGTCGCGTTCACCAGTCGGCGCGTCGATGGTGCGCGGGCGCTCGCGCCCCGTGGCATAAGCTTTGATTCGCTCTCGCGCCTCGGCGGCAACGCCGCCCATGGGCGACATCAGCTCTGTCTTTGCGGACTGGGCAGACGCATCACGGGCGATCGGCGCCAGCAACACGAGCAGGAAGGTACACGAGACAGCGCGACATTTACGACTCGACGTTATTGGCATGGGACTCTCCTTGATGGGTGAGTGCGCCGATTTGACCCCTTGAGATGGGAGTCTGTCAAGCGGAGACAACGAAAGAGAGCAGGGTAGCCTGAATGAAGACATTCGTATTGTGTGCCGTGGCGCTGCTGCCGTCGGTGCCGGGCTTCGCGCAAAATGAACCGAAATCGGAATTCGCAGCCGGGTACGACTTTCGTCGGCTCGCGGGCGATAGCCGCCAGAGTCTTCCCTCAGGCTGGTACGGCGACATCGCCTGGAACGTAACCCCGACGCTCGCGACCGTCGGGCAGATTACGGGCCACTACCAGAATCTCCATGGGGCGAGCCTCCATACGTGTGGCGGCGGTGTTCGATTCTCGGCTGCACACCCCAAAGCGGCGCTGTTTGCCCAGGTCCTTGTGGGCGTGGCACTACTGAGTTCGAACTCCACGGCGGTGCTTCCCCCGAATCACCTCGGGCCGGTGCCCCTGGGCCTCAGAGGGTCCAGTGGTAGTGCCCTCTTGCAGGTTGGCGCCGGTGTCAACCTGATGCGCGATGCGCCGATCGGCATACGAATCGGTAGCGACTTCGTCCGCACTGGTGATGAGATCGGGAACATGTTGCGCCTTGCTGTTGGGATCGTGGTGCCGTTTGACCGGTAGGGGGTCTTCCCTCGGTTGAGTAGGCAGGGTGCATGCGAGCGTCGCGAATTCCA
>JANNJO010000256.1:0-15968 GCA_031395755.1 Acidobacteriota bacterium
CGTACTACTTGAAGTACCAGAACCGCCGGCCCGATTACCTCGCGGCCTGGTTCAACACGGTGAACTGGTCTGACGTCGCTTCGCGACTCGGGAAATAGCTCTCTAGTGATTGGGGATTAGCCCCCATGTCCCTATCCGCGATCCTCTTCCTGTTTCTGGTCCACCTGGGCGTGGGCGTCACCCTGGTTCTGGCGTGGGTCGGGCGCGAAGCGGGCGTGAAGTTTTTTCGTTTCAACGCCGGCACAGCCGCCCTGCTGATCGGAGCCGGGTTCGCGCTGAGGCCGGAGTCGGAGAACTCCAGCACTCTTCATACAGCAGCGACGGCGTTGCTCATCATCGCAGAGGCTGCGCTCGTCGTGTACTGGGCGACGATCGGACGCATGCTCGCGAGGATTCGTCCGGCGCTGCTGTGGACGGCGATCGTAGCCGGAGTGGGCGCGGTGATTCTGCAGGCGCTGGAGATCTCCGGCGATGCGCCGGGCCTGATGCCGCTGCTCACCGTGGCGAGCTTCCTGAGCTCGGTCGCGCTGCTTGGCGGCGCGTGCGGTGCGATGGTGCTCGGGCATTGGTATCTGGTGGTGCCGTCGCTCGATGTGGCGCACCTGCAGTCGATTGTCCGCCTGCACATCGGCTCGACCGTCGTCCGCGTCGTGGTGGTCGCGACAGCGGTCATGATTGCCATCGTGGCGTGGCAGCCGGGCGCCCCCAATTTCGAGCGTTACATCTTCTCGATCGATGGGATCTTTTTCTGGCAGCGCGTGGCGTTCGGGCTGGCGGGCCCCTCGGTGTTGTCCTACCTCACGTGGGAGACGGCGAAGATTCAGGCCACGCAGTCGGCCACCGGCATTCTCTACGTTGATTTCTTCACCGTGGTTGTGGGTGAAGTGCTCGCCAAATATCTGCTGCTCTCGACCAAAGTTCCTCTCTGATGCAGGTCGTCGCCCACTGCCCCAAATGCGACGCTGGCCTGCCCGTGAATGCGGCCGAGGCGCCGGAGTCGATCAAGTGCGGCGGCTGCGGCCACGTCCTGCCGCTGGCGTTCAGCGACGCGCTCCGCGGTGATGCGCAAGTTGACACGTGCCCGGTCTGCAGAGCAGCGGATTTTTACATTCGTAAAGATTTCGATCCGAAAGTGGGCCTCACGGTCGTCATCATCGGCGCGCTGATCAGCGGCGTTTTCTACTGGTTCGATGAAGACCTCATCGCTTACGGCATCCTCGGCGGCGCCGCCCTGATCGACCTCGTCGTGTATGGACGCCTCGGGGATGTGACGGTGTGTTACCGCTGCCACAGCGAGTTCCGCGGCAAGTACCGACGGACCGCGTCACATTTCGACCTGCATACGGCAGACGTGCTCGAGCAGGAATACGAACGAAAGATCGGCCGGAGGTGACGGCACGTGTACTGCATCGAATCCACACGGAGGTCTCTCACCATGTGGAATAAAGATGAAGTCCAGGGCAAGGCGGAAGAAGTGAAGGGCAGAGCCAAACAGGCGGCCGGTGACCTTACTGAAGACGACAAGCTGAAGGCAGAAGGCGAGGCCCAGGAAGCCGGTGGCAAGGTTCAGGGCGGATTCGGCACGGCCCGCCGCAAGGTCGGTGAAGCGATTAAAGACGTCGGCGACGCGGTCAAGCGCTAAAACAGCGTCACGTCCACCGGGGTTCCCGCTTCGACGGCCGCCACGTCAGCGGGAATCTCGATATAGCCGTCAGCCCGCGACATGCTGGTGATGTCGCCCGAGGCCTTGAACGCAGGGACGGCGGCGCCATTCTCGATCCTCACTGTATAAAACTGATGTCGGCCGGTTGCTGACAGGACACGCTGCGTTATTGGCAGGGTCAGGATCTTCCGAACCAACGGTGCGAGCCTGGCGAGCCGCCGGAGCATCGGAACCAGCAGCACGTGCGCGTTCGAGAGGCACGAGGTTGGGTAGCCGGGCATCGCAAAGACCGGCTTGCCTTCCACGAGTCCCAGCCCGGTCGGCTTTCCCGGTTTAACGGCAATGCCGTGGAACAGGAGCTGGCCTCTCGCAGCGATCGCGTCTCGAATCAGATCGCGCTCGCCGACCGAGCTGCCCCCTGAGAAGACCACGACGTCGTTCGCCAGACATTGATCGAGCGTGGAGATGAGCGCGTCGAGAGAGTCCTGAGCAGGCGGATAGAGCACCGGAATCCCGCCATGGTCTGAGACAACTGCGGAGAGCGTGAAGCGGTTGATGTCGTAAATCTGACCGGGTTCGAGCGGGCGGCCCGGTTCAACGATTTCGTTTCCGGTCGACAGAATGGCGACGCGCGGGCGTTCGTAGACGTCGACCTCGGATGCGCCGATCGCGGCAAGGGCCCCCACGCGGCTCGAGTTGATGGTCTCTCCGGCTGAGAGCACGACCTGGCCGGTTTGAATATCGGCGCCTCGGCGGCCCACGTTGTGCTGCGGCTGCACTTCTGCAAACACCCGCACGATCCCGGCCTCGCTCGCGGTTTCTTCCACCATGACGACCGCGTCGGCGCCCTCCGGCATCGGCGCACCGGTGGAGATCTCGAGGCACTCTCCATCGCCGACAACGGCCGTGGAGACCTGGCCGGTGAACAGAATCCCGATCTGTTTTAGCGCGCGCGGCGTCTCCCGCGTCGCGCCGCGCGTGTCGCCCGCGCGAACCGCATACCCGTCCATCCCCGCGCGAGTGAACGGCGGCACGTCGCCGCCGGCGATGACCTCGCGCGCGAGGACCCGGCCGTTGGCGTGCTCGAGAGGAATCCTTTCGATCCGATCGATGGGTGAGCCTGTGCTGTCGAGAATCGCGCGCGCCGCGTCGAGCGAAATCACGTCGCGGAACGGCCGCATGCTGGTGGGCGACATGCGCTAACGGGACAGCTCGCGAACGAGGTGACCGAGCTCGGGCAGCAGCAGCTTGTTCATCGCCAGGCGCACGGCATTCTCGGAGCCGGGCAACGACACGACGATCTTCCCCTGCGCGGTGCCGGCGCATGCGCGGCTCAGCATGGCCGACGGTCCGATCTCTTCGTAGCTGAGCATACGGAAGATCTCGCCGAATCCTTCGAGCCGCTTCTCGAGAAGATTACAGACGACTTCGTAGGTGGAATCGCGCGACGTGATGCCGGTACCGCCGGTGGTGATGATCACCTGAGCCGACGAGTCGTCGAGCTGCTCCTGCATGGCCGCGCGGATCGCTTCGGGGTCATCGCGCACGATCGAACGGCCCGAGACTTCGTGACCGTTGCCTTCAAGGAGCTCCGCGATGGCGATGCCGCTGGTGTCGTTGGCCGCCTTGCGGGTATCGCTGATCGTCAGGACGAAACAGCGCACCGACGCGGGCGAGGTCGCCTTGTGCTCCAGATGACCCATAGCCTCCCTATGTTAAACTCCCGGGTCGGTTTCGTGGGCGCCCATAGCTCAGTTGGATAGAGCGTCTGGCTACGAACCAGGAGGTCGCACGTTCGAGTCGTGCTGGGCGCACCAACCTTGTGCTTCCCCCCCTTTTACCCCGATCTTGGTTGGTAGGCCAATTTTTGGAAGTCCTTTCAATTGTCAGTTTTATTCCTACAGAGTCAGATAGAATGCGCCTCCACCCAACATGTTCGAAACAGGGCGCTTCCGGTCTGCGGCCGTCTGGCTTGGAGCCATCAGCCTCTACCTCCTGCTCGCGTGCGGGCTGACGTGGCCGCTTCCGCGCCATCTTCGAACGCACCTGCTCGGTGACACATCCGGCGACCTCGGCGTGTACGTGTGGAACCTGTGGATTTTCCGGCATGAGCTTCTTGAGCATGGGCATCTGCCGTTCTCCACCGATCACGTGTTTGCGTACACCGACGGTCTCGATTTCGCTCTTCACAACTACACGCCGCTTGCAGGGCTGCTCGGCGCTCCGCTTATCGGCTGGCTCGGCCTCGTCGCCACGTTCAATCTCATGCTCCTCGCGTTCATGGCATTGTCCGGGCTCGGCGTCTTCGTGCTCGCGCGCAGTCTGAAGCTCGCTGTTCCGGCCGCCTGGTGCGCCGGCGCGCTGTTCATGGCATCTCCGGTACTGACGGCGCGCAGCTCCGAGCACTTCAGTCTGATCACTGCGGCGCCTCTGCCGCTGTTCATCTGGGCGCTGCTCCGCGCGCTTGAGACAAAAAGGAATCGCGATGCCGTGCTGGTCGGGCTCCTGGTGGCCCTCGCGACCTACGCGGACGCGTACTACGGCATTTATTGCGCGTTGACCGGCGCGTTTTTCGTGACATGGCGGTTTGTTCGCATCGAGCGGCGAGGAGGCCGGACCGGCCCGCCCCGCCTCATGAGATTCGGCGAGCTCCTGATTGTGTCTCTGGCGGCGCTGATCGCGTGGCGCGTCCTGAGCGGATCGACATCGCTCACGCTGTGGGGCATTCGAATCGGGTTGCTGACGCTCTACACGCCAGTGCTCGCGCTGATGGTGATGCTGGCGATGAGAGCGTGGCTCGCCTGGCGTCCTTCGCTCGCCCTGCACGATCCGGAGCGGGTGCTGCCGACGTTCGTCGGCAGAGGAGTGATCGCGGTTGCGGTCTGTCTCGCGTTGTTGACGCCGATACTGCTCGGCATCGCCAATCGGTTTATCGAAGATCGGCTGCCTGAGACCGAAACGTACTGGCGCAGCAGCGCGCCGGGTGTGGACCTGCTCGCGTATTTCGTCCCCAATCCCATGCACCCGTGGTTCGGCAGTCACACCCGTTCATGGTTCGCCACCGACGGCATCGACGGCTTTCCCGAGTTCGTCGCGTCGTTCTCGATCGTGGCCTTCGTCGTCATCGCGGTTGGTGCCGCTGCCCGGGGGCTGCCGCGGGTCTGGATCGCTTTCACCGCACTCGCCTTGATGCTTTCCCTCGGGCCCTTCATTCATCTGGGGGGAATCAATACCTACATCATCGGGCCCTGGGCGTTCTTGCGGTACGTGCCAGTCATTGGCATGGCACGCTCGCCATCGAGGTTCGCCATCCCCGCTGTGCTCGGCCTCTCGCTGTTGTTTGCGTTCGCCATCACGGAGCTTTCCCGACGGCATGCAGGAAGATGGCGGATGGCCGGAGGGTTTGTTGCGGTCGCGCTTGCGATGGAGCTGGTACCGGCGCCTCGCGTGCTGTATTCGGCGGACGTCCCCGACATCTACCGGCTCGTTGCGGCAGCCGGCGATGAGGCCGGGAGGGTGCTCGAGCTTCCAACAGGCGTACGTGACGGCATTTCGTCGCTCGGCAAGTTCGACGCCGCGAGTCAGTACTTTCAGACACGACACAAGCGGCCCATGATCGGCGGATATGTGTCGCGGATGTCCCGCTGGCGCAGGCGTGAAAACCGCCGCTCCCCCGTGTTGCGTGCGATCTTCGAGCTGAGCGAAGGGCGTGTGCCATCTTCCGATCTGATTGAGCGCGCCCGCGAGTCCCGCGACGCATTCCTCCGTCGATCCTGTGTGAGGTTTGTCGTCGTGAACAAACAGCACGCGTCAGGAGAGCTCCGCAGCTTTGCCGAGGAGACGCTCAGGCTGAGGGTGCTGCACGAGGACGCCGCGTATCAGTTGCTGACGCCGGTTGACCCTCCGACGTGCGAGCCGCGCCGCCGGCGGGGTCACGGCGCACGGCAGCGTTCGCCCTCTCCATGACCGCCCAGCCGCTCTTCACGCCTTCTTCGGCTTCACCAGGAGCAGCACCACACCCCCCGCCAGCAGCAGACCCCCGATGATCGGCGGCATCGGAATCGACTCCCGCTCCCGGGTGGTCGCCTGAAGCGGGCCGAGATCGAGAATGGTTTCCTCCCGCGTCCACGAGATGCCGCCCCAGACGAGCGACACCAGCCCGACGACGACTAGCAGGATTCCGACGACTTGTCTCGTTTTCACATGCCCTCCTGACGTGACGCCCTGTGTCAGACGCGAGCTCGCAGCATACCAGCCGTCAGCCGCCATGACGTAAAATACGGTATGGCTGAAAAAGACCCGTTGCGGAAAAGTATAGAAGAGCTCGGCCGGATGAACACGATCTACTCCGAGCGCCCGTGGCACGACTGGAAGCCCGGAGATCCGCCCAAGAACGATCATTTCACCCACGAGGTGCCGCGCAAGATTGACGATGAGCACCCGGATAAGCCGGGGATCGACTGATCGGTCTATAACACTCCGACCAGATACTTGTCGCCGGTCGGCGCCGGCACGCCGCCCGCCGGTTCGAGGGTCACGGCCATTGCGACCGGTTGTGGAATGTCCTGCGGTGTGTTGAACGTGACGCTGACGCTGCCTCGTGCATCCGGCACCAGGAGCCCCGCGCTGATGGGCGCCCGATCGGTAACCACCCACAATTGATACGTGCGTCCTGCAGGAAGCGGCGGCAGGTTGGAGGCGGTGAATACCATGCCACGTGAACGGCTCCAGAATGCGCGAGCGGCCGCTTGCGGCGCCACAGCCTGCCCTCCGAGATCCACGCGCGCGACGTCCGGTGCTGTCAGAACTGCGACCGCGCTCTGCGCGCCCGCGGCCGTTCTCTGCGCATCGACCATCTGTTGATCCGCCGCGTCGGCCCGCTCGCGTGTGTCCCGCAGCGCGCCTTCGAGAGTCGTAATGCGGCTGCGGAGCTGCACGGTGTAGATGGTCAGACCTATTGCCAATGCGAGCGATGCCGCGGTTGCCAGCCACCAGTGGATCGGACGCCGGGAGGCCGACGCCGCCGGCGACCGCGACAGCGCGGCGCTCAGCGCGCGCGCACGAAGCCCCGATGGGGGATCGAGCTGCGGCACGGCCTGCCCGAGTCCTTGAAGGATGGGCGGCTCCAGCTCCGGGCGATCGTCGTCTCTGATCACGTCCATCACTTTTTATTGCAACAGAGACTCGCGCAGTCTGAGCACGGCCTGGCGAATCCGCGTCTTCACGGTGCCCAGCGGTTCGGCCAACCGTGCGGCGATCTCCGTGTGAGTCAGTCCTTCGTAATACGCAAGCTCGAGCGCAACGCGCTGCGCCCCCGGCAGTTCGTTCAAGGCGTTCCGCAGATGCGCGACCTGCTCCGTCGAGAGCAGGTCCAGATCCTGAGGCCTCGCCGCATCGGGTACGTTCTCTGCGGCACGCGATTCGGCAGCGGCCTCAGGCCGCGCCTGCCGGGATCGCAGCCGGTCGATCGCACGGCTGCGCGCCATCATCAGCATCCACGCAGCGACCGCTCCGCGCGCTGTGTCGTAGCGGCCAGCCTGGACCCACACCTGCGTGAACACTTCCTGCACGACGTCTTCGGCGTCGGCGTGCTCCCGCAAGATGCGCACCGCGAGCGAGAAGACCCGGCGTGCGTGGCGGTCGTACAACTCGGCGAGAGCGCTCTGATCGCCGCGCGCCACGCGCGCGAGCGCCGCCTGATCGGCGAGACGCACGTCCTGTGACGGCGCCGGGTGTCCAAGGGCTGCGAGCAGAACCCACATGGGTGTCTACGGCTGAGGCTCCCAAAAGGATGCGGCTGGGCTGAGCATCCTGCCTAGTATGGTCAATCCATCCGGCCGTGTCATCCCGTTCGATTCTTTAAATCCGTTCTCCCTCCCGCTTCGTATAACAAGCCAGGAGCACCCCAGTTCCTAATTCGATGCCGCCCCGCTGGGCGCGGCGGGAGGTCCGTGTGAAAAAGACGATACTGCTTTTCCTCGTCATATCGGTCGTCGGCTTCTGGATGCTGCCGACCAGAGCGTCGAGTCACCGCGAGGCGCCACTCATCAGCGGCGATCCGCGGGCCGACAACACGGATGTCTATGCGTTCGTGAGCCCGGACCGGCCGGACACGGTCACGATTATCGCCAATTACATTCCGCTCGAGGACCCGGCGGGCGGGCCGAACTTCCATAGCTTCGACGATAACGTTCTCTACGAGATCCACGTCGACAACGACGGCGATGCCAGGGACGACGTCACCTTCCGGTTCCGTTTCCGGACGAAGGTCCGCAATCCGAATACCTTTCTCTATAACACAGGCCCGATCGACAGCCTCTCGGATCCCGATTGGAATATCCCGCAGACTTACAGCGTCACGCAGATCCACGGGAAGCGGCGGGTCGCGCGGGGCGAGAACCTCCCGAGTCCACCGGTCAATGTCGGGCCCCGCTCGACACCGGCGTACGACTCTCTTCGCGCATCAGCCATCCACACGCTGGCGAACGGCGTCAAGGTGTTCGCGGGGCAGGTCGATGACCCGTTCTTCGTCGACCTCGGTTCAGTGTTCGATTTGGCGGGCCTGCGGCCGTTCAACCCTGCCCACGTCATCCCGCTCCCGGCGGCGGATGGAGTGGACGGTGTCGGCGGCTTCAACACGCACGCGATCGCCATCCAGGTCCCGATCGACCAGTTGACGCGCGACGGGCAGCTTCCGACGGGGCCGACCGACCCTGACGCGGTGCTTGGCATCTACGCGAGCGCGAGCCGTCCGAGACTGTGGGTCAAGGAGGACAAGGACGAAGATGAAGATGAGAACAAAGACGAAGACGAAGGCGACGGCAGGTTCGTGCAGGTCTCGCGGCTCGGTAATCCGCTGATCAACGAGGTCGTGATCCCGTTGGGACAGAAGGACCGATGGAACATGTCCGACCCGATGAACGACATGCGCTTCCTGGGCAGATACACCGCGCCTGAAGTCACGCGTCTCGAGAACGCGCTCTACCCGGTGCTCGACAATGCGCCTGAAACGGGCCGCGGCGATCTCGTTGCCGTGCTTCTCACGGGAATCCCGGGCCTGAACTTCACGGGCGAGCGAAAGGCGGACCTGCTCCGTCTGAACACGGGCATCCCGCCCAGCGCACCAGCCGGCTCGGGCAACAGGCTCGGCGCGCTGGCCAACGATTTCGCGGGATTCCCGAACGGCAGGCGGCTCGAGGACGACGTCACCGATATCGAGTTGCGCGCCTTCGCGTGCGGATATGGGCCTTTTGTCGGCCCGCTCGTCGCGTCGTTCTGTGGCGGCAACGGGAACCGCACGCCGAACAACCTGCTCGGCGATGGCGTCGATGAGAACGATCGCGCGTTCACCACCGACTTCCCGTACCTGGCCACTCCGCACCAGGGTTACGAGCACGGTCACCACGCCCCGTAGAGAGTGGGTGATTAGTCATGGGAGAAACAAATTCCAGGTCGGCAGCGTCGCTGCGCACGCGGGTTCAATGGACCGTCGTCACGATTCTGGTGGGGGCCGTTGCTGCGGTCATTCCCCACGTGAACTGGCATGGGACGCGCGATCAGGCAGAGCCGATGAGCATTGCGCCGGCTGTGGGGATGCCGGGCGCGCCGACCACATCCGCTGAGGGACTGGCTCAGCGAATTCGCGAGATGGAGGTACGGCTGGGAGAACGGCCGCAGGACAACGGTGCGGCTGTTCTGCTGGCTGATGCGTTGTTGCGTCAGTCGCGGGTCACGGGTGATGGCAGGCTGCCCGCCCGAGCGGGGAGCTTGCTGACGTCTGTGTTGAAGGACACGCCAGGCCACTACGACGCGCTGCGTATGCTCGGCGCGGTGTATCTCTCGCAACACCGGTTTCGTGATGCGCGAGACGTTGGCCGGCGTGCACGCGACCTGCGCCCAAGCGATGCATGGAACTACGGTGTCATCGGTGACGCATCGATCGAGCTCGGCGAGTATGAAGACGCATTCGAGGCGTTCGACAACATGGTGAAGATGCGCCCGGGCGCGGCCGCGTATGCGCGCGTGGCGTACGCACGCGAACTACAGGGAAACCTCACGGGTGCCCTCCGGGCGATGCAGATGGCGGGAGAGGCCACAAGCGCGCACGATCCGGAGGCGCGGGCCTGGTACGGAGCACACGTCGGTGATCTCTATCTCCACATGGGACAGGTTGCCGCAGCAGAGCGTGAGTATCGCCGCGCCGCGTTCGTGTTTCCTGACCACCCGTTTGCCATGATCGGGCAAGGCAAGGTGCAGGCTGTGCTGGGCAATCGCGAGGGAGCACTGTCGATCTTCCTGAATCAATTGCGGAGCACGCCATCCCTGGACCTGGCCGCCCGGATCGGCGACCTCTACGCTCAAGGGGGCAACTCGGCCGAGGCTGAGCGTTACTATCAGCTGGGCGAAGAGCTCGCGGGACCGAGCATCGCGCAAACGGAATCGACTCTGGCGCTCTTCCTGGCCGAACGCGATCGCAGTTTGCCAGAGGCCGTCAAGGTCGCAGAAGCGGTGGCAACCACGCGGCACGACATTTTTACTCAAGACGCGCTTGCGTGGGCGTACTACAAGACAGGGCGCCTCGACGAAGCCCTCGCCGCATCGCAGCGTGCGCTGAGGACAGGCACACGTGACGAGCGAATCCTGTCACACGCCGCCGCCATCCGCGCGGCGCTCGGCAGATCCTGAGGAGGATGACTTCGGGCTTCGGACTTCTGGCCGAGAGCCGGGAGTCCGGAGTCTGAGGCCCCAGGAGAGCGCCACCAGCGCGAGCGCAACGGCGAGCAACACGCCATCCCGCGCGAGCGTCCGTAGCGAGAGCGGCTCCCCCACGCCAAAGCATCCGCAGTCGATGCCCGCGCCGCGGACGTACGAGACGACCATCACCGTAAAGAACAGCGCAAGAATGGCGGCGGCCGCGATCGAGAGCGAGCGGAGCCAGATGCCGGTGATCAGCAGGATGCCGAGGGCGAGCTCCAGCCAGGGCAGCATGCGCGCCAGCGCGTACACCGCCCATTCCGGCAGCAGCTGATAGGAGTCGATGGACAGCGCGAAGAGCAGCCACGACTGCCGCAGCTTCGTGTAGGCGGCGTAGATGAAGACGGCGCCGAGCACCAGCCGAAGCGCGAGTCTTATTGTGCGGGCCCCAGCAGCGAGTTCAGGAATCGGCTGAACACCGGGTAGCTCACCACCCCCACCACGGGGCTGGGCTTCCCGTTGTGCGTGACGATCAGCGTCGGAGTCGAGCTGACCAGCATGCGTTGACCGAGCTGGATGTCGCGCTCGATGCCGGCGGCGATCGCCGGATCGCTCGCGATCTCGTCAATCTTCTTCCGCTCTTCCGGCGTGAGCACGCTGTCGACCACTTCGTCGACGCTTCCGTTCTTGCTCCACGTCTCCTGCTGACGGAAGAGGGCGTCCGACACGGCGTCGAAGCGGCCGAGGCGATCGGCGGCCGCGGCCAGCGTGGCCGCACGCCTCGCGTGCTTGTGCATCTGCAGCGGGAAGTCGTGATGCACGAGCCGCAGTTTACCCTGCGCCGCGTACTCTTCCTTGATGCGCTTCAACGTCTGTTCGTGCAGCGCCTTGCAGGCGGGGCACTCGTAATCGCTGAAGACGTCGATTCTCACGGCCGCGGTCACAGGCCCAATCGCGCGCGCAGAGGACGACTGAGCGGAAGAGGATGCGGCCCCGGCAAACGCCAGCGCCGTCAGGAGCAGGGCAGATGTCAAAAACTTCATGAGTCATAGTAACCTGCGATCGTCTTGGCTGTCCCCGACGAGCAATTGATGCTAGCCGCGCTGGCCGAAGCGCGCAAGGGGATGGCGAACGGCGAGGTTCCCATCGGCGCGGTCATTGCGGTGGACGATCAGATCGTCTCAGTCGGCTTCAACCAGCCGATTTCGACGATGGATCCCACCGCGCATGCGGAGATTCGGGCGATCCGCGCCGCAGCGCTGAAGATCGGCAACTATCGCCTGACCGGAGCCACACTGTGTGTCACGATCGAGCCGTGCGCGATGTGCGTCGGCGCCCTCGTGCACGCGCGCATCGGCAGGTTGATTTACGGCGCCCCCGAGCCCAGGACCGGCGCGGTGCGCTCGACGCTGAAGTTGATCGATGATCCGAGCTGGAACCATCGGGTCGTCGTCGTGGCGGGTGTGATGGCGGAAGAGTCGAAGGCGCTGATGCAGGAGTTCTTTCAAAAAAAGAGAGCGCAGAGCAAAGAGACCAGGGATTAGGGATTGGGGGGTAGGGATTAGATGGGGCCCATTCTGATCGCCGCTGCGCTGCTTGCCGCATGGCCGGTCTCGGCCGTCGCACAGACCGCTGATGCGGCGCGCATCCGCTCCGCGTTCCTCGACCTCATCGATCGGCCGCGGGTGGAGCTTGCGGCGGAGAGCCGGCCGCGGCCTGATTCGGGCTTCTACGTCGCCGAGGACTTTACATTCGCGTCCGAGGCGGGCGAGCGTGTGCCGGGCATCTTCCTCAAGTCCGCCTCCGCGAAAGACCGCCGGCCTGTCGTGATCTTTCTCCACGGAACAGGCGCGAGGAAGGACGGTCAGCTTGGGCTGATGCGCACGCTCGCCGATCGCGGCTTTGCGACGGTCTCTATCGACGCGCGGCATCATGGCGGGCGCATCACGACCGGCACGGAGCTCGATCAGTACTTCAACGCGATGCTGCAGACCTACCGGACGGGCAAGGGCATCCTTATTTGTATGACACCGTCTGGGACGTCCTGCGGCTGATCGATTATCTGCAGACGCGCCCTGACGTGGACTCGTCCCGCGTCGGGGTGATGGGGATTTCAAAAGGCGGCACGGAAGCGTATCTGGCCGCGGCAGCCGACCCACGCATCAGCGTCGTCGTGCCGATCATCGGCGTGCAGAGTTTCCGATGGGCTCTGGAGAACGATCAGTGGCAGCCGCGGGTCGGGACGTTCCGGACTGTGGCGGAGGCGGCGGCTCGCGGTGAGGGCATCGCGCAGATTGACGCCGCGTTCGTGCGCCGCTTTTACGATCGCGTGGTACCCGGCATCTACGACGACCTTGATGCGCCGTCGGCCCTTCAGCTCATCGCGCCGCGTCCGATGCTCGTCATCAACGGCGATTCCGATCCCCGCACGCCGCTGGCCGGCGTCCAGGAATCGGTTGATGCGGCGAGACGTGTGTACCTCCGAATGGGCTCCGGCGACAAGCTGGGCGTCTACCTGCAGCCGAATGCGGGCCATGTGTTTACGCCGGTGGCCGAACTCGTGATGGCCGACTGGTTTGTGAAGTGGCTGATGCCGTAATTTCGGGTAAAATGAGTGGTTCTGCACCACTGATCCCCATGCGGAGAGGTACCGAAGTGGTCGTAACGGGGGCGCCTCGAAAGCGTCTTGTCCGAAAGGGCACGTGGGTTCGAATCCCACCCTCTCCGCCAACCTTCACGTGTGCCAAGTGCGTGAGCTACGGTTAGCAAGCCACGCGAAGATCGGTCACCCGACACGATGAGATCCGCCGTAGCGGCGACTTGTCCACCGGAGCGCGAAGGTGGATGCCGCGAAGGTGACGAATCCCACTCCGCCATCCACCCCCGCTCGCGGGCCTCCTCGGGATCACTTCACAGCGTACTTGGTGAACGCGCCGCCCGCCTGGCTCAGCGAGTTCGGCCCTTCCGCCGCGTAGACGTTGTTGTCCGCGTCGACCGCGACGCCTTCCCCCGCCGTGCCCTGATACACCCGGTCTTCGCGCTCGAAGGGCGGGATGAACGCCGTGATGCGGTCCTCGTCGAGAGGCCCGATGCGCACGCCGTTGCGCCAGTTCACGTGGTTCAACGGACCCGACTCCGAGTCGATCGCGTAGACCAGGTTGTCTTTGATGAAGAACCCGCTGATGCGCCCGTACATGTAGCGCGACTCGAGGTACTTGCCTTCCTGATCGAAGATCTCGAGCCGGTGGTTGCCGCGATCCGCCACCCAGAGGCGGCCCTTCGCGTCGAACATCAGCGCGTGGGGCGTGCGGAACTCACCGTGGCGTACGCCGATCTTCCCCCACGACTTGATGAACTTGCCATCCTGGGTGAACTTGCTGATCCGGCCGGTAGCGCCGCGCTTGAGTCCTTCGGCGATCGCGGCGTTGGTGGTCATGCCCTGGCCATCGTGTCCGTCGGACACAAAGATGCTGCCGTCGGGCCCGACCACGACGTCGTTCGGCTGGTTGAACTGCCCGTCGGCATTACTCGGCTTGCCGGCGATGCCGAGGCTCAGCAGCTTCTCGCCCTTCGGGCTGAACTTGTGGACCTGGTGCCCCTTGGTGCCCGCTTCGTTGCCCGCGAAGTCGGCAATCCACACGTTGCCCTGCCTGTCCACGTGGATGCCGTGCGGCGTCACCATGATGCCCTTGCCGAAGTTCGCCAGCACCGCGCCAGTCCCGCGGTCGAACTTGAAAACCGGATCGACGAGGTTGTTGTCGCACGAGACCCCGGAGCCCGCGGCCCCGCCGAGCGTCCCCGCGCCGCAGCGCTCGTAGGCCCATATCTGGCCGTCGGCCGGATCGATGTCGATGCCGGCTGACGTGCCCCACTTCCGCCCCGCGGGAAGCTGACCCCAGTTGCGGGTGACGTGCGGGGCCGGGTTCGGCAGCCCCTCACCGGTAATGTGATTCCCCACCTTCGCGGCGGTCTGCGCCGACAACGCCGCGCGTGAATCGGGGTTGCTATAAGCCGTCAGCAGAAAGACGGCGCAGGCGCCGAACGTGGAGAGCAGGATTCGCGGCGTGGGCATGACACCTCCTCGTGAGTCTGAGTGACAGTAGGGCAGACACGTGGTCCTCTGCAAGGACCGCGAGCTCCGATCAGCGTTCCTGAACCGGCGGCTTCACGCTCGATGCCGGCTTCGCCGGTGTACATCCGGTTCTTCGAGTCGATCGCGATCATGTGCGCGTCGGCTACCACCGGCAGGAGCAACCCGACAACCAGACCCGCGAAGGCGCGTGCATGGGGCATGACCCGGGGATTATCCCGCACTCGAGCCTGGGAACGCGCTGACCACGGTGTGAAAGTACGTTGCCAACAGGACGGGGATTCGGTATGGTCCGTCCAGACGCGCGCCCCCAACCCGATGCCAAGGAGTCTCTGATGCCGCGAACCAACACCCAAAAGCGTCCGAAGGCCGACGCGCAACCGACCAACTCGCCTCATCTTCTGAAGGCGGAACCATCGACCAAGGCGGATCCCGAGGTCCACGTGTTCGGCAACGGCTTCAGGTGCGATACCGAGACGCGGGGGCACGCGACACCACAAGGCCGATCGCCGCTCGAGATCGTCGTCGACGCGTCCGAAGGCTTCATCCCGCTCTGGATAAAGGACACGACGCTGCGCTGGCGATTTCGTGACAGCACGATGAGGTACTTCAGGAGCCCGGCGGCTGCCAAGACCGAGATTCGGAAGCTGTTGGGTGAGGCCCTCTTGGCATGGGGCGATGCGGCGCCGGTCAAATTCGCCGAGCGAAAGGACGCTTCGGACTTCGAGATCGTGATGAGGAGGAACGACGACTGCGACGCCAGCGGATGCGTCCTGGCAAGCGCGTTCTTTCCCGACTCCGGCCGTCACCAACTGACGCTGTACCCGAAGATGTTCACGCAGGTCAGGCAAGAACAGGTGGAAACGCTCGTCCATGAGATCGGCCACGTCTTCGGGCTTCGGCACTTTTTCGCCAATGTCAGCGAGACCGCGTGGCCGAGTCAGATATTTGGCACGCACAAGCCATTCAGCATCATGAACTATGGCAGCCAGAGCGTGCTGACCGCCGACGATAAGTCCGACATGAAACGCCTGTATCAGGTGGTCTGGTCGGGCGAGTTGACGCAAATCAACGGCACGCCGATCAAGCTGGTGAAGGCGTTCCACACCATCGGGGCTCAGCCGGAGAATCTCATTGCCGTCAGTCAGATGCAGCCCGCGCCCCAGCCGCTCCCGAGGGCCGCGTATATCACCGCGATCTGAGCGGGAATCAGCCGGACAGCCAAGAAATACATCGGGCTGTGCGCGTAGAACGTCCAGCCGGGCAAAGTCGTCAGGCAATGGCGGAGGTTTGCCGTCGTCTGGAATTGTCGCCGTCGGCATTACGGTCGTTGCCCGCGACGCAGTACGACTTTCGACCCGATGCCGGCGGTCGATCGCTGGGCGATGGCTGCCATGCGTGCCGGCGCGCGCGCCTCTTGAGGAGATCGTCGACATCGGGGCTGCTCCGGCTCAAGCAGGCGAACGGGGTCTGGGGGCCCGCCCCACCCGTTCCCGGGCAGCCCTCGCCGACCGCGTGGGG
>JANNJO010000278.1:0-4934 GCA_031395755.1 Acidobacteriota bacterium
AGTATTTGCGCCCGGATCGTGCGATCCGCACGGGCTGGCGTGGCACGACGGACGACTCATCAGCTGCGATGCCGGTATCCACCCGGGATGGAAGGGGATGGAGAGCCCGCACAGCGGTTACATCTTCAGCATCGAGATCGCGTAGAACCCCAGGCCGCTACTCGAGGACCCTGCCTCCTGTGACGAAGCGTTTGTAGTCGGAGAACGTCTGTTTTCGTCGCGTTGACTGGAGGCCGCCCCGGATCACGGTGAGGGTGTCGATCGACTCCGGCAGCACCAACACCTCGTCAGGGTCGCTGAAGACCACTGCCTTATAGCGAATCGTCACATCGTCCCGCACGATGACTACCCAGCTGTCCAGGTGGTGACGGCGTTGTATCAACGCGGGGACCCTCACGTCTACCGGCCCCCCGCTGCCCCGATCCACGCGGAGGACGTCATAACTTCCGGCATCCACCCAGATCCGTCCCCTCGATGCGATGTGCCCCGACCAGTCGAAGCAGTCGTCGTGTCCGGCCGCATCTTCTATCAGCTCCGGGTTGCTCCGGCGATTCACCGACGCGAAATCGATCATCAGGGCGGTCCGGTTTCTGTCTCTTGCAATTCCCGCAGGCCTGAATTGGTACTCGGAACGGTGAGCGGGTAGCAGAAAGCTGAGGGGTTCGGACGACAGCGGATTTGGATCGGTGCATCCTGCGCGGTCCTTCTTGTCCCGTTCACGCGGTACGCGGCCATTCACTCTCCGAATTCTGCGCACGATTGCTGCTTCACCAGGGCCGGGCCCGCTGTCAGCTTCGACGCGCAGCTCTGATTCGACGGTCCGCACGAAACCCACCGGTGAATTACTGGAATCGATGGGCTGCATCGCGGACGTCTCGATGCACATGACGTTCTTCGCGCGCGTGTAGAACTCGGCGACCCGTTCACCGACGCGGACCAGCAGTTCTTCGACGTTTGGCTGCGCCTGCCGATCGGCGGCCGTCATCGCGGGGAGCGCAAGCGCCAGTGCGCACGGCAGCACCATGGCATTCAAAGTGTTTCGGCGTCGCTTCACCTGCTTGATCCCTCCGCTTGTCATTGTAGAATGCGCCCGGTGCGTAAGAGCACTTCTGTCGGCTCACGGGGACGCTCAACCTGAGACTGGGGATTGACGAAGCATGGCATCAAACGAGGGATTCAAGGCGGCCCGCGAGTATCCCCTATGGGACGCGATTTTCGGCCGGCGTTCGCGGCGTGTAGCGGCCGGTACGAGTTTTCGGTCGGGGGCGCTGTCGTTTCAATCAAAGCTCGAGCCGCAGCCACTGTCGCGGCTGGAGGAAGCCCTTCTCATCGCCGCGACCGGCATCACGGGTCTCGCGTTCGCCGACAACCCTTACGACCCCGAGTTCTACGACCGCTATTTCACGGACGGGTACTCGTAGACGCAGGCCGGTCATGCGCAGGGGTGGCACCGCGACGGGTTCTGATCTTCGCCGCCAGCCGCGATAGCACAAAGCAGCCGCGCATCGCCGCCGATGGTTTATGCTCTGGTTGTCGCGGACGTGCGGTCTCCGCCCGCTCCCGGCATCCTGGCATGCCGCACGAGAGCCCGTTCGTCCTGAACTTCACGCCGACCGGCATGGTGCCACGCCGAGGCGATTCCCCGCACGTGCCCTTCGACCCGCAGGACATCGCCGAACAAGTTGGCGAGGCGGCGGAGCTTGGCGTGACGGTCGTGCATCTTCACGCGCGCGACGTGGACGGCACGCCGACGCACGACCCCGCGGTGTTCGCCCGCATCATCGAGGGCATCCGCGCGTGGCACCCGGATCTGGTCATCTGCGTCTCGCTGAGCGGCCGGCACTCCCATGACTTCGAGAGTCGCGCGGCGCCGCTGCAGCTCACCGGCGCGGTGAAGCCGGACATGGCGTCGCTCACCCTGGCCTCGATGAACTTCAGCCGCGACGCCAGCATCAACACGCCGGAGATGATCGGCCGGCTGGCGCGCGAGTTACTCGCACGCGGTGTCGCGCCCGAGCTCGAAGTCTTCGACACCGGCATGGTGAACTACGCGAGGCTCCTCGCGGCTCGTGGGCTGATCCAGCCGCCGTTCTATTTCAATCTCATTCTCGGCAATGCGGCCTCGGCGCAGGCCGATCCGCTGAGTCTGGGGGCGATGCTGGCGATGCTGCTCCAGCCGTGTTTTTGGGCGGCCGGCGGAATCGGCCGCGCCCAGACGGCCGCCCACGCCCTGGCGCTCGCGGCCGGCGGGGGCGTGCGTACCGGCCTTGAGGACAATCTCTTCCTCGACCGCGCGCGCACGATTCCGGCGACCAACCTCCAGCTCGTGCGCCGCGTCCACGAACTGGCCGCCGTGCTCGAGCGGCCCGTCATGACACCGGCCGAGTTCCGCCATGGCATGAATCTCCACGCAGGACGCGGCGCATACGGGCGCAATCCTGTCGCGCCCATGGACGGCGCTTGATGGATCCCTACGTGATGTTCGGTACGCACCCGCTCTTCGGCGACTACACGGACGCGATCCATGCCGCCGGCGGCATTCTTTCGCGCGTGATTCGCAACGTCGAGGAACCGCCGCGGCCGGAAGGCGGGCGCTTCGAAGATCGGCTGGACCGTTACCATGCCTGGCTCGAGCGGCAAGACATCGCGCACCGGGTGGACGTGGTCGCGCTCGACGACTTCGCGCCGCGGGACCGCGAGCGCTATCTGTTCGGATTCCGCGGACCGAAGCTGCTGCCCCTGCGGAATCTGCTCGCGTCGCGCTTTCACCTGCGCTTCGATCCCCTCGTGCATCCCGCCGCCGTCGTTTCGGCGATGGCTGAGCTGGATGAGGGGGTCTTTGTTGGCGCGGGTGTGGTGATCGCACCGAACGTGAGGATTGGCGCGTTCACGTTCGTCAATCGCGGCGCGACCATCGGACACGACTGCGACGTCGGAGCCTGCACGATCATCGGCCCGGGGGCTGCCATCGCCTCTGGCGTCCGCCTCGCAGCAGGTGCGGTCGTAGGGATCGGTGCGACGATTCTCGAGAACCTCGCCGTCGGCGAAGGCAGTTACGTCGCGGCTGGAGCCGTCGTGCTCAACGACGTGCCGGCGCGGGTGCTGGTGGCTGGCGTGCCTGCCGTTGAAAAGAAGCGCATCGATCGCGGCTGACGATGACGTTGAGCGCGGACCTGAGAATCGAGAGATACGACCCGAATCGACAGGCCGTGTGGGACGACTTCGTGCGTTCCTCACGCAACGGCCACTTCATGCTGCAGCGTGGCTACATGGACTACCACGCGCAGCGCTTCGCGGACGAATCGCTCCTCTTTCTTCGAGGCGATTGCCTCGTGGCCGTGCTGCCGGCCCATCGCTGCGACGGGACGCTCGCGTCCCACGACGGTCTGCCATTCGCCGGACTCGTGGTCGGGCCGCGCACGCTGCACCGCGACGTTCGGACCGCCTTCGAACTGCTCGGCGCGTACATGCGCGTCAACAGTCTGGTGAACTTCACGTGTACGCCGACGCCGGCCTGCTATCACTCCGCGCCGTTTGAGGACGATATCTACGCGCTTTACCATATTGGCGCGCGCTGCACGGGCATGAAACTGTCCGCCGGTTTTCCCGGGGTGGCTCCGTCGTGCCAGAGCGCGCAGACGGCTCACGAGCTCCGCCGGACGGCGCGCAAGTACCCGTGCCTCTTCAGCGAAATCGACGACGTCGCGGCATTCTGGACGCACCTGGAACGGTTTCTGTGCGAGTGCCATGGGGCCAGACCTGTGCACACCGCCGGGGAGATGGCGCTCCTCAAATCGCGGTTCCCCAGGCATATCCGCATGGTGCTGGCAGAGGCCGGCGGCGAGGTGATCGCCGGACTGCTGATCTATCTGACCGAACGTGTGCAACGGGCCCAATATGTGTTCCGGCGCGACGATGGCCGCGCGCGCATTTCCGCGCGCCTGCTCCTTCACGTCGCCACTCATCCCGACTACCAGCGGGCGTGGCATGATTTCGGAACATCGGTGAGTCCGCTTACCGGACAACTCGATGACGGCGTGTTGTTGAACAAGGAGATCACCGGGGCGCGTGGGACGATCGTGCAGACGTGGACGTGGGAGCCCTCGTAGGCCGGAAGATGAGCCATTACGCCGATTTATTGGCCTCCGCGCGCGCGGCCTTGAGGGCGGGTGACCTCGAGGCGACGCTGCAGCACGCGAGCGCGCTCTTGCGCGCCTTCAGCACACCGCCGCTCCCGTTGCCCTTGGCCGGCGGGTTCCCGGAGCTGGACTTCCTGCTCGATGCCCTGGGCGCGAAGCTCGGCGCAAGGCTGGATCTACTCGCCCCTCGAGAACACTGCGGCACCTGGGTCCTCGGGACGTTCCTGTACGAGACCGGCGGACACACGCCGGTCGTCCGCGATCTCGCTTCGGCATTGCCGGAGGGACTCTCGGGGCTCGTGCTCACGCTGGCCGGTCACGATCCGTCGCAACTGACGTCGGCCGCCGTTTCCCGCACCGGACTCGCCGCGGAAGCCATCCACCACGCCAACGCTCCGACGCTCATCGGCACGTGCGAGAACGTCCTGCGTATCTTTCGCGAGCGGCCGCCGCAGCGCCTGTTTCTTCTTCACCATCCGGACGATGCGGGCGCCATTGCTGCCGCGTCCGCCCTGGCCTCGACAGGCGCGGAAGTCTGGCTGGTCCACCACGCCGACTCTTGCCCCAGTGTCGGGCTATTCCTGCCTGGGATCCGGCTGATCGACCTCACACCGCGTGCCTGTGCGTTCACTCGACACGTGCTGGGTCTCGAGACGATCTTTCTCCCGCTCACGTGTCCCGATCCCGGGCCCGCGGGGACCACATTCCTGCGCCGCGACAGCCTCACCACGGCGCTGGCGGGGAGCGCCCTCAAAGCGTCTCAAGCCTCCGCGCACGACTATCCAGACGTGATAG
>JANNJO010000280.1:0-2652 GCA_031395755.1 Acidobacteriota bacterium
GAAATGACGGTGCAGGAAGGCGTGCCGCAGGGTACCGTGCACAACTTCACGATGAGTTCGGCCGACAGCAGGATCTATCCCGGCATCGCACGCGAGCAAGGTACGTTCGGCACGGTCGATCCCACCGATCCTGTGAAGCTCATCGTCACGACCAGCCATCCCGCTCCTTACACGCGACGGATCGCGGTGTACATCCCGCAGCAGTACGTCCCGGGCACCGTCGCGCCATTTATCGTCGGAGCGGACGGCCCCGATCAGTTGTTGTTCACGGCGTTGGACAATCTGATCCACCAGAAGCGGGTGCCGGTGATGATTGCCGTCTCCATCAGCAACGGGAGCGGCGACGCTCAGGGCAGCCAGCGCGGGCTGGAATACGACACCATGTCGGGCCTTTATGCGCAGTTCGTCGAAACCGAAGTGCTGCCGCTCGTCGAAAAGCAGTACAACGTGAGGCTGACCAAAGACCCCGAAGGCCGGGCGACGATGGGCTGCAGTTCCGGCGGATCGGCCGCCCTGGCGATGGCGTGGTATCGCCCTGATCTTTACCATCGCGTGCTGACATATTCGGGCACATACGTGAACCAGCAGTGGCCCTACAATCCCCAGACGCCTGGCGGCGCGTGGGAATTTCACAAAAGTCTCATCCCGAACAGCCCGGCCAAACCGCTTCGCATCTGGATGGAAGTCGGCGACCGGGACCTCTTCAATCCCAACGTGATGCGCGACGACATGCACGACTGGGTGGTCGCCAACGAGCACATGGCCAGAGTGCTTGCGGCCAAGGGCTACCAGTACCAGTTCGTCTTTGCCCGCAATGCCGGGCACTGCGATCGCCCCGTGAAACAGCAGACGTTCCCTGCGGCATTGGAATGGCTGTGGAAGGGGATTAGGGATTAGGAGTCCCCTTCAACGCGGCCACCACAATCGGCTTCGCCCACGCCGGGATGCTCTTCAGATCCTTGAGCGTAACGATCCGCCCCCCTGCCGGGTGGAGAAGCAGTTGTGGCTCAGGAATCCGGCCCTCGCGCGGGTCGGCATCACGTGAGTTGTCATACACCCGAAGCTCGGCAAGGCTCGGAAGAAGGCGAATCAAATTCAGTCGGCTGCGATCGTAGCGTTCGCGAATGGCGCGCTCTGGGATGTTGTGGCCGCCGTGGGCCACGCGCGAGCGAACACGATCGATGTGGAGCTCCGGGCTGGCAAGACCCACATACCAGATCCGGACCGCGCCTCCCACCGAGGCCGCTCTCTCCAACAGGGTCGTCATCGTGTTCCCGCCCAGCGTCGTTTCGAACGCGAAATCGAGATGCTCAGAGATTGCGCGCTCGAGAAGGCGCCGGCCCTGGTGCCAGGCGGCGCTGTTCGCCGACTCCTGAGTCATGCCTGGATTCTTGAGGAGAATCTGTTTGGCCGCACGGTCGGGATTGAAGTATTCGACGCCAGAATACTCGAGCATCGCGCCGGCAATGCTGCTCTTTCCTGCGCCGTTCGTGCCGGCTAAAGCGTAGACATCAGACACGCTTGCGGGCGGCCGCGACGGCGGCTCGTCCCTGCTGTTTCGGGGAGGCGGCAAACGCCGCCTTCATCGCACGGCGGGCTTTGGGCGTCTGCATCCTGGCCAACAGGCCGTCGAACTCGTCGTTCAACGTATCGAGACCCGTGTCGTGCGCGCGCGACAGCGCGCTGAACTCCTCCATCGAGAGGACCACGGCCTTCGGGGCATCGTGCTTGGTGATGACCACGACTCCGTTTTGGAGCACCGTCTCCAGCACCCGCGCGAACTCGTTTTTTGCGACCGTCGCAGTGATGGTTTCGGCCTCCCGGCCGGCGAGGTTTCGTATGTCCACGGGATATAGTATCTATTTTGTATATTTTAGTCAAATTAAACATTTATATTGCCCCGGCAGATTGCTCGCCGACGCGCAGGCAACGGCGATGGTCCCCCATACGGGAGGCGGATCCGGCTGCCGGCAGTCCCACGGACGATGGTCGCGATGGGACAATCCGTATACCGGCACTTCAGTTTCCGACCGGAATCATGCGCGGGGCTGTGAACCGCGAATCGGTCCGATTGGCGGCGCTGCCGCCCGCCGCGCGCCAGCAGCAGCCACGGGAACGCAGTTGGCCGGGCCGGGTCGCCATCCGGTGCTCTTTGGCGTCTGGTCGGGTTGGGCGCAGGCCTCGTGGTTGAGGCTGCGGTGATCCCGGGCGAAAGCGGCGGAGAACCCCATAGCGTCTATCTTCTGATGTTCGGCGGGATGGGCGCTGGTATTGAATCGTTGGTGGGTTTGATCGTTTCGGCTGCCCGCCGGTAGTGAACGCTGTCGGCGAACACCGCAGAGGAGAGTAGAGGATCAACGGGCCAGATGCCTCCTGATCTCCTGCTCTCCTGCGAGCTTGTGTCAACTCCGCAAGTCTGCGCGAAGCGTCTCGACGGGGTACTTCTTGTGACCCAGCCGTCGTACCCACGCTCGCGGAGGATGCGGAAGAAGGCGTAGCTCATCGCAGAGAAACCGCTTACCTCGGTGCTGATTTCGGCACGACAAACATGAACTGCCCTTCGCCCCCCAGAGAATACTGAGTCGGTCGTTGCTCTACACCGCTGCGCGCTGCCTGAGCGATAACCTCATTCCGTATGTGCATCGCCAATTC
>JANNJO010000321.1:0-23836 GCA_031395755.1 Acidobacteriota bacterium
ACTACGAGCTCAGCCCGGAGCTGAAACAACCAGATACGTGGGAGTCGACCGTGAGCTACGAGCGCGAGCTGGCGCCCAGCCTCGGATTCCGCGTGATGTACATCAACAAGATCGTCGAGGGCAGCATCGAGACGATCAACGCGAAGCGGGGGTACCCCGCGTACACCGTTCCCATCACCCGCCGCGATCCTGGTCCGGACGGGGCTCTTGGCAACAGCGATGATGGAAGCCGCATCACGTTGTATGACTACGCATCGTCGTTCAGGGGTGCGACGTTCGTGAGCAACAAGCGCGTCAATGCGGACAATACCGATCGGTTCCACTCGATGGAATTCACGCTGACCAAGCGTGCCTCGTCGAGGTGGATGGGGCAGGTGTCGTACTTTGCCGTGAAGAATCAGCGATGGCTCGTCGGAACGTACCAGAACCGCAACGACGAGTTTTTTCCGCTCGATGAGACGTGGTCGTGGGCCGGCAACATCTCCGGCAGTTATCGAATGCCGTACGACATTTCGGTCTCTGGATTCCTGCAGAGCCAGTCGGGAGTCAAGGGGCAGCGCACGAATCAATTCCGCCAGGTCGATCCCGATGGCGGTCCGGCGATTGCCAATGCCGGTAACACAACGATCCGGCTCGAGCCCTATGGCAGCCAGAGTCTGCAGGCGTTCAACATCCTGAACTTCCGGGCGAACAAGGATTTCCGGCTGAGCGGAGGTCGCAGGGTCAGCATCGATTTCGACGTGTTCAACCTGTTGAATCTCGCGACGCCGACAGGAGCCGAATTCCGGTCGGGGCAGACCTTCGGGTACGTCACCGGAATCACGCCGCCGCGGATTACGCGCATCGGCGCGCGGTTCACGTTCTGAGGGAGATTCTATGAAACCAGCGAAATTCGGAGCAGCCATCGCCGCGCTCGTGCTGCTCGCAGCCGTGACGATCATCGTGGTCACGCCGGCGGGCGACCACGTGGCGCCGACGCTGGCAGCTCAATCGCTCAATTGCGACATGATCCAGTACAAAGCGGCGTCAGGTCTGACGGCGGCCATCGAACAAGGTGCGCTCGCCGTAACCTGGAACGGCGCGAGCGGCTCGGAGCTTCGCGCGCGTTATGCCCTCGACAACGGCCAGCCCGTCGTCCGCGAGCTGGCCGTCCGGAAGTCCGGCGGCCAGTGGGCGCCGCTCGGGCAGAACCTCGTGCCCGAGTTCTACGTCAAGACCGGCGTGCGGCGCATGACGACGCAGCAGGGTGCGCCGCTCATCAACCTCGGTGTCGATATCACCCCCGAAGTGATCGAGAAGAACAAGTGGTACTCGTTCTGGGACGCGCCGTTCGTGATACCGGGCGTACCCGAGCCGGCACCGGCCAGAGGGCAGGGCCAGGCTCCGGGACGCGGGCAACCGGGGCCGGCTTCGCAAAGCGCGCCGGCGGCGAGGCAAGGAACCATACCTCCGGGACCTGCCGGACGCGTGTACGGTCTGCCGCGAAAACCCGAGGAAATCAGGACCGCCAACGCGACGTTCAAGACGACGTCCTGCAGCGTGAACACCGACGGCGCGAGGCTCGAGGTCAACTTTCCCGGACTGTCGATGGGGATGTTCTCCGGAAGCTTGCGCTTCACCTCCTACCGCGGCTCGAACCTGTTCCGGATGGAAGCGATCGCGAAGACCGATGAGCAGTCCGTCGCGTACAAGTATGAAGGCGGATTGAAAGGGTTCTCCACGGCCCTGACACCTCGTGTGACCTGGCGCGATCGCGGCGGGGATCCGCAGCAGTACGAGTTCGGCGGGCTCAAGAACGACACTCGCGTAACGGTGAAGGCAAAGAACCGCGTGCTGGTGGCAGGCGGCGGCAGAAATGGATCCATCGCGACGTTCACGCCGCCTCACGTGTTCTTCTTCACACGCGAAGTGGATACGAACCTCGGCTACATCTGGTACCGGAAAGACGGCGATACGCAGTTCGGCATGGGGATTCGTCAGGCGGAAGGGGAAGAGGTGCAGCAGTACGTCGAGAATTTCGCGCTGCACAACGCGCCCCCCGGAACGTTGCAGCGCATGGCGGTGTACTTTCTGGCAAGTCCGGACACGGCCGAGACCACGCGTCAGGCGGTGATGGCCTACACGCACGGCGACGTCTTCAAGGCCGTGCCCGGCTACAAGACGATGGTGAACCACTTCCATCTTCGGTTCACCGAGCGGCTTCGCCAGTCAGGATCGCTCGACAACACGTTCGAAGATCTGATGGTCATGCGGTCCGCGGGCATCAACATCGTCGGGCTCAGCGACTTTCATGGCGATTTGCGCCCGAACGATCCCGGACTAGGACGCTACGAGGATCAGCGCGACTACGGGTTGGCGTCGCAGAAAGCATCGGATAAGGATTTCCTCGTGACCCCGTGGGAGGAGCCGACGGCGTATCTCGGCGGCCACTACAACACGATGTTTCCGAAGAACGTGTACTGGTCGAAGGTGCGCAATCCCGGGCAGCCGTTTACCGAGAATCTGCCGGGCTTTGGAAAGGTGTACCACACCGGGAGCACCGACGACGTCCAGCAGATGCTGGACGCGGAAAACGGCTACTGGTTCCATGCGCACCCGCGCACGAAAGGCACGACGGGCTACCCCGACGCGATCTTCGACAAGCCGTGGGTGAAGAACGATCGGTATCTTGGCATCGCCTTCAAGCCGGCGATGGGCGACGATCTGTCGGATCCCAGAATGTGCGCCTGGCGCTGTTTCGACGCCATCGACACGATGAACAATCTCTACGCGAACTCGGGGATCAGGCCCAAGTATCTGATCGCCGACGTCGACACGTATCGGAAAGGTCCGGAAGACGACATCTATCCAGGGCATCCGATTAATTACGTGAAGCTCGACCGGCTGCCGGGGCCGACCGAGGACTGGACGCCAATCCTCAGGTCCATTCGCAATGGCGACTTCTGGGTCAGCACGGGTGAGATCCTGATCAAGAACTACGCCGTGGAAGGCACGGGAGCCAAGCGGACGATCGCCGCTGATCTGGAGTTCACCTATCCGCTCGACTTCGTCGAAGTGGTCTGGGGCGATGGCAAGAAAATCGACCAGCAGGTCATTCGCGCGACCGACACGACGGCGCACGGCACGAAGAAAATCTCGATTCCGTTCGACGCGACCGGCAGGGTCTGGGTGCGTTTCGCGGTCTGGGACTCGGCGGGCAACGGCGCGTTCGTACAGCCGGTGTGGCTCAACGCGCCGATGACGACGAGAGCCGCAGGAGGCGCTAAATGACAGACAAGAAGTTGGTGTTATCGCTGGGTGCGGCGGTCGTGGTCGTTGCTGCACTCGTCGTGTCCCCCGTTTCGTCGCCTGACCTCATCGCGGCGAATCAGGCGGCGCCTAAGCTGACGTGCAACCTGACGCAGTACAAGGCGAGTACCGGTCTCACGACGGCGCTCGAAGGCGATCTGCTCACCGTCTCGTGGAATGGGCAGGGCACATCGCAGTTGCGGGCACGGTTTGCGATCGACGCCGGCACGCCGACGATTCGCGACTTGGCGGCGCGTCGCGGCGCCGGCGAGTGGGCGATGCTCGGCCAGAACCTGACGCCTGAATATCAGGTGACGACGGGCATCCGGCGCATGTCGAACGACCAGGCGAACGCATTCTCCAGTCTCGGCATCGACGTCACTCAGGAGGTGATGGACAAGCACCGCTGGTACGCGTTCTGGGACGCGCCGTTCAGCATTCCGGGGTACTACCCCGCTGCGGCGGGCGGCGGCCGGGGCGGGGGACCCGCGGGCGCACCGGGCCAGGCGCCAGCGGCACCCACGCTAGGGCAGGGCGGGACCATTCCTGAGCAGGTCGCAGCCCTCCAGTCGGGCAGCCGCGGGAGACCGGGCTACAACCCGTCGCCGACCCCCCCTGGTTTCACCGGCGGCCGCGGCTTCGGTCTGCCCAGGACGAAGGAGGAAATCCGCCGCGGTGTCTCGGCGTTCTCGGCTTCGTCGTGCGATGTCAAGAGCGACGGCGCCAGCCTCGCGGTGACGTTCCCCGGGATGAAGCTCGGCATCTTCGAGGGCAATCTCCGGTTCACCGTGTATCGGGGGACGAACCTCATTCAGATGGACGCGATTGCGCGGACGAACGAGCCCTCGGTGGCGTACAAGTACGACGCGGGGCTGAAGGGATTCTCGACGACGACGATGCCGAGAGTCACCTGGCGCGACACCGGTGGACATCCGCAGCAGCATCAGTTCGGTGGCCCCAAGGCGATCGGCCTGTCGGGTATTCGCGCGGCCAACCGCCTGCTCGTGGCCGAAGGCACGCGCGGCTCTGTCGCGACGTTCCCTCCGCCGCACACGTTCTTCTTCACGCGGGAAGTGGATGTGAACCTCGGGTACGTTTTCTATCGCAACGACGGGAGCGGGACGTACAGCATCGGCGTGACCATGCCCGAGGCTGAATCCGACACGTTCCCGCAGTACGAGCAGAACTACGCGTTGTACAACGCGCCCCCCGGCACGTGGCAGAAGATGTCGATGTACTTCTACGCGAGTCCGGAGTCGGGCGAAGCAGCCCGGCGAGGTGCGCTGGCGTTCACGCGTGAGGACGTCTTCAAGGCGGTTCCGGGCTACAAGACATTCGTCAATCACTTCCACCTCCGGGTGGTAGACCGGATGCGCGTGGGTGGATTCGACACGCCGCTTCAGGACCTGATGGCGATGAAGGCGATCGGCCTCAACGTCATCGGCTTGAGCGATTTCCATGCCGATAGCCTGGCGGCCAACGACTACGGCCCGGCGCGTTTCAGAGACCAGAAGGACTACGCCGAAGTGTCGCGGCGGCTCTCGGACAAGGACTTCCTGGTGGTGCCGTGGGAGGAGCCGAGCGTGGCGTTCGGCGGCCACTACAACATCATGTGGCCGAAGAACGTGTTCTGGTCGAAGCCAAACACAATGGGCGGCGGTGCCCCCGGAGCGGCGCGCACTACGCTGCCGTTCACGGAGAACGATCCGACCTACGGCAAGGTCTACCACACGGGCAACGCAGAGGCCATGCAGCGACTCCTCGACGCCGAGGGCGGGTACTGGTATCACGCGCACCCGCGCACGAAGTCCACGGCCGGCTTTCCGGACGCCACCTGGGGCACAAAGTATCTAAAGAGCGATCGGTACCTCGGTGTGGCCTTCAAGCCCGGCATGGGCCAGGACAACTCCGAGGCGACGATGTGCGCGTGGCGCTGCTTCGACGCCGTGGACACGATGAACAACATGAACGCGGGCACCGGCATCGGCCCGAAGCTCGTCATCGCCGATATCGACACGTACCGGAAGAGCCCCGAGGACGACACGTACGCGAACTTCCCGGTCAACTACCTGAAGATGGATACCGTGCCGGGACCGGACCAGGACTGGAGTCCGGTGCTGAAGGCGATGCGCGACGGCAACTTCTTCGTGACCACCGGCGAGATCCTGATCAAGAACCACGCGGTCACCGGCACCGGTAATCAGCGGGCGTTTACTGCGGATGTCGAATGGACGTTCCCGATGGCGTTCATGGAGATTGTCACGGGTGACGGGAAGACCGTCAGCAAGCAGGTGATCTCCGCGACCGACATGCAGGCGTTCGGTACGAAGAAGCTCTCGATTCCGTTTGATGCCACCGGCAAGAAGTGGGTGCGGTTCTCGATGTGGGATGTCGCCGGCAACGGCGGCTTCACGCAGCCGCAGTGGCTGACGGGCACCGGGACGACGAACTAGTTCGACCGATCGACAGACAAGGGGCGGCTCGCCGGCGGGCCGCCCCTCGAATCCGCCGGTACGGATCCAGAAACTCTCCTGCCAGCGCCTTGTGGAGTGCCTCCCTGACGCGCAGTGGCGACTGATGCCGGCCCGATGAGGGTTCTTCGAAGCTGGTTGACAGCGTTCTTACCTGGCGTAATACTTATTTGTAATACGGAGGGCCACCATGCCGATGACAGTCCGGTTGAGCGCGAGAACGGAGCGCGCCGTGAACGCCTTGGCTCGTCGCCGCCGCCAAACGCGATCGGATGTCGTCCGCGACGCGCTGGAGAACTACACAGCCACCGACGGCGGCGAGGCCGACCGGGGACGTCCATATGACGCCTGGCTCGACGTCATCGGCGTGGTCAGCGCTGGCGCGCGCGACCGCGGGCGAACGACAACGGGGGAGCAGTTCGCCGCGATCGTCCGCGAGAAGGTCCGTGCGCGGCGTGCTCGTTGACGCCGGGCCGCTGGTCGCGATTCTCGACCAGAGCGATCCGCATCACACAGCCTCGGTGGCGACCCTCAAAACGCTCCGCGATCCGCTGGTCACGGTCTGGCCCGCGTTCACCGAAGCCATGTACCTGCTGGGGTCGTCGTGGCGCGGTCAGAAGGCCCTCTGGAGCCGCGTGGAAACCGGCGCCCTCACACTGGCGCCCCTCGGCGAAGGCGATGCGCCGCGCATGCGCGAGTTGATGGAGAAGTACCGCGACCTGCCGATGGACCTCGCCGACGCGGCGTTGGTCCGGGTCGCCGAACGCGAAGATCTCACGCGCGTCTTCACGCTCGATCGGCGGCACTTCTCGGTCTACCGCCCGGGACGTCGACGCCGGTTTTCGATCCTGCCTGCGTAGGCGGGCTCGCCCATCCCGCGCTCCGCGTCGTGCCGCGCCCTGCCTACCGGGTGACAGGTCCGAGGTAGCGATCGAGCGAGCCACTCCAGCATTTCTCTGATCATCTCGCTGCGTCTGACGCCGAATACTCCGTGACCTCCCTGATACAGCACGTGACGCTTGTCTTCAGCCGGCGTTCCCAACAGAGTAAACAGACGATTCTGTACCACTGCCGGAAACGTACTGTCGTTGTCGCCATTGAGCATTCTGGTCTTCCTTGTCGGTTTGTCGGGCCAATGGCGGCTCGGCCGCCGCAGGTTCCGTGGTTGGACTCTGCGCCGTTGCTGGCGTCGACAACACGAACAGGATGACAGCCAGCGAAATGGCCTTCATGACGTCACAGTGCGAAGGGACACACTAAAAGCGATAACTGGTTCGAAGACCGATCCTGGTGAGATCGCGATCGGTGACGTTGCCGAACAGCTTGAGATAGCTGATGTTCGGTCCGATGGCGAGCCCGCGCCACAGTGTGAAATCGACGCCGCCGCCGACCGACAGCGCGACACTTGTCTCGGATGGCCGCCCACTCACCCCGACTCTGATGTCGTTGGCGAGGTCCGGTCGTCCGTCCCGGCGCCCGACAGGGAGTCTGCGCGGATCGGTTCTCAGGCCGTTGTCGCGTGCCGCGAACATTCCCCGCTGCGAAATGTTCGCGACGCCACCTCCGCCTTGAACATATGGTGTGAGCCATCGCGCCGGGCTCGGGAACTCTGCGACGAGGCTCGTCAGAAATGCGACTCCGCGCCCGGACTCTCCCGTGTCATCGAATTCCAGGTCGGGCAGCGCGAGCGCCTCGAACTCGAACCCGACGCGCGGCGTGAACCGGTAGCCGGCAGCGCCGCCTGCTGCGATGTTGGTCTCGCCCTCGCCGAACGTTCCCGCATAGAGCCCGGCGATGCGGGCGCCGCTGTCCTGAGCGGCCGCGGGCGCCGCAACACCGCACACGAGGAGGATCAAAACAGAGAGGCGAAACACCTGTGGCATTGAATAATCTCCCGTGGATGACGTGGATGGAAACACCGGCCGAATTGCAGGTGGCTATGCAAGCGCAGTGCCCCGTCACGCCTGGAGGTTTCACGCGACGAGTTGTTGGGGTCGTGGGGGAGCCCGTCCTCTTTGCAAGACGCAGACTGCCCTGGTCAGGAGACAGAGTCGAAGCAGGCCGACATACTTTTGTCACATGTGGAGCGCCCCGCTCCTATACTCCTTCGGTATGAGACTCACACTTGCCGTCCTGCTCGTGACTGCCGGTCTGTTCGTCAACGCGTCCGCGCCCGCGCTGCGCGCGCAGAGCAACTCGGCCAACACGCTCGTGGCGGGCGAGTTCGTGATCGATCCGCCGACGCTGATTAACCTCGGATTCGAGTGGTTCATCGAAGGCGATGAGAATCGCAACGGCGCGGTGGCGGTGGCATACCGCAAGCCCGGGGACGCTCAGTGGAAGCAAGGCCTGCCACTGTTAAGACTTCACCGCGAACGGATCGTCCAAGGACAGCAGATGGACGTGGTCGCACCGAACATGTTTGCCGGCAGCATTCTGGACCTCGAGCCCGGCACGGCCTATGAGGCTCGCTTCGTGGTGACGGATCCCGACGGTGTCGTCGGAGAGGCCACCAGGACCGTGACCGTGCGGACGAGACCGGAGCCTGCGCCGTACGCCGGCGGTCGGGTCTTTCATGTGTATCCCCACGGATTCGCCGGACCGAAGGCGGAGCCCTCGTTCGAGGGGTTGATGTGCGCCTACAACTACACGTGCGCGGGCACCGATTGGGCGACCGCCGGACGGCCGCGCGTCAAGGCCGGCGACACGATTCTCGTGCACGCGGGTCAGTACAAGTACAACCGCCTGGAGTACACGAACAACGCCTCCGTGAATCGCACGGTCCCGCTTGACGGGACGTATTACCTCACGGCCGACGGCACGCCCGAGATGCCTGTCGCGATCAAGGCCGCAGGCGATGGGGAAGTGGTGTTCGACGGCGCTGGAAGCTTCGTGCTGTTCGACGTGAAGGCGGCCGACTACACCTACTTCGAAGGCATCACGTTTCGGAATGCCGACATCGCGATTTCGGCGGGCACGCAGTTCATCGCCGGCTCGAAGGGCCTGACGGTGAAGCGCTCGCGTTTCGAGAACGTGGCCGCGGGCATCTTCACGAACTTCTCCGGGTCGAGCAACTTCTATATCGCGGACAACGCCTTCGTGGGGCGAGACGACCCGGACAGAGTCATGGGCTGGTCAGGAAATTTCTGGGCGCAGTTCAACGGCGTCGACGGACAGAGGTTCCCGCCGGTCATGGCGTCGTATGTCGCGGTCAAGCTCTACGGTCCGGGCCACGTCGTCGCCTACAACTACGTGGCAAATTTTCACGACGGCGTCAACGTGGAAACCTACGGCAATCCCGATGGCTCGTCGGTGGTGGACGGCCCGAAATATCCGACGAGGGAGTACTGGGACAGGCGACCGGTCTCGATCGACTTCTACAACAACTACATGACGAACTTTCACGACAACCCGTTCGAGACCGACGGCAGCATGCACAACGTGCGGGTGATGCGGAACATGATGGTGAACTCCGCGTCGCACGCGTTCTGCAACCAGCCCGTGCTCGGAGGGCCCGTGTACTGGATCCGGAACATCGGATACCACCTGCCCGGTGGATCGACACGCTTGACCGGCGGTTCGGCGGGCGTGCTGTTGTACAACAACACGATTCTGTCCGAGACGCAGGCCAACGGCACGTCCAACACGCATTGGCGCAACAACCTCTTCCTCGGCGAGAACTCCGCGCCCGCCATCTTCAGCGTCAACACGTACACCAACTACACATCATCGGACTACAACGGCTTCCGCCCGAACCCGGGAGCCCAGGCTTCGTTCGTGTGGAACTCGCCGCCCGCGAGCGTTCGTGCCGATTTCAGCGGGCTCGCCGCGGTCGCCGCCGCGGCGGCCGTTGCCGGGCGAGGGGGGCCGCCGCCGGTCGCTGGCGCAGGAGCTGGTGGTGGACGTGGCGGCGCGAATGCGGCGCTCGAGCAGCGCGAGTTCGCCACGCTCGCCGAATACAGCCAAGCGACCGGCCAGGATCGGCACAGTGTTCTTGTCGACTACGACGTCTTCGTGAATGTGCCGAAGCTCGATGCGCAGGACCGTCAAACGGTTCAGAAAGTCTATAAGGCGGAGGCGTTCGATTTCCGGCTCAAGCCGGATTCCACACCGGTCGATCGCGGCACGCCGCTGCCGAACGTGACCGATCGATTTGCAGGCAAGGCGCCCGACCTCGGCGCGCTGGAAGTCGGACAGGCTGTCCCGCATTACGGTCCTCGGCGATAAGCCTTTACTGGTAGAATTGAAGCCTCAGCCAATCAACGGATCCGAGGGCCGGAGGTCAGGGAATGCGCGTGTCGAGGGTCCTGCTGGCGCACAGTTGCGCATTGGTCATTCTGGGCGGCTGTCTCCATCTGTTCGCGGCCCAGCCGCAACAGCCGGCCGCGGTGCGCCCTGGCGCCGTGGCAGCGCCTGATGCGGCGCCGACGACGGCTAGTTCCGTCATCAGCAAATACTGCATCGGCTGCCATAACCCGAAAACGAAGTCGGGCGGCCTCAGCCTCGACACCCTGAATTCCGGCCGCGTCGGCGACCACGCGGCGGTCTGGGAAAAAGTCATCACCAAGCTGCGCACGCAGGAGATGCCGCCGGCCGGCCGGCCGCGGCCCGAGCCCGCGATGTACACGCTGCTCGTGCACCAGCTGGAGGCGGCGCTGGATCACACTGCGGCGGTCCGGCCGAATCCGGGGCGCGTGCCGGTGCATCGGCTGAACCGCGCCGAATACACCGCCGCGATCCGCGATCTCCTCGGCCTGGAGATCGACGGCAAGGCGCTGTTGTCGTCAGATGAGGCGGACCACGAGGGCTTCGATAACATCGCGAGTGTGCTGTCGGTCTCCCAGGCGCTGCTGGAAAATTACCTGTCTGCGGCCCGGACGATCAGTCGCCTTGCGGTGGGCGATACGACGATCCGGCCGGTGATCGAAACGATCAAGATTTCGAAAGCGCTGGTGCAGGACGAGCAGCTGAGCGACGACCTGCCGTTCGGATCACGAGGCGGCGCGCTGGTTCGCCATTACTTTCCAGTCGACGGCGAGTACACGATCAAGGTGCTGCTGCGGCGGCAGGAATACGACTACATCATCGGCATGGGAGAGGCGCACCAGCTCGACGTTCGGCTCGATGGCGTGCGTCTCAGGCAGTTCAGCGTGGGGGGCGAAGCCAAGGGCATGACGACCCCGGAAAATTTCGCCGGCAACACGCAGGGCGATCCCGAGTTCGAAGAATATCTGCACACGGCCGACGCCAATCTGGAAGTGCGGTTGCCCGTCAAGGCCGGCCTGCACGATGTAGGCGTTTCGTTCGTGCGGCGCCTGTGGGAACCCGAAGGCGTGCTGCAGCCGCCGCAGGTCGGGTTTGGCCGCACGACCAACGAGTACTACCACGGCAATCCCGCGGTCGAGTTCGTTTTCATCGGCGGGCCGTACGGAGCACCGGCTCCCGGTGACTCTCCCGTCCGGCGCAGAGTGTTTACCTGCCGGCCGAAGGATGCCGCCGACGAAACAGTGTGCGCGAAGAGAATTCTCTCGGGGCTCGCCACGCGAGCGTATCGTCGTCCGCTCACCGACGCCGATCTCCGGACGCTGATGGAGTTCTACGAGGCCGGACGCGCCGAAGAGAATTTTGAGGCAGGCATCCGCCGCGGCCTCGAGCGCATCCTCGCCGCGCCGAGCTTCCTGTTCCGGGTCGAACGCCGGCCGGAACACGCCACCGCCGGTGCCGCCTACCGGCTCAACGATCTCGAGCTTGCCTCACGCCTGTCGTTCTTTCTCTGGAGCAGCGTTCCGGACGAGGAGCTGCTGAATGCGGCGGTTCGCGGCAAGCTCAAAGATCCGGCCGCGCTCGAACAGCAGGTGCAACGGATGCTGCGCGATCCCCGGTCGAAGGCGCTGGTCAATAACTTCGCGACTCGCTGGCTCGAGCTGGGCAAGATGGCTGGCGTGGTGCCGGATACGGACCTGTATCGCGAGTTCGACGAGAACCTGCGCGATGCGATGGAACAGGAGACGAAGCTGTTCGTCGGCAGCCAGCTGCAGAACGATCGCAGCGTGATGGAACTGCTGACCGCCAACTATTCCTTCCTGAACCAGCGGCTGGCCAGTCATTACGGGATTCCCAACATCTACGGAGACCACTTCCGCCGCGTGACATTCACTGACGGTGTGCGGGGAGGACTACTCGGGCAGGGGAGCATTCTGACCGTCACCTCCTACGCCAACCGCACTTCGGTGGTGCTGCGGGGCAAGTGGGTGCTCGCGAATCTGCTCGGGGCGCCGCCCGCGGAGCCGCCGGCCGATATTCCCGCGCTGAAGGATCCGGGGACGGATGGCGCCCCCCGCTCGCTTCGCGAGCGGATGGAAGTGCATCGCACCAACCCCGTATGCGCCTCGTGCCACGTGCGCATGGATCCGCTCGGGTTCTCGCTCGAGAATTTTGACGCGCTCGGAAAATGGCGGACCCGGAGCGACGGCGCGCCCATCGACGCCGTTGCCTCGCTGCCGGACGGCACGCGCTTCGAGGGCGTGACGGGCCTGAGGACGCTGCTCGTCAGCCACAAGGAAGATTTCGCTCGCACGCTCAGCGGAAAGCTTCTGGCGTACTCGATCGGTCGCGGCCTCGAATATTACGATCTGCCCGCCGTCCGCAAAATCGCGCGGGACGCGGCCAGGAGCGATTACCGCTGGTCCTCACTCATCACGGGGGTTGCCACGAGCACACCGTTCGTCATGGGAGCGGGCCAAAGTGAAGAATTCAGTACTGGCAGGAGGTAGCATGTTTGTTTCCAGGAAGGCGATACCGCGGCGCACGGTGTTACGGAGCATGGGCGCGATGCTGGCGCTGCCGCTGCTCGACAGCATGGTGCCCGCGCTGTCCGCTCTCGCGCAGACGGCGGCCAAACCCGTCAACCGGTTTGGCGTCATGTACGTGCCGAACGGCATGATCATGAAGAATTATCTGCCGTTGATCGAAGGCACCGGCTTCGAGCTCACGCCGACGCTGAGCGCGCTCGCCCCCTTCCGGAATGACATCCTCGTCCTGAGCGGCCTGGAATGCATCCCCACCCCAGGGCGGCCTGGCGGCGCGCACGCGAAGGCCAGCACGCGGTTCCTCACCAATGTCTCCCCGCCGTTGAGCGAGACGTGGCTCGACGCCGGCATTTCCATGGACCAGATGCTCGCGCAGCAAACGGGGAAGGCTACCCAGCTGGCCTCGCTCGAGCTCGCGATCGAATCGAGCGAGACAGCCGGCGCCTGCGATACGGGCTTTGCGTGCCCGTACACGAACACGATTTCCTGGAAGACGGCGAACACGCCGCTGCCGACGCAGAACAACCCGCGCGTCATCTTCGAGCGTCTGTTCGGCGACAGCGAGAGCACGGATCCGAAGGTGCGGCTGGCCCGTCTTCGCGGGCAGCGCAGCATTCTCGACTCGGTCAGCGAGGAAGTGGCGCATCTCCAGGGCGCGCTGCCGCAAAGCGATCGGACCAAGCTCACGGAGTATCTCGACGCCATTCGCAACGTCGAGCAGCGGATTCAGATCGCCGAGGAACAGAGCGATCAGGAACTGCCCCTGGTCGCCCATCCGCCCGGGATTCCGGGCAACTGGGAAGACCACGTCAGGTTGATGTTCGATCTGCAGGTGCTCGCGTATCAGTGCGATCTCACCCGGGTGATCACACTCATGGTGGGCCACGAGCACAGCGGCATGACGTTCCCGCAGATCGGCGTGCCCGACGCGCACCATCCCATCTCGCACCATCAGCAGGAGCCCGAGAAAGTCGCGAAGGTCGCCAAGATCAACGCGTATCACGTGAAGATGTTCACGTATCTGCTCGAGAAGCTTCGGGCGACGCCGGATGGCGACGGCACGCTGCTCGATCATGTGACGCTGATGTACGGCGCCGGCATGGCCGACAGCAACAGCCATTCGCCGATCGACATTCCCATGATCCTGGCCGGCGGCGGCGCCGGCCATCTCAAGGGCGGCCGTCACATCCGGTTCAAGAACACGCCGCTGGCGAATCTGCACCTCACGCTGCTGGATCAATTCGGTGTGCAGGTGGAGCGCATCGGCGACAGCACGGGGCGCGTCGATCCGAAGATTCTCTCGCTGAGCTGACATGGGCACGAATCTCAGGGGTGGAATCGGGGGCGGGTGTCTGCTCGCGCTCACCTCCACTCTCATCTTCGCCGCGCCGAATACGCCTCCGCTGATTCAGGCGGTCAGAGACCACAACATTCAATCGGTTCGCGGGCTGCTGAAACAACGCGTCGATGTCAATGCGCCGCAAGGCGATGGGGCGACTGCGCTCCATTGGGCCGCGCACGTCGAGAGCCTGCCGATCGCCGAGCTGTTGATTCGGGCTGGGGCGCGCGTCAACGCGGCGAATGACAACGGCGTCACACCCCTTCACCTGGCCTGTACGAACCGGAACGCGGCGATGGTCGAGCGCCTTCTGGCCGCGAAGGCGAATCCCAACGCGGCCTCGGCGAACGGGGAGACGGTGCTCATGACCTGCGCCCGGGCAGGAGAGCCGAAGTCGGTGAAGGCGCTGCTGATGCGTGGCGCCGACGTGAATGCGAGAGAGCGCGCCCACGACCAGAGCGCCTTGATGTGGGCCGCTTCGCAGCGGCATCCCGAGGCCGTCCAGCTGCTGATTGAAGCCGGTGCCGACGTCCGGGCGCGTTCGCGCACCTATCCTCAGACCGTCGTCGGCGAACAGACGCAGAGAGCCGGTCGCGAGGAGCTCAACTATACGGTGCTGCGCGGCGGAAGCACGCCGCTGTTGTTCACCGCGCGCGTCGGCGACGTCGGATCCGCCAGATTGCTGCTGGCGGCCGGTGCGGACGTCAACGACTCGCTGCCCGACGGTACCAGCGCGCTCGTGCTGGCGGCGCACAGCGGGGCTGGCGGCGTCGCGACCCTGCTGCTGCAGAAGGGCGCCGATCCGAATGCGTTCGGCACCGGATACACGGCGCTGCACGCCGCCATTTTGAGAAGCGATCTGGACCTGGTGAAGGCGTTGCTCGCGCACGGTGCCAAACCCGATATGCGGATGACCAGGGGCACGCCGCTGCGGCGCGATACGACGGACTGGAACCTGCCGGCGACGCTCATCGGATCAACGCCCTATCTGCTGGCTGCACGTTTCCTCGAGCCTGAAATCATGCGGGCGCTCGTGGCCGGCGGGGCGGATCCGAAGCTGACGATGCCAAACGGCGCGACGCCGCTGATGGTGGCGGTCGGCATGGGATCAGGTCGCAATGAAAACCGGCGCGGTATCGCCGTCATCGATTTCGGCAAGGTCGAACCACAAAGCCAGGTTCTGGAGACCGTGCGGGCGGCGATGGCGTTGTCGGGCGAGGTGAACGGAGCCTCGGCGGCCGGCGATACGGCCCTGCACGCTGCCGCATCGCTGGGACACGACACCATCGTGCAGTTTCTCGTGGATCACGGCGCCGACATCAACGCGAAAAACACGCGGGGGCAGACGCCGTTGATGGCGGTTCTGTCGGCAAAGAGCCGTGACGAGAATTCCAACCTCGATACCGTGGCATTGCTGCGCAAGCTGGGCGCGGCCGAGCGATGAAGAAAGTCCTGCTTACTGTACTCGTAGCCGCTGGTGCAGGCGTGTGCCCGGTCGAGGCGCAGACCTTTTCCGGGCGGCTCTCCGACAGCATGTGCGGCGCATCCCATTCGGCAAAGGCGGCTGCCGGCAGTCTCAGCGAGCGGCAGTGCATCTTCGAATGCGTCAAGGCGCTGGCGACCTTCGTGCTCGTCGACGAGAACAAACAGGTCATCCCGATCGCCAACCCGGACGCCGCAGGGCTGCCGCTCTATGCAGGGCGCCTGGTCAGAATCACGGGCGAGCGGAAACGCGACGCCATCTTTGTCTCAAAGGTCGAGGCGATTCCCGCGCACCTGCACCTCGGGCATGTCGTGACCAACTGGAGAGACACGCCCGGCACGCGCGGGTTCCTGCCGGTGGCCGTCGACGAAGCCAGGACCGCCGTCATGCACGCCAGGCTGGCGTCCTCAGCGGCAGATCTCGACGGGATCAAGCTCCACGCCGCGCATGTCGTGCACGCCCTCGATCCCAGCGCCGAGCCGAAGGGCCCCGGTGCCGGGTACGGTGTGAAGAGAGCCGCGACAGGTGCGTTGCAGCATCTCGAGCTCGCGATCAAGAGCGAGGGCGCCTCCGCCAGCGTGCACACCCACGCCGCCCATATCTCCGCGCCTCTCAAGGGCGTCATCGAGCGCACCGATCAGGCGCTCGCTGTCGCTCAGAAGATTCGCGCGGCCACTGACGCTTCGGAGGCCGCAAAGCTGGCGGGCGAACTGTCCGCGTTGATGGGCGAGATCGCCGAGAAGGATCTGCACCAGGCGCAGGCGCACATGGAGTTGATGCTGAAGGCTGAAGGTATCTTCGGCGCTCCCCGTTAGCGCGATTTCCACACCAAGGTGATGAATCGTCGCCTCCGTCTCGCCGCCGCGATGTTCTTGGGCATCGGCTCCGCCGTCTCGGCGGGGCAGGTTTCCAGATCCCCCAGCCCGCAGTCGCCGCCAACGCCCACGTTCAAGGCGGAAGTCGAATACGTCGAAGTCGACGCGCTCGTGACCGACGAGCAGGAACGCTTCGTGCGCGACTTACAAAGGGAGGACTTCCAGCTCTTCGAGGATGGGAAACCGCAGAAAATCGCGAGCTTCGCGCTCGTGGATATTCCGGTCGCGCCGGCCGAGCGGGGCGTGCTGGCGCTCGATGTCGAGCCGGATGTTCAAAGCAGCGAGCAACCCTTCACCGGGCGGATGTACGTCCTGGTGCTGGACAATCTCCACACGGCCCCCTTGCGCACGCCGCTCGTGAAAACGACGGCCAGACAGTTCATCGAGCGGCATCTGGGCGCGAACGACCTGATGGCGGTCGTCCAGACGGACAGCCGAGCGGGCGCGTCTCAGGAGTTCACCGGCAACAAGCGGTTGCTGCTGTCGGCGGTCGATCGCTTCATGGGTCAAAAGCTGGACTCCGCCACGCTGGCTCGCAATACAGAATTTTTCCGGGGGTCATCGGCGGGACGCGTGACCGATCCCCTCGAGATGGAGCGCGGATTCAGCGCGCGATCGACGCTGCGGTCGCTCAGACAGGTGGCTGAGTGGCTGGGCGGCGTTCGCGGGCGGCGCAAGACGATTGTCTTCATCAGCGAAGGAATCGACTACGACATCTCTGACGTCTTCAACAATCGCTCGGCGTCCTCGATTATCGATGACACCCGCGACGCGATCGGCGCCGCCATGCGGTCGCACGTGAGCATCTACGCTCTCGACCCCCGCGGTCTCATCGGCGCTGCTGACGCGGCCATCGAGGTCGGCATGTTTGCGGATCAGAGCCCCGCAGCGCGCACGAGCGATGATGGGACCGTTCAGCGGGCACCGGGGATCAACTCGAGCTCGCTGCAGAGCGAGCTCCGGTTGGCGCAGGACAGCCTTCGCACCATCGCGGACGAGACAAATGGGTTCGCGGCGGTCAACTCCAGCGACGTCACGTCGACGTTCGGGAGAATCGTGAACGACAACAGCACCTACTACGTGCTCGCGTACTACCCGGCGTCGACGAAACGCGACGGCAAATTCCATCGCATCGAGGTGCGGACGTCGCGCCCTGGTCTGCGTGTTCGCGCCCGGCGTGGGTACATGGCGCCGCGAGGAAGCAAGCCCGACTTGCGCATGACCGGCAACGACGGCGCCTCGCCTCTTGTGCTCGAGGCGCTGAACAGTCCGCTTCCGGCGAGCGGCATCGGGATGCGTGTCTTTGCCGCCCCGTTCAAAGGAACGGCGCCGGCTGCGTCGGTCGTTCTGGGGATTGAGCTGCGTGGGCGCGATTTGGCTCTCAAGCCCAACGAACGGGTAGAACTGTCTTACGTCGCCGTGGATGCATCAGGCAGGATTCGTGGCGGCGATACGGATTACTTGACGCTGGCTTTGCCGCCGGACACGAAGGCGCGCGTCGAACAGAACGGCCTTCGCATTCTGAATCGTCTCGAACTTCCTCCCGGGCGCTACCAGTTCCGCGTCGCTGCGCGCAATTCATCCACCGGCGCTATCGGCGCTGTCAGCTACGATCTCGAGGTTCCCAATTTCGAGCAGCAGACGTTCAGCATGAGCGGCCTCCTTCTCACGTCGAAGACGGGTACCGCGACGCTGACGGCGCGCGGGGACGAGCAGTTGATGAAGCTGATGCCGGCTCCGCCGGTCTCGCTCCGTACGTTCCCGCAGGACGATGACGTCGTGGTGTTTGCGGAAATTTACGACCGTTCCGGAAACGCCCCGCACACCGTAGACATCGCGACGACGGTCAGATCCGTCGATGGGACCCTGCGTCTCCAGTATTCTGACAGCCGCGTATCGAGCGAGATCCAGGGTTCGGGCGGCGGCTACCACCATACCGCACGCATCCCGATGGGCTCGCTCGAGTCCGGACGGTATGTGCTGACGATCGAGGCTCGTTCCCGCCTCGGTGATGCCGCCAGCCGGCACGTGCCGTTCGAAGTTATTTCAGTCACGCCTTAGCGTTTGTTCTTGCGATATTCCTCGAAGCGCTTCCGAGTGGCGGCGTTCATCGGATACACGTCGTAGATCGATTCACCCTTCAGCAAAAGCTGGCGCTGAAAATCCTCCTGGTCATCGTGCTCCAGCGCCGTGTTGGCAACTTTCTCCACGATGTCGGCCGGGATCACGAGAATCCCCGTGGTGTCCCCGACCAGGATGTCGCCGGGAATGACGGTGACGCTCCCGATCCGTACGGGGACCTGGTAATCGACGCTCATCATGATGGGGCTGACCGAGGACGCGTGCCCGCGGCGCATGTAGGTCTGGATGTGCATCGCCTCGAGCTCGGGGACATCGCGCATCGCACCATCGATCACCATGCCGGCTCCACCGCGGACGAGAAACCGTATCGTCGTCACGCCTCCGGAGACGCCGGCGCGCGTTTCGCCGCCCGCGTCGAACACAAGGATGTCACCAGGCTGGGCCTCTTCAGCGGACTTGTAATTGAGCTGGGGGCCAGCGCCGTAGATTTTGGCGCGGACATCCTTGCGGTTGGGCAGATAGCGCATCGTGCGGGCGCGACCCACCATCCTGTAATTCGGTTTGAGGGGGCTCAGCTCGTTGATGAAGTTTTGCGGATACCCTTCCGCAGTTACCAGCGACCATGCCGATTCGATTCCGACCCGCATGAGCTTGTCGAACAACACGCGGTCCTTCGCGTTCAGGCGCTCCTGGACATAGGCCGGCATCTGGCGCTCGACGGGTTCCAGTTTCAACATTGCCGTCTGTGCAAGAACGCCGACGCTGACCATCAAACTGGCTGACAACGACATCGCGAGGCGCATGGACATACCTCCCAGAAAAAAGTGGCTGTTAAATCCGAACCTTCATTTCTTGGGATCGGTATCGCTCGCGCCAGGAGCATTGCCCCCGAGAAACAATCGTCGCCCATCAGGGAGGGTAAAATTCCTTCCAGCGGCCTTGTTGGTTCCGTCCTTCGCCAAATAGGTTTCAACGATGAGCTCGGTGCCGACTGCCACGGTATGCTTCGTCACCCCCATGCGGATGAGCTGGTTCGGGCTTCCGCCTTCGATCATCCAGGTGACGACCGTGCCGTCCGGGTTTTTGACGGCGATGTGGAACCAGGAATGAGGATTGATCATTTCCCATTTCACCAGCGTTCCCTGCAGCTTCATGGGCTTGCTCACGTCAAATTCAGCCGAAAAGGCGTGATGCGCCCACACCGGTACCGCGGCACACAGTAAAGCCGCACCGGCGACGGCAACTGCCAGTTGTGTTCGCATCGGACTCATTCTTACCTGGATCCTTTCTTCGCAGCTTCTTCAGCGGCCCTCTTCTCTTCGACTCGAGCTCCCGCGAGGATGTTATACAAACCGTAATTCCCCTCGTGGCAGGCGTGTTCAAACAGAGGACCGGTCGTTTTCTTCATGGGCTGCTCCGCGGACCAGGGTCTGGTCCAGGTCGCCGGATCGTCGACCGTGAACTTGTACATGACCGTGTCCTCGTTGACGCGCGTGAAGCGCTCGATCACGCGCATGTGCTCGCTGGATCCTCTGAAAGGATTCCTGCCATTGAAGTTGGCTGTTTCGACGACCAGCGTATCGCCCTCCCAGCGGCCGCGGGAGCTTCCCATCCACAGGCGGAGGCTGGGTGGCAGATGCGGACGCCCATCCAGCGGGATGATGCGGACGTCGTGGATCATCTCGACGAGAATCATCACGTACCCGGGAGTCTGCACAATCTGATAGTTGTTGTTGTAGGCGCCAGAGAACATGGGCGGCCCAGCGAGGTCCATGACAACGCAACGCGCGCCGAGCGGCTGGTTCTGTGCGGCGTCGGCGGGGCCGCCCATGCGCTTTCTCGCCGCTGCGCGCTCGGCTACTCGCTTCTGACCCTCTGCCGTCATGGGAGGAATTTTTCCATCCGGCGGATCCACGATGAGCGACGTCCGCTGGGTGAAGGCGAGCGGTCCCTGGCTCCGGTCCAGACCAAACTGAGTGAAGTCATAATGCACGTCGGGTATGGTTCCGGGTTTGGTCTGCTCCGCTTCGACTTCGGCTGCCCGTTTCGCAATTTCGATCGCTTCCTCTTTTGTATAAAGCTCACCGGTGACGCCCTTCGGTCGTTCCAGAGGTGTATACGTGGTGTTCGTCCAAAAGCCCTGGAGATCGGGCTGGCCGTCCGGTGTACGCGGCGGCGTATAGGATTTCGCCGATGGCCCCTGTCCTGCGGCAGGGATTGTTGCGAGCAACAGGAGCACGAGCAAACGATGAGCGGCAGCCATCATTTCAATGTCTTCTTTGCGGCTTCTTCTGCGGCCCTCTTCTCTTCGACTCGAGCTCCCGCGAGGGTGTTATACAAGCCGTAGTTCCCCTCGTGGCAGGCGTGCTCAAAGATCGGACCTCGAGTCGCCGCCATCGGAAGCTCGGCGGTCCAGGGTTTCGTCCAGGTGGACGTATCCTCGACCGTGAATCTGTACTGGATCGTGCTGGCGTCCACGCGCGTGAACCACTCGGTCACCCGCATGTTCTCGCTGATGGCTCCCCAAAAAGCCGGCTGTGCGGTGCCCGGGGTGCTGAGCTTGGTGTTGAGGTTCGATGTCTCGACCACGAGCGTGTTGCCTTCCCAACGGCCGCGCGAGATCCCCGTCCACGCGCGAACGTGTGGAGGGAGGCCCGGCCGCCCATCCAGGGGGATCAGGCGAGCAATATGATTATTCTCGACGAGAATCATCACGTGTCCCGGTGCCTGCACGATTTGATACGTGGCGTTATAGCCCGCATTCAGCATGGGCGGTCCGGCGTGCCCCGTGATGATGCAACGGTCGTCCAGCGAATTGTTCTCTGCGGCGTCCCAGCGACCATTCGGTTGCTCAATGCTCATCAACTTGATACCCATTCGCTCCCGTGCCTCTGTACGCTCGGCCAGTCTCTTCTGTCCTTCGTCGGTCAAGGGAGGGATCTTTCCATTCGGCGGATCCACGATCAGCGACGTTCGCAGGTTTCGTGCGAATGTGGACTGCCTCCGGCTCAACCCAAACTGAGTGTCGTCATAGTGCACGTCCGCTACAGTTCCGGGCTTGGTCTGCTCATCTTCGCGCTCAGCCGCCAACCTTTCAATCTCGGCCCCTTCTTCGGGAGTGTAGAACTCTTTGGTGACGTTATTGCGCCGCTCCAACGGGGTGTATGAGGAGTTCGTCCAAAAGCCCTGAAGGTCCGGCTGACCGTCCGGCGTTCGTGGCGGCGTGTAGGCCTGCGCCAGTCCGGTCGTCTTCGCTAGTGACCCGACCGCGATCAGCACAGTGAGAACACCTGCCGCAGCGAGAAATGGATGCGTCATCTGAAGTCTTCCTGTCGCTACTTTGGCTGCTTACGGAGATGCCCGTAGATCAAGTCTTCCGCAAATTCCACGCATCGGAATTCCATAAGCTGCGCATTTCTCTCCACGCGGCGATAGAGCGGCATGCTCATCTTCCACGGTCGCGTAAACACATTCGGGTCTTCAATGGTGACGTCGTAAATGAGCGTGTCAGGGCTGCGAGCGGTGAATCGTTCGATCACATGCAACGCGTCGCTATGGAAATTTCCGGCCCTGTCCAACCAGGTCTGACCGTTAAAGCCTTTGGTATCGACGACGAGCGTCTCGCCTTCCCATCGCCCGTTCGACCAGCCCATCCAGCTGTCGGCAGGAGCCTCCGTATGGTTCTCCATGTAGACGGTGCGAACGGCGCCCGCAAACTCATGAACGATCATGACGTGCTTTTGACTTTGGAGAATTTGAAATGGAAACGGCATGTACGTCGCGCGCGGAACCCCCGGCAGATAGCACTTGTTCTCCGGATCCAACTTCAGCCGGTTCGCATGGTTCTCCTTCTTTTTCGCCAGCGCCTCCGGTTTATACGGAATGTCGCCGTCCACAACGCCCAGGCCGCCAGGAACCGCGTTGCTGGCACCCAGCTCGCTGATCAGGCCCGGTTCTGCGGAGTGCGCCTCAATGTTCCAATTGGCGGTGTTAAGGGCCTGCCAGATCCCATTCAGGTTGGGTTTGGCGTCCTTGGTACGCGGTGCACGATATGCCGGCGCCTGAGCAGTGGCGGTCGTGACAGCCAGCCAGAGGATGGCCGTGACGATCATCAAGCTTGCAAGCCGGTGTGGCATCGGATCGTCCCTCTAGGGCAGATAGTCCGCTCAAATCGGGGAGATGTCAACGATCGTGACCTTCCAGCGGTGCCTGGCAGTCGATTCGCATTTGACAGCCGCTCCTCGTGGGTCTACTGTCTTTTCTCAACGCTCGACATGAGTTCGACCCGGAAGAATCCCCCTGAGTGTTCTGGAGGTTTGTATGGTGAATCGTCGCGAATTCATCGGCACAGGTTTCGCTGCCGGGCTCGGTGTCGCGCTTGGGACGGACATACACGGCCTGCCAGGAGACAAGTTCCGCTGGGCCATCAACACCCATATGTTCACCCCCCTGAAGCCGTACCCGGAAACCGGCATCAAGATGGCGTCGCGGTTCGGTTTTCATGGCGTTGAACCGTGGGGAAACGAGCTGCTGAAATATCTCGCCCAGCCGCCTGAGGTCTTCAAGAGAGTGCTCGACGAGTCCGGGATCGGGATTTCCTCGATCGCGAGCGGCGGGGAGTATTTCGACGCCTCCAAGCTGCAGGCGACGCTTGACAGCAACGGCGCACACGCCAAGTTCGCATCCTATTTCGGGGTCACGGCGCTGAAAGCCAACCTGGGCCCGCGCCTCGGTGCGGAGAACCTCAGCCCCGCGAACGGCAAGATTCTCGCGAAGAATCTCAATGAGGTCGGCAAGCGCACGCTCGAGCACGGGGTCAAGTTTGCGTTCCATCCGCATGCCTGGACGATGGTCGAGCGCAAGGCCGAGGTGGACATGATCCTGGAGATGACCGATCCCAAGCTGGTGTTTCTGACGCTGGACACCTGTCACGCCTCTGTCGGCGGCATCGAACCGGCGAGGTTCGTGCGCGATCACTACTCACGCGTGGCGCACTTCCACTTTAAGGACACGTTGCCGGTGTGGAGCGCGGGGAAGGGCTGGCAAGGTCCGGCGCCGAGCGAAGAGGAAGAAGTCAGGATAGCCAAACAACTGGGCTTGCCACCGAGCCGCCATGCCATTTATCAGCCCTTCGGTGCGGGCGGCGTGGACTTCCCGGGCCTGATTCGCGTTCTGCGTGAACGGAACTACGACGGCTGGATCAGCCTCGACTTCAACTATGTGGATTCGCCCCCTGGCGTCACCATCGAGCAGGAGATGACTGCTCATCGGAAGTACCTGGTCGAGACGCTGCGCGCGACCTTGCTGAGATAGTTGGAGGATTTCGCGTTCGTCGCCTCCGCAATTGACGTTGACAAGGACTGCCTGCAGGTCTAGTGTCCCGTTTTGACAGCCGCACAAATCTCCGACCTGGAAAACAGGATCACTCGGGAGGAGCCTATGTTTCTGAGACGCAGCGCCCCATCTGGCCACCCATCCTTGTGGGTCGG
>JANNJO010000312.1:0-4994 GCA_031395755.1 Acidobacteriota bacterium
GTGTCGCTTGGCTACGAGCGCCAGCTTGGGGCGACGCTGACTGTTGGGGTCGACTACATCCACAACGAAGGCCGCAATTGGGTCGGCTACGACCTGAACCCCGGCTTACGCGTTGACACGAGCCGGACGGGACGGGTCAACCGTACCGATCTGCTGGGGCTTGCCAGCCAGCTGGGGGTTGCGCCGTTCGCGAACATTGTCAACCTTCGCTACGATTACACCGGCGAAACCAGGTACGATGGCCTCAACCTGCAGGTCGAGCGGCGTTTCGCCGGCTTCTGGAGTGCCCGCGCGGGTTACACGCTTGGCTACGCTCGCGGCAACAACAGTGGGGCCGCCCTTGGGGTGAACAACTTTCAGCTGTTGGCCGAGAAAAATCTGGATTTGAATCTCGGCCCGATGGACACCGATCGACGTCACAACCTGACGTTCAGCGGTCGCGTCGAAGTACCAAGGACGACTGGCCTGACTGTGAGCGCGCTGTTCAGGATTATGAGTGGCAGACCGCTCTCCATTATCGACACCAATGTGGATGCGGACCGGAACGGGATCTTGTTCGACCCGCTGCCGGCCGGCACCTACACCGGCGTAGGGGACAATGCAATCACGGTGAAGAACGAAGGTGGTCGCAACGGCGCCTACGGACCGAACTATGTTCAACTGGATGCCCGGCTCGGCTACCGTCTGCGGCTGAGGGGAGCCAGAACGCTCGATCTGTTTGCGGAGGTCTTCAACCTCACCGACAGATCGAACTTTGCGAATCCGGCCGGAGACAGGAGAAATGCGGCAACGTTCCTCGTACCGAACGCGTTGCTCGGCGGCGGGTTTCCGCGGCAGATGCAGATCGGCACGCGGCTGGGCTTCTGAAGTTCTAATTGTGGAGGATTTATGAGATTACGACAGTTCACGCTCGTGCTCGCGCTCGCACTGCTCGCGACCTTCGGCCTGGCGGCTCAGACCCCTGCGGTCCACGAGAAACTCTACATCTCCCTGGAGACTACCGACACCGTCGCGGTCGTCGACCTGGCGACCTTCACGCAGATCAAGACGTTGACAGTAGGATCTCATCCGCACGGCCAGGCCTCGCCGAAGTCGCAGGACAAACTCTACGTGGCCTCTGAAGTGGGAGGCGTCGTGACCGTGATCGACACAATCAAGGACGAGGTCATCAAGACGTTCGCCGTCGGTTTCGGCACCGAACCCCAGAACGGCGCGATCACGCCGGATGGCCGCTTCCTGTATCAGCCCTCATACGCTGGCTACTGGCAGGTCTTTGATACGCAGAAAGAAGAGATTGTCGAGTACATCCACACGCTGGGCATCGGGCACAACACGGTGATGTCGCCGGATGGACGATTTGCCTATTTGCTTCCGATTGCGGGCGGCGAGGGTCACTGGAAACGCCCATCACTGGGATTGCCACGAACCCAGCCCAAGGAAGTCACCGTCGTCGACGCGAGAACGCACAAGGTCGTTGCGACCATTCCAACCGGCGCAGGGCCGCGGCCGGGCACCATCAGCCCGGATGGCAAGTTCGTCTACATGAATGTCGACGATTTGATGGGATTCCTGGTGATCGATACCGCCGCACGCAAAGTCGTGTCGAGGGCGACGTACACGCTTACCCCGGATGAGCAGGCGGTGCGCAGCCGGTCTCATGGGATTGCCGTGGCGAACGACGGAAAGGAAGTGTGGTCCAACGACGTGGTTCACAATCTGACCTTTGTCTTCGACGTCACCGTCAGCCCGCCGAAGCAGATTGCACGCTTGCCGGTCGGGCGCCAGCCGTATTGGATTGTCCCGTCGAAGGACAGCAAGACCGTGTACGTCGCCTGTCCCAGCAGCGACGAGCTCATTGCGTTTGACGTGGCCACCAAGAAGGAAAAAGGGCGCATCCAGTTCGCCAAAGGGTCGCATCCCACGCGTATGCTCGTCGTGGCGGCGCCGCGCAGCGCTCCGGCGACGACATCTCGGTGACCGAGGGGAGCAGCGCGGGGTGATTCGGCGGGCGTTTATCGGCTATGGGCTCATGCTCCTCGGCTTTAGCCGCCGGGCATGGGCCCAACTCGTAAACACGTCTCCATCGTACGCGCTGCTCAGCCGTCCGGTCAGGATTCCGCTCGAAGTCGTCGCGATGCCGTGGCAACCGACCCTGTTCACTGCCGAAGCTATGGCGCCTGCGACCGCAACCGCCGCGGCCCGTCGAGTGTTGATCAGCGGCGTGCTGTTCAGAAGAGGGGCGCGCGACCTGAGCGCGCTCTGCCTCACCTGTCCTCATGAGCAATGCAAAGTCGACCTCATCACCGATCCCATCCGGCTCGCTGGCATGACCGGCGGAGCGGGGACGCACCCACTCTTCGAGTGCGGGTGTCATTCCAGCGTCTTCGATGCAGGGCGGGATGGCGCCCGTGTGTCGGGCGAAACGCCACGCGGCCTCTATCGCTTTCGAATCGCTGGTGTCAGCGACGGTCTCGTCGAAATCAACGAGGTCGAAGAGGTCGCCTTGTTAGAGGTGTGAGGGGCAGCGGACTCGCTAGATCTGGACGAGCGTGCCGTTGACAATGCGCACACTCGCCTGGGCGATGTGAGGATCCGTGCTGTCGGCAAACGTGCGCTTCGCTTCGTACATTTTCTGATCGGCGAGCGCTACGAGCTTGCGGGCGATGTCGAAGGACGAGCCGATCGGCACCGGGACGGATGTGTCGAATCGCTGCTCGGGCGAGATCGCCACCTCGTCGTCACAGCGCGTCATGCGCGCGCGCTCGTCGGTCGACGGTCGCTCGCAGTACACCAGGCCGATGCTGAGGCGAGGGGGATGCTCTTTGAACCGCTCGTCGAGCGACTCCCAGGCGAACGAATCCACGAGCTCGGCGTCGCGGCCCGCGACCAGGCCGAGCTGCGTCTCTGTGACGAGATTGCGGACGATCCGCAGGAACTCATCGCCGCCCCAGCGGACGCCGATATCACCTTCGCGGTGCATGCGGAACAGCCGGCCGGTCGTGCTGAGCACGAGATCGCCAACTTCGTGGCCGTACGTGTCGTTGTAGTGCTTGAAGCGGTCGTGGTCGACCATCTCGATACCGAAGCCGTTGCCGCGGTGCTCTTCGCGCAGCGTGCTGAGCAGCCGCTCTTCGCCCAGCTCGCGGCGATAGAGCAGCGTCCGGCCGTCGCGACGCATCCGGCTGAGCAGCGCCTCGCGCTGCTCGAGCTCGACGCCTTTCTGCCGGAGCTCTTCGAGCACGTGCAGGAACACCTGATTCCAGTCTTCGATCTTGTCGCCGATCGCGAGATCGAGGGTTTCGAAGCCAGGGCGGATCAGGTCGAGCTGCGGCGGGGTGAGCTTCAGCATCCGGCTGACGTAGTCGAAGAGGTAGCGGACGGAGCCCGTCAGCTGGGCCTCGGTCGCGACGACTTCGGCCGGCAGCGGCGCTCCACCACGCAGGAGGGTCAGTTTCTGATTCACTCGTATCTCGTTGCCGTCGATTCACAGCAAGTTCGATACCAGAACTGGTTGAGTGCTGTTTCGCTCAACGATTCAAGGTGGAACGGCCACCCCGAGTGTCAGTATGCTGACACGAGCTTGTAGATGTTCACGACTCGCACACGGGCGATTTGCTCGGCGTGCGGCGGCTGCTTTCTGAATCGCTCTTCGAAGAGCGGCGGCTCGCTTGGCAGATCCAGTGCGAGATAGGGCTCGTATCCGGCGTCGATCAATGCTCTCAGAGTGGCGGTGAGCGCCTGCTCGGGTATCTGATCCCACCGGATCGTGGCGCGCTCGCCGTAAAGCCTGATGGTTCCGCTATGGAGGCCGGCCAGCACGACGACGCGCTCCGACGTGTTGGCTTTGAACCACTCGCCAGCAAGCGCGTACTTGGCCTCGAGCGTGGGCAGCCGATAAATGCCTTCTCGATCGAGAAATCGATGAGAGGCCGCAGCGCAGGCGAACGCCATCGCCAACATGAACACGTGCGAGGAGCCTTCAGCCCGCGCGAGGCGCGGAGTCGCCGAAAACAAGTGGGCGACGGCGCGCGCAAAAAGAATCAGGATCAACGCGATCGACGGCAACAGGAATCTCGAAGACTCCCAATCGTCGAAGACCAGATAGAACAGGTACGGAATGGCGGCGGCAGCGGCGACGGCCGACATGTGCCAGGCGGATGGTTGACGTCGAAGCACGAACAACGCGCCGGGCCAGAGCAGCCAGAACAGCGCCGTGTGGGAATACGTCAGCCACTTGCCGAAATTCGACGCATTCGCGACCAGCCGCGGCAGCGACAGCTCGAACATGTGCGACGGCGATCCGTAGCCAGATGCGCCGAGGCCGCCGTAGAGCGCGACGTTGAGCGCGAGCTGCAGCGCAATGAACGCCGCGACAGTGCCTCCGAACATCACCAGCCGCGATCGCTTTCGGCCGGCCGTCACAAGAACGAGCACGATGATCGCCGGCAGCAGCGCCGGACGTGTGAGGATCGCCATGCCTGCGCAGACCCCGGCCCCGATGCCCCCGAAAAGGGGTCTGAGCCCTTTATTTGTATCTCGCGCCGCCCATACCGCCGCGAGCATCCAGCCGGTTGCGGGCACGTCGCTCATGGGCTGAATGGCGTAGGCCGCAAAAAGGGGATCGACCGCGACCAGCGCTGCGGCAAAGAGTCCCGGAGCGTGCCTGATGGTGCCGGCCGCCCCCGCGTCGCGCCCGAGCAGGTACGCGAGCACGATCGCGGCATACGCCATCAGCAGCGGCACGAAGAAGGGGCCGGACGATCCGAACATCGTGAATAGTGCCATCACGATCGGCAAGCCCAGCGGAAAGCGCGGGACCGAAGTGCGTCCGTCGGCACTCGGAACGTGCCCCAGCGGCGCGGCCGCGCTCATCGCATTGTCGAACGGCAGCACAGCCGCCAGCGGCTGCGCCTCACGGAGCCGCCCGGACGCAACCAGGTGCGCCGCGCTCACGTAGCCGTAACTGTCGAGCCCGCCGGCGACCCGAATGTGAG
>JANNJO010000313.1:0-23675 GCA_031395755.1 Acidobacteriota bacterium
GCCTGGACGCCGTACTCCTCGAAGATCGGGTAGTCCTTGGTGTAGAGCTTCACGCGCGACGCGAGGTTCGGCATGATGCGCGCGATGAGATCCATCACGTGCCGGTGCTCCTGCGGGTTGTCGATGCGGATCGCGAGGAACTCTTCGGTCAGGAGGTCGCGGAGGAGCTTGGCCACAAGACTCTGCTCACGGTAGATGACCGCCGGCGCGCGCGACGACTCGAAACGCTGGCGCGTGTCCTTCCAGATGTCGTTGAAGTAGTGGAGGTCGCTCAGGATGTCGGCCTCCGGGCGGCCGCCGGCCGCGGTGCGGATGATGACCCCGCCGCCGAAGCCGTGCTCTTCGCGGAATTTCTTGACGATGGCGCGCAGGCGGCTGCGCTCGTCGCGCGACTCGATCTTGCGGGACACGCCGACGTGGTCCACCGTCGGCATGAAGACGAGAAAGCGTCCCGCGAGCGAGGCGTGCGACGTCAGGCGGGCGCCCTTGGTGCCCAGCGGCTCCTTGGCGACCTGGACGACAATTTCCTGGCCTTCCTTCAGTAGTTCTTCGATTTTCGGCTGAGGCCCGCGATCGCGCCCCTTGCCGTGATCGGCATGCTCCTCCTCGTCGCCCGAGTCCAGCCGATCGAATTCCTCGATCGTGTCGACCACATCCGACACGTAGAGAAAGCCGTCGCGCTCGAGGCCGATGTCAATGAACGCGCATTGCATGCCGGGCAGCACTTTGGACACCCGGCCTTTGTAGACATTCCCGACGACCCCTCGATGCCGCTCCCGCTCGACGAAGATCTCGGTCACGAGATCCTCCTCGAGGATGGCGACCATCGTCTCGTGCCCATTGGACGAGATGATCATTTCCTTTTGCATTCGCAAAGCTCCATGACGGATCGGCGGTGAAAGCCGAGCAGAGCGCGCGAAAGACGTTCAGCGATCTTCGCAAAGCGTTGCTCATGTCCGATCCCTAATTAGTAAACCGACGCATGCGCACGTTGAGAATCAGGCCGAAGCCCGCCAGCGTGGCGATCATCGACGACCCTCCATAACTCAGCAGCGGCAGCGTCAAACCCTTGACCGGCGCCAGGCCGGCCGACATCGTGATGTTGTAGATGACCTGAAACGTGAAACCGGACAGCAGCCCCATCACCAGATAAATACCCAGCCGGTCCTTGGACAGACGGGCGGCTTCCAGTGAGCGCCAGATCACCAGCAGATACAGCCCCAGCACAAACAGGACGCCGGCAAATCCCTTTTCCTCCGCCAGCGCGGAAAAAATGAAGTCATTGTGGGCGACAGGCAGGAACCGGAGCTGCCCCTGCGTCCCCTTCCTGTAGCCTTTGCCCCACAAACCTCCAGAACCCACCGTAATCTGCGCCTGGATCTGCTGATATCCCGCGCCTCGAGCGTCCTGTGAGGGATCGAGAAACGTTTCGATGCGGCTCTTCTGATATTCCTCCAGCGCGAAGTTCCACGCGATGGGCGCCGAGACGATGGCGACCGCCGCGAGGATGCCGAGAATGCGCAGCCGCATTCCAGCCACGTATGCGATCCCGAGAAAGATGGGCGCGAGCGTCACGGCGGTTCCCAGGTCCGGTTCGCGCGCGATGAGGATGAGCGGCAGCGACGTGAGGGCGCCTGCAATCACCAGGTCGCCCGTCATCGGCGCGCCGCGGCGGTTCTCGCCGAAGAACTTGGCGAGGACCAGCGCGACGCCAACTTTTGCGAATTCAGATGGTTGGAGGTTGAAGGCTCCCAGCGAGATCCAGCGGCGGGCGCCGCCGGCCGACGTGCCGAAGAACAACACGTAAACAAGCAGCCCGAGCATGACAAGGTAAATGAAGTGTGATTTGTCGGTCAGAGCGCGGTAATCGACCGCCAGGCAGATGGCGAACGCGACCGATCCGATGATGATCGCGTACACCTGCGTGGTTGGCAGTCTCCAGTTGCCCGTCGTGCTGTAGATCATCGCGACGCCGATGATGGTGAGGCATACGATCGCTCCGAAGAGCAGCCAGTCGAGGTGAAGGTACAGGCGTCGCTCGAACATGTCAGTTTATGGATGCCACTGTCGCCGCAGGCTGGGGCGGCGGCGGTGTGTCTCTCTCGGGGACCGGTCCGGCCGGCGGCATGGCGAGCTTCGGCAGCGGTGTTCCGTCTTTCTTGTTGAAGTACGTCTCCATCACGTATTTCGCGATGGGCGCCGAGTTGTATCCGTGCTCCGAGTGCTCGGTGAAGACGACGCCGGCAATCTCCGGGTTGTCTCTTGGCGCGAAAAACACGAACCAGCCGTGGTCGCGGAGATCGCGATCGGTGCGGCCGGCCGCCTGTTTTCCACCAGTGAGCGAAATCACCTGCGCGGTCCCCGTTTTTCCGGAGACGTCTTTCCCGGGGATGCGCGAGCGGCCGCCGGTGCCGGCACCGTTGACCACGAGAAACAGGCCGTCGTGGAGCGCCCTGACGGTCTCGGGCTTCAGCGTGACCCGCGACTTGGGTGGCTCGGGCTTGACGGGCTTCCATCCACTGCCGTCGTCGATCGCCTTCAGCAGGCGCGGGGCCCAGCGCGTGCCGCCATTGGCGACCGTCGACATCATCACGGCCAGCGAGATGGGCGTGATCGACACCTGCCCCTGGCCGATGGCTACCGATATCGTCTCACCCGCGTACCATTTCTCGTTGTATCTCTGCCGCTTCCATTCGGTGGAGGGCACGAGGCCGTCGATCTCGTTGGGCAGGTCGACCCCGGTCTTGCCGCCAAGACCGAGCAGCGTCGCCCACTTGTGAATCTTGTCGACGCCGAGCATATTGCCGAGCGTGTAGTAGTACACGTTGCACGACTGCTCCATCGAATGGCGCAGATCGAGAGAGCCGTGCCCGCCTTTCTTCCAGCACTGAAAGAACCGTCCGTAGAACGAGGCCCCGCCTCCGCACGACACGCGGAAGTTCGGCGTGATGAGGCCCTCTTCGAGGGCCGCCACGGCCACCACGATCTTGAACGTCGAGCCCGGCGAGTACCGTCCCTGAATCGCGCGATTCTGCAGCGGCTTCAGCCGATCGGTATTGAGGGCCGCCCATGTGCCGCGATCGATGCCGGCGGCGAAATCGTTCGGGTCGTACCCGGGTCTGCTGGTAAAGGCGAGCACCTCACCGGTGCGCGGATCCATCACGACCGCTGCGCCGTTGAAGCCCGCGGCCTTGAAGGCTTCCTCGGCGGCGCGCTGCAGATCCACATCAATCGTCAGCTGCACGCGGCGCCCTTCGCTGGCAGGAATCTCATCGAGCGTGCGGATTTCGCGGCCCATGCTGTTGACGACGACACGGCGGGCGCCGTCTTCGCCCATCAGCAGCTTGTTGTAGACCTTCTCGACGCCCGCCTGCCCGACGATGGCGCCGCTGTGAAGCCCGTCGCTTTCGACCTGGCCTTCGCTCGCTTCGCCGACGTAGCCGAACAAATGCGCCGCGAACGATTCGGCCGGATACCGCCTGGTCGGCACTTCTTCCACGACGACATCCGGCAGCTCGGAATCGAGGCGGCGCGCCAGCACCGCCGCCACCTGCGCCAGCGAGGCATCGTCCAGCACCACGATCGGGCGGTAGATCGGCTCGCGGCGATGGCGACTCACCACCTCGTGCACGTACTTCTGATCGAGCCCCGCCACCTCCGACAGCACACGAATCGTGCGGTTCAGATCCTTGGTGTGCTCGCGGACAATCGAAATGGTGAACGAGCTGCGGTTTTCGACCAGCACTTTCTCGTTGCGATCGAGCATGATGCCGCGCGGCGCGCGCAACGAAATCGTACGCTGATGGTTGTTCTCGGCCAGCTCGTTGTATTTTTCGTTCTGGACGACCTGGAAATACCAGAAGCTGCACGCCAGGATCGTAAAGATCAGGGTGATGCTCACCTGCAGCACGGCAAGTCGAACGGTGATGCTTCGGCGATCTTCAACCGGCGGTGTGAAATCAGCCATGGTCTAGTCCAAACGCCTGGTAATGTGCATTCCTCCACCCATCGAGCCCCGGCGATCGGCGACGCCGGGCAGCAGCTCGGCGATCTGGAAGACCAGCACGCCGACCAGCGCGTTGGCGCCAGCCTGGCTGAAAATCGCCCCATACGACGGCTGCGCGTAGCTCGAGTCGAGCACTCGAAACAGACCCACAATAATGATCGCATGGGCGACGGTCGCTGTGAAGAACACCACCGCCCTCGGGAGGGGCCGGGCCACGATGAACTGGCTCCCGATGACCCCCGCCACAAACCCTACGACGGTCTTGGCGAGCCCGCCGATACCGATGATACTGCGGGCCGTCACCGCCCCTGCCCCGATGGAAATCACGGAAGTGCCCGTCGCGGCCAGCGAATCCTGGGCCAGGCCGGCCACGGCCCCCGCGATCAAGCCTGCCCCGGCGCCCCCCGTCAGCGCGGCGTAGACGACGGTGACAAACACGAGGTCGATGACGTTGGCTCCGGGCGTCAGGAAACGTGTGAGCGAGGTCTGCAGAGCCAGGGCAATCACGATCATCAGCCCGACGCCGACCGCTCTCACGACGGATCCTCACCCGGCGCTGCCCGCGACGGCGGTGACTTCACGACCAGTATTTCCTCGAGCCGGTTGAAATCAACGGACGGTCGCACGCGGATGGTTTTATGAATCCCGTTGCCGCCATCCACGCTCTCCACTTTGCCGATCACGAAGCCTTTGGGATAAATCCCATCGATGCCAGAGGTGACGATCGTATCTCCCGTCTTCACGTCCGCGGTGACGGCGACGTAGTCCATGCGCAGCAGCTCGACGCCAGCGCCCACGACCAGGCCCTGCGCTCTGGAGCGCTCGATCGTCGCGCCTGCGGCCGCGTTGCGATCGATCAGCATCTGCACTTTCGCGGCATGCGCGGTTGGCGTCACGACACGCCCCACCACCCCCGTCGGCGCGATCACCGCCATGTTCTTCGCGACACCTGCGTTGGAGCCTCGGTCGATCGTCAGCGTGCGGAAATCCGGGCTGGCGCTCGCGCCGATGACGCTGGCCGGCACCGTTTCGATCCGAATGTCGTGCTGGAACCCGAGCAGGCGCTCGAGCTGCCGTGTCCGTTCCGCCTTTGCCCGTTCCTGCTGAAACGCCACCTGAAGCTCGCCGAGCTGGCGCTTCAGCTGCTCGTTCTCGGCGCGCACACCACGCAGGTCGACATAGCCGCTCCAGCCGCCGCGCAGGCCGCCAGTGAGGCCCGCGGCGCCGCGCTGCACTTCGGAAAACGCGCCGAAGGTGACCATTTCGAGGAGCGGCACGCCGCTTTGCGAATTCACCTGGGCGGAAATGAGCAGGATATGCCCCACCACCACAGCGATGAATAACACGGCCGTGCGCTGTCGAAAGTCGGGCATGGCTTGCAGCGCCCTAGTCGATCGAGATCTTCCGGAGCAGGTTGAAATCCGAGAGCATCTTGCCGGCCCCGAGCACCACAGACGACAGCGGATCTTCGGCCATCGCCAGCGGCAGGCCGGTTTCCTCTCGCAGGCGCTTGTCGAGGTTCTTTAACATCGATCCGCCGCCGGTGAGCACGATGCCGCGATCCACGATGTCGGCGGACAGTTCCGGCGGCGTCCGCTCGAGCGCGACGCGCACCGCATCCACGATGACGTTGACCGTTTCGGTGAGCGCCTCGCGGATTTCCTCGTCGGTAATGGTGATGGTCTTGGGCACGCCTTCGATCAAATGGCGCCCCTTGATCTCCATCGTCATCCGCTCTTCGAGGGGGAAGGCGGAGCCGATCTCAATCTTGATCGCCTCGGCGGTGCGCTCGCCGATGAGCAGGTTGTACGTCTTGCGGATGTACTGAATGATGGCTTCGTCCATCTCGTTGCCCGCGACGCGCACCGCCTTGCTGTAGACGATGCCGGCCAGAGAGATGACCGCGATGTCGGTGGTGCCGCCGCCGATGTCGACGATCATGTTACCCGACGGCTCGGTGATGGGCATCCCCGCGCCGATGGCGGCCGCCATGGCCTCTTCCACCAGATGCACTTCGCTCGCTTTTGCGCGATAGGCGCTGTCCTTCACGGCGCGCTTCTCGACCTGCGTGATTTCCGACGGCACTCCGATGACGATGCGCGGACGGACCCACACGTTGCGGTTATGCGCCTTTTTGATGAAATAGGTGAGCATCTTCTCGGTGACTTCGAAGTCGGCGATGACACCGTCCTTCATCGGCTTGATCGCCACGATGTTGCCCGGCGTCCGGCCGAGCATCTCCTTGGCGTCGCGCCCCACCGCCTCGACGCGTCCGTTCAGCTTGTTAATCGCCACGATGGACGGCTCATTCACGACGATGCCCTTACCGCGCGCGTAGACGCACGTGTTCGCCGTGCCGAGATCGATCGCCAAATCGCTCGAGAAGAGAGAGAAAACCGAACGAAGACTCACGGAAACTCCTTTAGGTCCGGCTCAAGCCGGACACTACGTACCGATTGCCTACACAACTTGTTCAATCGCGAGAAAGACGCCGTCTTTCCCTCTTTCCTTCACGCGATACATGGCGGTGTCGGCCGCCTTAATCAATTCCTCGGCAGAGGCCGCGACATCGGGCAGCGTCGCCACGCCGACCGACGCCGTGAGATGGATGTTCAGCCCGTCGCTGGCCTTCAGGAACGCGTAGGCCGCAATGCGCTCGCGCACGCGCTCGGCCACCGCGACCGCGCCTTCGCTTCCCGTGTCCGGCAGTACCACGGCAAATTCGTCGCCGCCGAAACGCGCCGACACGTCTGTCTCCCGGGCGCACCCGCGAATAACGCCCGCCGCCTCGACCAGCGCACGGCTGCCGCACAGGTGGCCGTGGCGATCATTGACGGACTTGAAGCCGTCGAGATCGAGAAACAACAGCGACAGCGGCCGGCCGCTGCGCGACGCGCGCTTCGACTCACGGCGCAGCATCTGGTAGAGGTACCGCGAGTTGTAGAGGCTCGTCAGATCGTCGGTGACCGACAGATCTTCCGCGCGCCGCAGATGCAGCGTCGTGTCGAGCGCGAGCGCGGGCCCTTCCAGCACGACGCGGAGCGCGGCGAGCACGTCGGGCTCGAGCGACGGAGTCTCTTTCGACGGCGTCGGGTCGAGTGCGATCAGCGCGCCGATCGTGCGCGCGCGGCAGCGCAGCGGAAACCCCGCAACGGCGGCGGCGGGCCCGTCCGGCAGACGCAGATCGGTTTCCAGGTTTGCACTCATGAATTCTTCGTTGTGCTCCGTGATCCACCGCGCGACGCGCACCAGACCTTCTCCGTACTGCTCACACGGGCCGCGCTCGGCGATCAGCGATGCGCGCTGCGGGCCGTCCTGAACCGCGACGACGATGCACGCGGCGGGGAACCATCCCTGTGCATGCCCGATCAGCGCATCCGCGACCTTCTTCGGCTCGAGCGTGGCATTGACCGAGCGGATCAATTCAATGAGCGTGTCGCGGCGGTTCAGGCGTTCCTGCAGGGCGCTCGCCCCATGGCGAAGTCGTGCGGCCAGACCTGTCTGAGCGCCGCGGGGGGCGGCTGGATTGGTACTTGGTGCTCCCGCCATCTTTGTGTGAAGGCAAACTCCCGCTAAGTCCTTCTATACAACGTAAATACTACCATAGGGGCGGCGTCTAAAATCTGTTAGGTCGCCCAACCAAAACGCGCGCGCTCGCCTTCATATCAACGGCAATGCTACGATAATCCGCTCAACTCTTTGCTCTTATCGGCCAGAGACGAACATTTCTGAGGGGTTTTACTTGCAATGACCATGCTTGATCGGATGCGGCGCCACAAGGGCTGGCTCAAATGGAGCCTGGCGCTGGTGGTCCTTGCCTTTATCGTCCTGTACTTCCCGGAATTCGTTGGCCCGGCCCAGACCCTCCGCCAGTCGGGCGATCGCCTGGCGACCATCGACTCCCGTTACGTCTCAGTGGCCGACTTCCGACGCCGTTACCTGGCCCAGGTGCAGGCCTATCGATCCTCGTATGGGGGAAACCTGACCGACGAGCTGCTCCAGCAGATGCAGGTGCCGCAGCAGGTTCTGCAGCAGATGATTCAGGAGAAGGCTGAGATCTCGGAAGCCGAGCGCGCCGGTATCACCGTGAGCGACGCCGAGGTGCGCGCCCAGATCATCGGCATCCCGGGACTGCAGGAAAAGGGGCAGTTCATCGGCGAGGATCGCTACCGGCAGCTGCTCGCGCAGCAGACACCGCCCATCACGCCGGCCGATTTCGAACAGTCGGTCCGTGAGAGCCTGATGCTGGACAAGTTCCGCGCGGGCCTCACCGAGTGGATGTCGGTGTCGGATGCCGAGCTCGAGCGCGAATACAAGCGCCGCAACGAAAAAGTGGTGCTCGATGTCGTGGCGATCCTCGCCGACAACTTCAAGACGCAGGTGACCCCTACCGACGCGGACATCTCCGCTCATTTCGACGGCCACAAGGAGAGCTACCGCGTGCCCGATCGCCGGAAGATCAAGTTCGTGCGGATCAGCCCCTCCGACCTCGCGGCCAAGATCAAGGTGACGCGCGAAGACGTCGAGCGCAACTACAACGCGCGGCTCGGCACCTACACCACGCCCGAGCAGATACGCGCGAGCCACATCCTCCTCACGACCGAAGGCAAGGATGACGCGGCGGTTCGCGCGCAGGCCGAGCAGGTGTTGAAGGAAGTGAAAGCCGGGGGCGACTTCGCGGCGCTGGCGAAGAAGTATTCTCAGGACGAAACCAACGCCCAGCAGGGCGGCGACCTCGACTACTTCTCGCGCGGCCGCATGGTGCCTGTCTTCGAAACTGCCGCGTTCGCGCTCAAGCCGGGAGAGATCACCGACCTCGTCAAGACGGAATTCGGCTATCACATCATCAAGATGACCGATCGCAAGCCGGCTGTCGTGCGCGCCGTGACCGATCCCGAAGTGTCCAAGGAGATTGAAACCGAGCTTCTCCGCGAGCAGGCCGAGCAGCAGGCGGCGAGCATCGCCGACGCGATTGTGGCTGAGGCCAAGACGCCGCAGGCGCTGGAGAAGGCGGCCGCGTCGCATGGGCTCACGGTCGAAGAATCCGGCTTCTTCGCGCGCGGAGGCATGATCGAAGGGCTGGGCCCCCAGTCACCCGTATCGACGGCCGCGTTCGATCTGGCAGACAACGCGGTGAGCGCGCCCGTCGTGGGCCCCACCGGCCGTGTGGTGTTTTCTGTCTCTGGCAAGCAGGATTCCTACCTGCCGAAGCTGGACGAGGTGCGCAGCAGAGTGCGCGATGACGTGATTCAGGCCCGCGCCGTGACGCTCGCCAAGCAGCGCGCCGACGTGCTGGCGGCGCAGTTGAAGACGGCGCCGGATTTCCAGGCGGCCGCGAAAGGTGCAGGGCTCGAAGCGGTCAGGACCAACCCGATTGCCCGCGACGCCGTCATCCCGAACATCGGCCGCAGCCCCGAAATCGAAGCGGTGGCCTTCTCGTCGCAGCTGGGAGCGGTCAGCGACGCGATTTCGACGCCGCAGGGCGCCGCCATCGTCAAAGTCGCGTCGCGGCAGGACGTCAATCCCGCCGACTACGCGATGGCGCGCGACAAATTCCGCTCGGAGCTGCTCAACGAGCGTCGCTCGCGCTTCTACCAGACCTACATGGAGAAGGCGCGCGAGAAGATGAAGATCGACATCGACCCCGACGCGCTCAAGCGAGCAATTGGATAGCGGGTCGCTCGTAGCTGGTAGCGGTCACCGTAAAAACCCCATCGGCATCAGCGCCAGCGGCTCGCCCGGAATGAACAACCGGGCGGGCGCCGTCAGCACGCCCAACGCGCGGCGTTCGGCCGTGCGCAGACCGGCTACCACCGAAAACAGCGCCTCCATCTGGCGATCGTTTCCCGATCCGCTCAACTCCTCGAGCAGCATCTCCGTCAGGGTCCTCCGCGGGGGGTAATTGACGACTTCAACTTCTGTTTCTGCGGTGATACCCGCGCGCTCTTTGGCGAGCGCGATCGCGCGATCGAGGCCGCCCAGCGCGTCCACAAGCCCGTGCTGCCGCGCCTGAGCGCCGGTCCACACCCGGCCTTCGGCGAGTTGTTCCACCTTCTCGACCGGCATCTTGCGCGACGCCGCCACTTTCCGGACGAAGCCCTGATAGAAGCTGCGCATCTGCTCCTGTAATTTCACGCGCTCGCTCTCGGTGAAGGGCCGATCGGGCGACTCCATGCCGGCGTTGCGCCCGATGGTGATCGCTTCGATGTTCGCTCCCAGCCTCTCGTAGGTGCCGCCCAGGACGAATTTACCGCCGTAAATGCCGATCGAACCCGTCAGCGTCCCCGGTTGCGCCACGATGATCGGCGCGGCAACCGCCACGTAATAGCCGCCCGAGGCGGCCAGATCCGACATCGACGCCACCAGCGGTCTCGCCGGCTTCTCGTCGCGCGTGACGGCGAGCTCCCGCCAAATCACGTCGGACGCGATGCTCGATCCGCCGGGGCTGTCGATGCGGACGACGATGGCGCGCACGCCGTCATCGGCGCGAGCGGCGCGAATGGCCTTGACCAGGCGCGCCGACCCGGCCACGTCGCCGTTCAACGGGTCGAACCCGCTGTCGCCGGAGTTGATGATGCCGGAAATGTACACGACGGCCACGCGCGGGGCGTTGCGCGCTCCAAACGACCGGCGGCTGCGCCCGTACGCCTCGCCTTCGACCGTGCCGCTCTTGCTGACGGCGCCCTGGTCGTCAAGCTGATCCTCGTACGCCAGCGCATCCACGAGACCGGCGCGCAGCGCCTGGTCCGCCAGGAACGGCCCTTCGTCGACGAGCGCGCGCACCTCTTCGACCTTTTTCTTCCGGCCTTCCGCCACGCCCCTGACGAGCTGCTCGTACATATCGCGTGTCAGCCATTCGCTCATCTCGCGATGCGCCGGCGTATGCGTCGTCTGCATCAGCTGGTTGGGGGCGGTCTTGTAGGCGACGATTTTCTCAAAGTCGGCCGAGGCGCCGATCTTGTCGAGCGTGCCCTTCAGAAAGACGTCGTAGGTGGCCACACCCTTCAGGTCCACGCCGCTCGAGGGCAGCAGGTAGATACGATCCGCCGCGGTGGCCAGGTAATACTCGCGGTCTCCCCCGTGCTCGAGGTACGCGGAAATGCGCTTGCCGGATTTGCGGAAGTCGAGGATAGCGTCTCGGAGCTCCTGGACCTTTCCCCAGTACGGCGACTCGAAGTGCGACGGCACGATCAACACGGAGTCGATGCGCGGATCGCTCTTCGCGCGACGCAGCGCCTCCACATAGCCGCGCACGGTCTGTGCGCGCGCCCCGCCGGTAACCTGCCCCAGTACGTCGTTCGGCGGCATTTCCACCAGCTCGCCGCCCATCCGCAGAATGAGCGTGGAGTGATCGGGAACCGCCGGTCCCCTCATCACGAGGACCCAGGCGCCAATCATGGCCAGCACGCCCATGACGAAAAAAATGGTGACCAGGGTCAGAAAGAACTTGAACAGGCGGCGCTTGGCCATGATGACGAATCCTCCAGCGTTTATCAGGTTACACGATGGCTGCGATGGTAGTGCGCGACAGAAAGGAGAAAACTCGCCAGGACCAGATGAAACACGATCGGAATGAGGTCACCCGTCCACCGCATCCGGGGCATCTGAGTGCTGCTGGGAACCAGAAACGATTTGGGCTCTCCCATGCGACAACCCTGCTCTATTTCATCAGCGGAGTGCGTTTCGCGATCTTCGACTCCCGCGTGCTCACGATCAAGTCCGTGCGACCGATCCGGACGTCCGAGGCGGCGCCTCCTCGAGCCGTTCGCCGCGTGAGAGGCGACGAGCGATCTGGAAGGTCTGTTCCTGCGAGCGCACCGTCGGTGCATGGGCGGCCAAGTAGCGGGCCCCCGCGATTAACACGTGCGCGCCTCGTTGGCGGTCACGCAGCAGGCTGTATTGTCGGAACGCGGTTTCGATCGCCTGGATCGTGTGGAAGTCACGATCCTCACGGAGCAGCCCGTGTCCGAGCGCGGCCAGTATCCCGTCCACGGCGCCTCCACCCGAGAGATACCGGCTCACGAGGGCGCCCGTTTCGTTCACCTGCTGCTGTCGGTCGAGCAAGGTCGGAAGCTCGCGCAGCAGCGCCGCTGGGTCCTTCATGGCATCATCGGATTCAGGCAGGGGCGTGGCCGGAACGTTGAGAAACCGGTCCAGATAGACGCTCATCGCCGCATCAAAGACGCCACGCAGGAGATCCACTGACCCCGCACGGTGCAGTCCGCGTTGCACGGCGTTCGCAAACGTAAAGGTATGCAGTGCGGTGTCCCAGTCGCCAAACTCGTTGCTCGTGTGGAACTGCGCGATCCTCAGAGCCGCGGCGTAGGCGACCACACCGGCCAACTCCTCGGGACCTGTGCCGGTAGTCACTGCGGCCATGAGGGCCTCAGCGATCGCGTGAGGATCGTCGCCCAGTAGAACTGGTACGAGCCTGTCCCAAGCAATCGCGCTGCCTCGGCGCGTGTCCCCCTGCGCGACCGCCGCCGGCAGCTTCTCGAACGCCCGCTCCAGAATGCTCACGAGATCGATCGGATGGCGCCAGGCGTTCGATTCCTCCATGCGGTCAGCGTTGGCGTAGCTGCCGGCCAAACTAGCGAGGACGGGTTCGGCAAGGTCCCACTCTGTGTGATCCAGCGCCTCGAATGCCTTGTTCGTGAAGTCCAGGACGTGGCCGCCCTGGATATAGCGATGGTCGGTCGCCGCGGTAAAGAGCATGTCAGCCATCTGGCGGCTGTTCGCGCTACCCCTTACGGCCGAGACGATGCACCGCTCCGCACCTTCTGCGTCACGCACGTCGACGAATTGTCGGAACCATCGCTTGATGGTGGCCAAGTCCGCAGTTGACCCTGGCAAGGGATGCACGATGAAGCGGGGCGGCGCACCAGCCGAGTTATTGGCGACGGCAGTCATGCCATGGTACAGCGCACGTGGTCGATCCTCTGGTTCCAGCGTTGGCAGTAGGTTCATCAGGCACGTGTGGATCGTGAGGCCCTGGCCCCAACCGGCTTGACGGTACTGTGTGCCGAAGTCAATCCCAATCCGAAACGGCTCAGCGGCGTCAACGCCGCCATCGAGCAGCCGAATCACCGCTTTGGCCATAACCAGAGCGATGTTGCGCTCCAAGCCGTCGCGAAGCCGGAGCCGTTCGTGAGCCAGCGGGTCACCGTGTGGCGCGAGATCCACCCAGACGTCGTTCCCGCGGATCTCAACCGGATAGACACGCACGTCGTCCGCCCATGGGTCAAAGGTTCCGCCGCACGACAGGTCGAAGCGTGCATGGTGCCAGTGGCACGTCAGGACACCGTCCTCCAGGGTGCCACGATGCAATGGAAACCCCATGTGCGGACATCGGTTGTCGATGGCGTAGACTGCGCCGTCGGAAAAATAAAGGGCCAGGCTATGTCCATGGAGCTGCACGGGCAGACAACGGGCGGATTGAATTTCCGCGAGAGAGACGGCACGTACGTATTGGCTTACCGTCGGCGGTTTCGCGATTGGTTGGGCCATTCTTCCACTCCTCAACTAACTACACTAACTAACGCACGTGCCGGTCCTCAGAGTCCGATTCTTGGGGGCGCTGAATCGCTGTGCGACACCCGACATACGGTACAACTTCAAGTAAACTTGAAGTCAAGCGGTTTCGAATGAGCGCCCTTCCTGACGAACTCACAATCGGCGAGCTTGGCATTCGTAGCGGTGTTGCCACCTCGGCACTACGGTTCTATGAAGCCCAAGGCTTGATTGCATCTCGACGGACGCCAGGCAATCAGCGTCGCTATCCTCGGGCGGTGTTGCGGCAGGTGGCGGTCATCCGTGCCGCCCAGGTCTTGGGATTGAGCCTCGCTGAGATCGGTGTCGCATTGGCGGCGTTACCAGATTCACGGACGCCAACCAAACAGGACTGGACTCGCCTGTCTCAGACGTGGCGGACCCAACTCGAGGCGCGAATCCAGGCTCTTGAAAAACTCCGAGACGACTTGACCGGGTGCATCGGCTGTGGGTGCTTGTCCCTCGATTCCTGTGTGCTCTTCAATCGGGACGATGAAGCTGCCATCCAGGGGGTCGATGGTTCCAGGTTGATAGTGAACGCCGCTTTGAAAGGCGAACGTTCCGCACGCGGGTCGTAAGCGCAGGCTTTCAGCAGCCCGAGGTGGCATCGTGCTGAGCCTCGGCCTGAACAACCGGCAGCCATCTCGCTCGTCGCCACAGCTTGCCGAGCGCTACACGCCCCGACGGCTCGCGCAGTTCCTTCTCGAGAACGCGACGGATGCGGCCGACTATGCCGCCGCCCGGCGAGAAGTGCGGAAGCTAGGGCTCGATCCCGACAACATCCCACACGAACCGCCGACTCGCGCGTGAGCGATCGGGTTTTCCGACAAGAGTATGAAGGTGTTCGCATTCTTCGGCCTGCCATGTATCTGAGCCTGCGGTGCGCTGAGTAGTCAGGTCGATCCCTGGCGCGTGAAGTTCCATCAATTGAGCCGGACGCGAATGCTCTACTCGCATTGAAACAGACCGTCCAATAACGACATAGGTGCTGGTGCGGAAGAGAGGACTCGAACCTCCAAGGGATTGCTCCCACTAGCTCCTGAGGCTAGCGCGTCTGCCAGTTCCGCCACTTCCGCAGTGGTGAGTCTTCACCGGGCAGGAGCAGATATTATACTCGGCCTGCATAGACAGTCGATGCCGGAGGCAACCGAGATTCAACATGCGCCGTTATCTCCTTGCGGTGGTTCTCATTGGGCTCCTCAACGCGTGCTCACGTGAGGCAGCTCCCACGGCCATCACGACCCGTGAGACCGCCGCTGCGGCCATCGACGTCGTGGAATTGAGTGCCACGGAAGCGCGCGATCGCATGGCGGCGGGCGCGCTCACTTCGCGCGCGCTGACGCAGGCCTATCTCGATCGAATTGGCGCGATCGATGATGCGGGAGCACAGCTGAATGCGGTGATCGAGATCAGCTCGACGGCGATCGCTGATGCGGAAGCCCGGGACGCTGAGCGGAAAGCCGGCCACGTTCGCGGGCCGCTGCACGGTATTCCCATTGTGATTAAAGACAACATCGACAGCGCCGGCATGGTGAACTCTGCCGGATCTTTGGCGCTTGCGGAGAATCGCCCGACGCAGGACGCCTTCATCGTGGCCCGCCTTCGCGAAGCCGGTGTGGTGATCCTCGGAAAAACCAACCTGAGCGAGTGGGCGAACTTCCGCTCGACGCGCTCGACCTCCGGCTGGAGCTCGCGCGGCGGACAGACGAAGAACCCCTACGTGCTCGATCGAAACCCGTGTGGATCAAGCAGCGGTACCGGAGCCGCCATCGCCGCCAGCCTGGCATCGGTCGGCGTGGGCACCGAAACCGATGGCAGCATCATCTGTCCTGCCTCGGTCAACGGCCTTGTGGGATTGAAGCCGACGGTCGGTCTTGTGAGCCGCCGCGGCATCATTCCGATTTCCGCGTCGCAGGACACCGCCGGGCCGATGACTCGCACCGTAGCCGATGCCGCGCTGCTGATGAACGCGCTTGCCGGGGTCGATGACCGCGACCCCGCCGCCGGCGCGGCGAAGGACAGAATCCCGGCAGACTACACGGCATTTCTGAAGTCCGATACCCTGAAGGGCAAACGCTTTGGGGTGCTGCGCCAGGCCATGGGATTTCATCCGGATGCCGACGCCGCCGTGGACAAACTGATCGACGTCATGAAGGCGGAGGGCGCCGATGTCGCCGACGTGACGATCGAGACCTACGACCAATGGAACGACAGTGAGCTCGACGTGCTCCTCTACGAGTTCAAGGACGGTCTCAATCAGTACTTGAAGGCCAGCGGCTCGCCTCACGCATCTCTGGAAGCAGTGATGGCATTCAACAAGGCGAACGCCCGCACTGTGATGCCGTTTTTCGGCCAGGAGATGTTCGAGCGCGCGCAAGCCAAAGGCCCGTTGACCGATGCGGCGTATCGCAAAGCGCGGGATGGATCGCGGCGGCTGGCCGGCAGAGAAGGCCTGGTCGCCGCGCTCGATCGCGGGAAGCTCGATGGAGTGATCGCGCCAAGCATGTCCCCGGCGTGGCCTACCGATCACCTGCTCGGCGATCATTTCGTCGGAGCCGGCTACGGCATGGCCGCCGTGGCGGGGACGCCGAGTATCACCGTGCCGATCGGCGATACCCACGGGCTGCCGCTCGGCCTCACGATCATGGGCCGGGCGTTCAGTGAACCGGATCTCATCGGCTTCGCATACGCAATTGAGCAGGTGACAAAGGCGCGCAAGCCGCCGCAGTATAAGGTGACACTCCAATGATGATGAAACTTGCGGCCGTGATGTTGATCCCGGCGATTGCCATGGCTCAGACCACAGCCCAGACCGCGTCCTCCCTTTACGATCTGAGAACCGAGACACTGCAGGGACAGCCTGCTGATCTGGCCGCCTATCGCGGTACGGTCACGCTGGTCGTGAACACCGCGAGCGAATGCGGGTACACCCCGCAGTATGAAGGTCTGGAGAAGCTTCATCGTGAGTGGTCGGGAAAAGGATTTGCGGTGCTGGGATTCCCCAGCAACGACTTCGGCGGCCAGGAACCGGGAACAGCACAGCAGATCGTGGACTTCTGCCGCAAGAATTACGGCGTCACGTTTCCGATGTTCGCGAAGCTGTCGACCAGGCCCGGCCTCGCTCAGTCTCCCATCTACAAGTTCCTCGGGACAACGGGCCATCTGCCAGCCTGGAACTTCAGCAAGTACGTCGTCGGCAAGAATGGCAGGGTTATCGCCTTCTTCCCCAGCAGCGTCACGCCCGAGGCGCCGGAGCTGCGAAGCGCTATCGCAAAGGCGCTCGCTAACTGAACAGCGTTCACACCGCCTTTTCTTTCACCGATTCGGCGAAGCCTTGCTAAACTGTTTACAGGGTTCGGCTTCCCCCCCAACGTACGTCCCCAACTTATGAAACCGACTCGTCTTTCCTTTCTCGTGCTGGCCGCCCTGTTGGCGGTATCGGCAGGCGCTTGCCGATCCAAAGAGACGGCCGAAATTCCGTACAGCACGCTGAAACAGCACATCACCAAAGGCGACGTTCGCGAGATTCAGATGTCGGCGACCGAAGTGCAGGCCACGCCGACCGACGCCGCCCGGCGGGCCGGCGCGCCTGAATTGTGGCTGTCGACCCCGGTCCCCAACGACGATTTAGTGCCGCTGCTCGAGTCCAGACACATCACCTATCAAGGCATCAAGTCCGACGACTCGCACACCTCGCTCATCCTCGGCGCCATGGCCGGTCTCGCGTTCGTGCTCGTCATCTTCATGTCATACAAGCGGATGAACCCGGTCAAGTCGATGACCGCGCTCACGCGCGGCCGGCGCGCGCGCGACAAGAAGGCGGCTGCGAAAACCGGCTTCGACTCGGTCGCCGGGGTGGACGAGGCCAAGGAAGAGCTCGAAGAGATCGTCAAGTTTCTGCGCCATCCAGGCAAGTTCGCGTCGCTCGGCGCGCGGGTGCCGAAGGGCGCGCTGCTCGTCGGACCGCCCGGAACCGGCAAAACCTTGCTCGCCCGCGCGGTCGCCGGCGAGGCGGGCGTCCCGTTCTTCGCGGCGAGCGGGTCGGAGTTCATCGAGGTGTTTGTCGGCGTCGGCGCCTCGCGCGTGCGCAAGCTGTTCGAGCAGGCCAAGGGGAAATCGCCGGCCATCGTGTTCATCGACGAGCTCGACGCCATCGGCAAGAGCCGCTCGGGTTCCCACGGCGGAGGCGGCACCGATGAGCGCGAACAGACGCTCAACCAGCTGCTCGTCGAAATGGACGGGTTCGACTCCCGCGACGGCATCATCGTGCTGGCGGCGACCAACCGCCCGGAAATTCTCGATAGCGCGCTGCTGAGGCCGGGCCGCTTCGACCGGCAGATCCTGGTCGATCGCCCCGACGGAACGGGCCGCCACGCGATACTCCAGGTGCACGCGCGAAAGGTGAAGCTCGCCGGAGACGTGGACCTCGAGTACGTCGCGCGCCGCACGCCTGGTATGGTCGGCGCGGACCTCGAAAACGTGCTGAACGAGGCCGCCCTGCTCGCCGCGCGTGGTGAGAAGAGCGAAGTCGGCATGCCCGAACTGCATGCCGCCATCGATCGCGTTGTCGTCGGACTCGAGCGGAAGAATCGGCTGACGAACACGAAGGAGCGGCGCATCGTGGCGTTCCACGAAGCCGGGCACGCGATTGTCGCGGAGCTCGCAGCCAGTGCCGAACCCGTCCACAAAGTGTCCATCGTCCCTCGCGGGCTCGCCGCGCTCGGATACATGCAGCAGACGCCGGAAGACCGGAACCTGCTTCAGGAAGATGAGCTGATGGATCGGCTCGCGGTGCTGCTCGGCGGACGAGCAGCCGAGCATGTGGCATTCGGAAAATTTTCCACGGGCGCGGCCAACGATCTCGAGCGCGCGACCACCCTGGCGAGACGCATGGTCTGCGAGTTCGGCATGTCGTTGACGATCGGGCCAGTTACATTCCAGGCCAACGACGGACGCCACCGCCGTGCGGGCGATGCTGGTGGGGGCGAGTGGAGCGAAGACGCGACCGGGAAGATCGAAACGGCCGTGCAGGCCCTGACTCAACGCGCCTTCGAAAGCGCGTGCGAAACGCTGAGCCACCGCCGTACCGTCCTGGACGGCATGGCGGAGGCCCTGTTGGCGCAAGGCAGCCTGGAACGCGAAGAGTTCCTTGCCCTGCTCGGCGAGGTCGTCTAGGTGTCCTCGCTCGATTTTGGACGGGGATGTTCTGCGGCGATCTGGGGGCCGCTACCACCGCCGCCCATATCGATGCCGGTCGCGCCGTCGCTCTGCGGAATGTCCTCATTCCCCCAGTGCCGCTTGGGCTCGCCCCGTACTTCGATACCCTGAGGGGTGCTGCCATCCGACGGCGGATGCGGCAGTTTCGGCCCGGCCGGATTGCTGATACCCAGAACGTCTCCCGGCTGCTCCTTCTTCTCGTTTTCAGTAGTCACGGTGATCTCCTTTGAGGAACGGCGTGGCAAGCCTCGTACCAGGACATCCGCCCCTCAGCAGGCACAGCCCATGCATCGATACCGTGCATGAAAAGCTCGATCCTTGCCCTGTCCCTGATTTTCTTGCCGCATCTCGCCCTGGCTCAGAGCACCGCCGGCACTGAAAAGGACTCCTCCGACCTTCCGATCCCGTCCTGGGGGAAGGGGATCATGGAGTCGTTCAGCAAGCCCCTTCATCCGGTGATCGGGGGCGTCGCCTCCGGCGGCGGGCTTGGCGCAGGTGTCGGGTACGACTCCCCGGATGACGGGCGCTGGTATCAGAACGCCGAAGCGATGGTGACGATGCGCCGGTACTGGTCGGTCGAAGGCGAAGTCGGCCGGCGATCCCTGGCGAAACGTTCTCAGATTGGGGTGTTTGGCGGGGTTCGTCACATGAACCGGGTCGACTATTTCGGCATCGGGCCGAATACGTCGTTCGACGACCGGTCCGCATTTCGTTTGCGCGAAACGACGTTCGGCACGCGCGGTTGGCACCGCGTCGCCCCGGCCGTTCGGCTTGGAGGCAGCGCCGCAATGTACATGCCCGATCTGGGGCCGGGAAGGAGTCCCGCCGTTCGCTCGATCGAACAGGTCTTCCCAGAGTCGTCTGTCCCGGGCTTTTCGGCCGAGCCTGCCTTTGGCAGGTATCGTGGCTTTGCTGAGTTGACGTATCCAGTGCTCGATCCCGAGGCCGTCGACGCGTCGACCGCCTATGGGGGCACATATCAGATTGCACTCGAAGCTGTCCGCGACCACGATTCGGGACGACACAACTTCCATCGTTGGGAAACGGAAGTCCGGCAGCGGATCCCTGGAATCCGTCCGGGACAACGCCTGACGCTGCACGGGTTCCTTGCCACGACCAACACTGGCGCAGATGTGCCGTTCTACATGCTGTACACGCTGGGCGGCAGCGGCGGGTTGAAAGCGTTCCGCCCCGATCTGCTCGGCACCGACGGCACGCTCGCAACGCTGCGCGCCTTCCGCAACTATCGCTTCCGGGATCGCGATCTGGTACTGATGCAGGCCGAATATCGGATTCCGATCGTCGAGAAGGTGCACGCCACGGTGTTCGTCGACGCTGGCCAGGTCGCGCCGCGCACCTCTGAACTTCTCAAGGATTTGAGGACGGGAACAGGTTTCAGCCTCAGCTACATGCGCAAGGGCAAGTCGGTCGGGCGAGTTGACGTGGGTTTCGGCGGCGGTGAAGGCGTTCACGTGTTCTGGAGCTTCGGAGGCTTCCAGAATTAGCCGGTTACGTAGCGGCCGCGGCCGCCACGGTCTTCACGTCCTTGTCCTTATCCTTGTCCTTGGCCTTGTCGATCTCGGCTTTCTTTCCGCTGTCGGTTTTCGCCCAGTCCCTTTCGAACAGGTCACGGAACTGCTTCGCGGCGGCCCGTTCCTTCACGATCACGCCGACCTCTCGCCGTTTGTCCAGCTCGAGCGCCCGAAGGCTCATGCTGCCAAGAAACAGCTCCTGACCGTCGCGCAGCATGGCGCGCACGTGCAGCCGCATTCCCGGCATCTTCTCGGCTGTCAGGCCGATCCCTTTCTTGCTGACCTTGCCCAGGATGCGGACATTGACCCCCGCTTTCACGCGATCCTGCAGGAGCTTGATCATCTGGCGATCGCTGACTTTCATGTCGTAGATCAGCAGTTCCTTCTTCGCGCTCCTGATGAACTTCGAAAGCCCCGTCCGCGCATTCTCAGGGCTCACGAGAAAGCAGTCGCAGGACGCGGTGTAGGGTTTTCTTGTCGAGTCCGCTTCGAACAGCCTGATGGCCTCGGCGACGACAGCCTTGTTCTTCGTGGCGACGCCAATGCTGCGGCTCTTCTCGATATCGATCCGCGTGAAGTTGAACGCCAGCGCATAAAGCGTGTCGCGATCGACCAGCACCATCTTGTTGTGGTACCGCAACAGGTCGTCGTCTGTGCGCGACACGGTGACGCCGGCGGCCAGCAGATCGAGCTCGAGCTTCCGCAGCCGCTTGGCGCCGCCGCCGGTCGTGTGCGCGATGAGCGCATGCACCTTCACACCCCGCGTCACGGCGCTTTCGAGCGCCCTCTCCAGCTCTTTCAGATCGAAGCGGAAGATCGTGACGTCGATTTCCTTGGTCGCTCTCTTGATGGCGGCGATGACGGGCGTCAGGCCATCCTCGGGTTCGACGATCAGTTCCATGCGGGCCTCAGGCTCACTTTTTCTTTTCGGCTTTCCACTGCACCTCTGTCCCCGGATCCGGGTCGATCTTCATAATTTCCGCCGAGATGCCGTCGGTCTTGACCTCCATCGGCATCTTGACCATATAGGAGAACTCTTCCGGCTTGGCTTCGCGGAGCTCGTACTTCACGCGGTGGCGCCGGAGCAGCGCTTCGATTTTCGGCTGGAGTTTGCCTGCCTCTTTGGCTTTAACCTCGAGGATAAACTCCTGGCGCGCGGTCGGCTCGAACGACTCGATGGCCCAGAGGACGCCCGTGACGAATACTGTCGCGAACATGGCAAGACCATACAGTCCGATGCCACACGCGAGTCCCACCGCGAGGGTCGACAGCATGACGCTCGCGTCCTTTGGATCGTCGATCTTGGCGCGATAGCGAACGAGGCCTGCCACGCCGACGACGCCAAAGGCGCGCGCCAGGCTCGACCCAACGATGATCATCACCAGCGCCCCGATGATAGCCAGAATGATCTGGGTCTGAACCACCTGAGACGATCGTTTTGGGGAGCCCCGCCTTCGGGGCCGCAAAGCCAGGGCGGCACCAAAAAGGGTCGCGAGCGGCAAGGCGACGATGGTATGCAGGTCGATTTCCAGGGTGCCAAGCGATTGCTTGCCGATCTCCTCCGTCATCCCGAACGGCCGGTTGGCATCGCCGGGCGGCACCGCTGGCACCTGCGCAGCGGCGGCAGCGTCCGATGGCGTGCGCGGCTCAGTGACCTGCGCCACAAGGACCGGTGCGGCAAGCTGAATGATGAGCGCAGACCAGGCGAACAAGAAGTAACGCGAGCGTGTATGCATATCGGACCGCCTTGAGGATAGCAAGAGGCTCGCCACTTTCTGTAACGTGAATTGTTCGGAAATATAGACGCTGGTGTAGCCGATCGCGACACCGGCTTGCGTAGCACGGTAGGCTACGGAGAGATGCTGCAGTTCCTCCGGGAGTTCAGGTCGCTCACGCCGGGCCAGAAGCGGGCATTCTATGCTGCGTTCGGCGGCTGGATGCTCGACGGCTTCGACTTCACCATCCTCACATTTGTGCTCGCCGATATTCAGCGCAGCTTCGAGGTCGACAATGCGCTTGCGGGCGCGCTGGGAACCGTCACGCTGATGTTCCGTCTCGTCGGAGGCGCTGCGGCAGGCACCGCCGCCGATCGCTGGGGCCGCAAGCTGCCGCTCATGCTGTCGATTGTCTGGTTTTCCCTCTTCACGGTGCTGAGCGGATTCTCGACCTCTTACGCGATGCTGTTCGCGTGCCGCGCGTTGTTCGGCATCGGCATGGGGGGCGAATGGGCCGCGGGCATGCCGCTCGCGCTCGAGCATCTGCCCGATCGCATGAGGGGACCCGCCGCCGGCATTCTTCAGGGCGCCTGGGCGTGGGGCTATATTCTGTCGGCGGTGGTGTTTCAGACGCTCTATCCCGTTCTACACGAGCGTTCCGACGAGGCGTGGCGTGCGATGTTCTGGGTCGGCGCGGTTCCAGCCATGTTCGTCCTGTGGATCCGCGCGAAGGTCTCTGAGAGCCCGGTCTGGATCGCGCGACAGCGCGATCGCAGCGGTCAGCCGACGGTGTCGCTCGCGCGCATTTTCGGTCCCGAGCTCCTGGGCACCACGATCCACTGTTCTCTGCTCGCGGCGGGGTTCATGGTGTCGTACTACTCGGTCACCTACTGGTACGCCACGTTTCTGCAGAGCCGCGGCCTCAACACCCTGTTGTATATCGTGGCGCTGAACGCCGGCGGCATACTGGGCTCCGCGTTCTGGGGCGGTCTCTCGGAAGGGCGGCTGGGCCGGCGCGGCGCCGTCACCTGCGCCGCCGCGCTGGGGGTCGCCGTCTCTCCTCTTTATCTCATGAGCGCAGATCCTCAACTGCTGCTGCTCGGCGCGCTGCTCGTCGGCTTTGGCGCGCACGGCATGTGGGGAGCCTTCCCCTCGTACATCACCGAGCGTTTTCCCAGCGATGTCCGCGGCGCCGGTGCCGGATTCTGCTACCACGCGGGCGCGCTGGTGGGATCGTTTACCTCGTTTGCGATCGGACGCCTGGTCGATACGGGCTGGAGCCTTGCCGGTGCAATGACGACCTCAATCGGGGCGTCCGGCCTGGTGGTATCGCTGCTCATCTGGCTCGGCCCTGAAACCCGCGGCCGTAAGTTCAGCCCTTAGCCTTCATTTTTGACACATCCGGCGTGTCCTCGCCGAGGGCCGTCGCCAGATCGATCTGATGTTCCTGCTCCTGCTTGAGGATGTCCCGCAGGTGTTCGGCCATGGCGTACTCACCCAGCGACTCGCACTGCCGCACGCGTTCGCGATAATTCCTGATCGTCTCGTTCTCGTTGTCGAGGTCGAACCGCAGCATGTCCTTCGGCTTCTCCGATGTCTTCACCGGTTTCGGTGTCACTGCCGGCTCTCCGCCGAGGTAGTCGATCAACTTGGCGA
>JANNJO010000324.1:0-3046 GCA_031395755.1 Acidobacteriota bacterium
CCGCGCGCGCCTTGCCCCATAGCGACGGTCATCGAGATGGGCGTCGCTAGACCGACGGCACAGGGGCAGGCAATGATCAACACCGCGATGGCGTTCAGGAACGCGTACGCGAATTTCGGCTCCGGACCGAAGAACCACCACGCGAGGGCCGTCACGATGGCGATGACCACTACGATCTGGACGAAGTACGCCGCGATGATGTCGGCGAGCCGCTGGATCGGCGCGCGTGTGCGTTGTGCTTCTCCCACCATGTGAACGATACGGGCCAGCAGCGTGTCCGCACCCACCCGCTCGGCGCGGATAACCAATGAGCCGTTACCGTTCACGGTTGCACCGGTGACTTTGTCGCCGGCGGCCTTCGCCACCGGTCCGGGCTCGCCGGTGATCATGGATTCGTCTACGCGACTCGTGCCCTCGAGTACTGTGCCGTCCACCGGCACCCGCTCGCCCGGCTTGACCCGAAGGCGGTCAGCAACGGCCACCGTGTCGAGCGCCACCTGCTCCTCGGCACCGTCGTCGCGTAAACGCCACGCGAGGTTGGGCGCTAGCTCCAGCAATTGTTGAATCGCCTGACCCGTCTTGACCATCGCGCGCAACTGCAGGAAGTCGCCCAGTATCACCAGCGTCACGATCACCGCCGCTGCTTCGAAATAGGTGCCCACCGCGCCGTCGTGCTCGCGAAACTCCTGCGGGAACAAGCCAGGGAAAAACACGGCTGCGAGGCTGAACAGGTAGGCGAGCCCCACCCCCAGTCCGATCAGCGTGTACATGTTGAGCGCGCGGTGTACGAGCGAGAACCAGAATTTGCGCAGGATCGGCCAGCCGACCCACAGCACGACCGGCGTGCCCAGCACAAACTCGATCCAGCCGCGTGACCGTGGCTGCAGGCCGAACAGTTCATGAATGCCGATCATCGGCGACATGGCAAGGACCACGAGCGGGAGCGATAGCGCGACCCCGACCCATAGGCGCCGGGTGAGATCGCGTAGCTCGGAATCGTCAGCTTCACCCCCGCCTGCGCCCGCGATCGGCACCAAGGCCATGCCGCAGACTGGACAATCACCCGGCGCGTCACGCACGATCTCCGGGTGCATGGGGCAGGTATAGACAGTTCCCGGCGGCGCGGCGCCTGCGACGACAGGTTTTCCATGGACGCAACCCGAGGATTCTCGGGTTGCTTGAGCGTGGGGATGCGCGTGTTCGGGCAGCTTGGGGTCACCAGCCGGCGGTGTGCCGAGGTAGGCAGACGGGTTCGCGTCGAATTTCTTCTTGCAACCCGCGGAGCAAAAGAAATAATTGCTACCCTCGAACGCGCTGCTGAGCGCCGCGGTTCGCTCGTCGACCTGCATGCCACAGACCGGATCAGTTGCCATCGCCCACCTCGATTTCGTAATTGGACCTACCGAACGCATACACCCGACGTAGACCGTCCCATTGGTATAGGGTGTACTCCGCCTGCGCTGCCAAGTACCTTATGCCTTCTCGTACGATTGACCGAGTAACAATCAACTCATCGCCGGTGACCGAGCAACACTCAGCCACGGTGGCGACGCAAGGTTTCCACCGCGGTGAGGCAGAGCGCAATCCAGGCTGTTCCTGCTGCCATCGCCGCCAATACATCGCTCAAGTAATGCGCCCCCAGATACATTCTGCTTAGCGCGACCAAGACAACGAGCAGGATCGTTATCGCCGCCAGAAGAAATCGCCACAGCCAGGACGAGAGTTCTAGTATCAGAAAGATAGCCATGAAGCCATAGATAATCGTTGCCATCATGGTGTGGCCGCTGGGAAAACTGGGATCCGCGAGAGCCATTAACGGATCCGCCCACCCGGGTCTTGCTCTGCCGAACAACGCCTTCAACAGGACGTTGAGGAGCATGCCGCCGGGAACAACTAACACAAGTCCCAACAGCCAATACCATAGTCGCTTCCATAGCAATACGCAGCCCATGAGCGCAAACAGAATGCCAACGGTGGGTGTCGATGCAAGCGCCGACGCGAAATGCATAGCCGAAGCAAAACGAGGCGTCGGGTGGGAGCGAAACCATTCTGAGATGAATGCATCGACCAGGATAAGAGGGTCGCCCGTGATCAAGTCTTCGGCGATGCCGCCAAATAGCCACGTTGCTCCGATCAAAACTACGGTGCCAATAGTGAAATGCAGCCCGACCAGGCCCTCGGGTGACAGCCGCGCCTGTACGAAAGTAGACGCCCGCGAAAAACGGTGTTGCAAGAAGTCCTTGATCTTAGTGGCGGTCACGCGACACATTCTACTCATCGAGAAGCAGTTCAATGTGTTCGGCGCCCTCGCGTTCGCCGCGATCGGTAAATGGAATGTCCGTGCGGCCGGTGTGCTGCCCTCTGATCGTCCAGGCGGTCTCGCCGTGACGAACCAGATACACCTGCGCAAGGGCACCGCTCATTTGCGTGCGGGGCCTGTCTTCCCGCTTTTCCTGGCACCCCATTTCCAATCTCGGATCTCCGGCATGTCCTCACCGTGTTGCCGGATGTAGCGCTGGTGGTCGATCAGCTTGTCTCGAATGATTTGGGTGAGATAAGCAGCGCACGAGCCCAAACTCGGCACCCGATCGACGACGTCTTTCACTAAATGAAAGCGGTCGATGTCATTGCGCACCACCATGTCGAAGGGCGTGGTGGTGGTTCCTTCTTCCTTATACCCACGCACGTGCAGGTTGTGATGGTTGGTTCGCCGATACGTCAGCTGATGGATCAACGCAGGATATCCGTGGTAGGCGAACACGATGGGTTTGTCCTTGGTGAACAAGACATCGAAGTCCTTGTCGCTCAGGCCCTGAGGATGTTCACTCTGTGGTTGCAGGGCCATCAAATCCACCACATTGATGACGCGAATCTTAAGCTCCGGGAAATGCTGCCGCAGCATCTCCACCGCGGCCAGCATCTCCAGTGTGGGCACATCGCCGGCGCAGGCCATCACCACATCGGGCTCGCTGCCCTGGTCGTTGCTGGCCCATTTCCAGATGCCGAGCCCGGCATTGCAGTGTTTGACTGCTGACTCCATGTCAAG